>NZ_JBFALF010000018.1:0-245793 GCF_040656115.1 Nonomuraea sp. NPDC050202 | reverse complement strand
GACCCGGCCACGGGCAACACCGTGACCATCCCGGTCACCGGCAGGGCCGCCGACGTGCGGCTGCAGTTCACCGCCAACTCCGGCGCCCCCAGCGGCCAGGTCGCCGAGTTCCAGATCTTCGGCACCCCCGCACCCAACCCCGACCTCGTCGTCACCGGCCTCACCTGGACGCCTGCCTCACCCACCGCGACGACCGCGATCACGCTGTCGGCCACGGTAAGGAACGCCGGCACCGCCGCCTCCACCGCGACCTCGGTGAACCTCTACGCGGGCACCACCAAGGCGGGCAGCGCCGGCGTGGGCGCGCTGGCCGCCGGAGCATCCACCACCGTGTCCGCAAATATCGGGACAAGGAAGGCGGGGACGTACCAGGTCTCGGCCAAGGTGGACGAGGAGGGAGAGGTCCCCGAGCAGAACGAGGCCAACAACGCCTACACCGCGCCCACCTCCCTGGAGATCGCCGAAGCCCCCGGCCCCGACCTCCAGGTGCTGAGCATCAGCGCCACCCCGCCGAACCCCGCCGCCGGCACGCGGGTCACGTTCACCGTGGCCGTGAAGAACCGCGGCACGACCACGACCGGCGCGACCACGGTCACCCGCGTGGCGGTGGGCGGCACCACGCTCGACACCGGCACGGCGCCGATCGCCGCGGGCGCGACGGCCAATGTGGCCGTCACCGGCGGCTGGACCGCCACCACCGGCGGCGCCACGATCACCGCCACCGCCGACGCGACCGGCGCCGTCACCGAGACCGACGAGAGCAACAACACGCTCTCGCAGGCGATCACCGTCGGCCGCGGCGCCTCGGTGCCGTACGTCGAGTACGAGGCCGAATCCGCCGCCTACCAGGGCACCCTGCTCCAGACGGACCCGCTGCGCACGTTCGGCCACACGAACTTCGCCACCGAGTCCTCGGGCAGGAAGTCGGTGCGGCTCGACAGTACCGGCCAGTACGTCGAGTTCACCTCGACCAACCCCGCCAACTCGATCGTCGTGCGCAACTCGATCCCGGACGCGCCGGGCGGCGGCGGCATCGACGCCACGATCAGCCTCTACATCGACGGGACCTTCGCCCGCAAACTCACCCTCTCCTCCAAGCACAGCTGGCTGTACGGCACCAGCGACGACCCGGAGGCGCTGACCAACACGCCGCAGGCCGACGCCAGGAGGCTGTTCGACGAGTCGCACGCGCTGCTGTCGCGTTCGTACCCGGCCGGCACGAAGTTCCGCCTCCAGCGGGACGCCGGCGACAGCGCCGCCTTCTACATCATCGACCTGATCGACCTGGAGGACGTGGCGCCACCGGCCGCCAAACCGGCCGCGTGCACCTCGATCACCGAGTACGGCGCCGTGCCCGGCGACGCGAACGACGACACGGCCGCCATCCAGCGGGCGGTCACCGACGACCAGAACGGCGTCATCGACTGCGTGTGGATCCCGCCGGGCCAGTGGCGGCAGGAGAAGAAGATCCTGACCGACGACCCGCTGAACCGCGGCCCGTACAACCAGGTCGGCATCAGCGACGTCACGATCCGCGGCGCGGGCATGTGGCACTCCCAGCTCTACACCCTGACCGAGCCGCACCTGGCGACGGGCGGCATCAACCACCCGCACGAGGGCAACTTCGGCTTCGACATCGACGACAACGTGCAGATCTCCGACCTGGCCATCTTCGGCTCCGGCCGCATCCGCGGCGGCCCCGGCGGCGCCGAGGGCGGGGTCGGGCTGAACGGGCGCTTCGGCCAGAACACGAAGATCTCGAACGTCTGGATCGAGCACGCCAACGTGGGCGTCTGGGTCGGCCGCGACTACGACAACATCCCCGAGCTGTGGGGGCCGGCCGACGGGTTGCAGTTCAGCGGCATGCGCATCCGCAACACCTACGCCGACGGCATCAACTTCAGCAACGGCACCCGGAACTCGCGCGTCTTCAACTCCTCCTTCCGCACGACGGGTGACGACTCGCTGGCCGTCTGGGCGAACCCGTACGTGAAGGACCCGTCGGTGGACATCGCCCACGACAACCAGTTCGTCAACAACACCGTGCAGCTTCCGTGGCGGGCCAACGGCATCGCGATCTACGGCGGCTACAACAACAAGATCGAGAACAACCTGATCTACGACACGATGAACTACCCCGGCATCATGCTCGCCACCGACCACAACCCCCTGCCGTTCTCCGGCCAGACGCTGATCGCGGGCAACGCGCTGTACCGCTGCGGCGGCGTCTTCTGGGGCGAGGCGCAGAAGTTCGGCGCCATCACGCTCTTCGCCCAGAACCGGGACATCACCGGCGTGACCATCCGTGACACCGACATCCACGACTCGACCTACGACGGCATCCAGTTCAAGGGCGGTGGCGGCAACATGCCGAACGTCGCCATCACCAACGTCCGCATCGACAGGTCCAACAACGGCGCCGGCATCCTGGCCCAGGGCAGCGCCCGCGGCAGCGCGACCCTGACCGGCGTCACCATCACGAACTCGGCCACCGGCGACATCGTCAGGGAGCCGGGCTCGACCTTCGTGATCACAGGAGACTGAGCTCCGCGCGTGCGGCTCCGGGCCCCGGAGCCGCACGCCCTCTCGAACGCTCGGCCGTAGCCTCGCGCGCGTTTTCAACGCTCGGCCGTAGCCCTGCACGCGCTTTCATCGTTCGGCCGCGCGGAACCGCGACGGCGGGACGCCGGCCCAGGCCACGAACGCCTGGCGGAAGGTCTCGGCGGAGGCGAAGCCGCAGCGGCGCGCGATGGCGGCGAGCGGCTCGCTCGTCCTGGCCGCGGCGGCGGCCGTGCCCGTCACGGCCCGCCCCGGCCGCCCGGTGACGCGATGACCGGCCCAGGCGAGCGACCCGCCGGGGAACCGGCGAAACCGGCCGGGCACGGGTCGCCGCGGGAGCAGCAGACGCCGGCCGGACGCGGACCGGTGCCGGATCAGGAGGCTGCGGGGTGGCGTGGGCCGGTGCCGGAGCAGGAGGCTGCCGTGCGCCGAGGGCTGACGGTGGGGGTGCTCGGGGTGCTGGAGGTGGCCGTGGACGGGCGGCCGGTGCCGCTGACCACCGGCAAGCTGCGGACGCTGCTGGTCGTGCCGGCCATGTCCGCCTCGGCCACCGTGTCGATGAAACGGCTGGCCGAGGCGGTCTGGTCGGACGCGCAGCCCCGCTACAGCCGCCGCTGCCTGCATATCTACGCGGCCCGGCTGCGCGAGGCGCTCGGGCGGGAGTGGATCGAGACCCGCCAGGACGGGCTCCTGCTCCGCGCAGCCCCCGCCGCCGTCGACGCGCCGCGCTTCGAGCGGGCGCTGGACCGCGCCGCCGCCGGGCGGGGCTCCCCGCGCGAGCGCGAGCTGATCCAGGATGCCCTGGCACTGTGGCGGGGCCGGCCGTTCGACGGCGTGAGCTCCCGCCGGCTGGAGGAGATCCAGGCGCCCCGCCTGACCGAGCGTCACCTCACGCCCTGGAACGGCGCGCCGAGCTGGACATCCTCGCCGGCCGCGGGCGAGGCGGTGGCGGAGCTGGGCGAGCAGGTCACCCGTCACCTGCTGCGCGAATCCCTGTGCCTGCGCCTGCTCGTCGCGCTCGACCGGTGCGGGCGCCAGGCCGAGGAGCTGCGCTGGTACGGCCGCGTCCGCGCCGTCATCGCCCGCGAGCTGGGCGTGGAGCCGAATCGCGACCTGCGGCGGGCACACGCGGACCTGCTCGCCGGCCGCCCGCTCGACCTTCCTGGCGCCACCCCCGCCACCAGGCAGGGCTGGTGGCGCCACCGGCCAGGCCAGTACGAGCTGAACAGGCCGAACTCGTTCGGCCGGCCCAGCAGGTAGCGCGCGTCGCCGGTGTCGTGCGGCAGCTCGGACTCGTGCCGTCAGGCGCGGGCGCGGGTGGCCGGGGGCTTGATGCGGACGCGCTCCTGCGGGCGGTCGTCGATGTCGTCGAGCTGCTCGCGGATCGTGGCGCGCAGCTCGTCGTAGTCGCCGAAGGAGTAGTCGTTGAACAGCGTGTAGCCGGTCCACATCAGGTTGGCGCACACCCGCGGCGGCACCTTGCCCGTCGCCGCGCCCATGCCCACCAGCGCGACCGACCCGATGCTGCCCGCCTCCCGCTCGTTCTGCATGTGGATGGCCTGGAACGCGGCGGCGCACGCCATCGCCACGTTCAGCGTCTCGCTGACGTCCTGCGCCGACTGCACCATGGTCGGCGTGGAGATCAGGAACCGCGGGTTGGTCGCCCCCGACGGCACGCACACGGCGCTGCCCACCGGCAGCGACCCGCCGAACTGATCACGGATCGCCCGCTGGACGCGGAGCTGGATGCCCGCCCCGAGGTGGCGCTTGATGGCCGCATCGACCCCGCCGTCCATCCGGCCGCGCGCGTTGGTGGGGCTGACCCAGGCGTCGACGCGCTGGTCGAGGAGCGAACCCTTGTGGATCTCGACCTCGGGGGTGTCGGCGAAGGCCGCCAGCCACTCCTGCACCACCTTCGGGTTGACGTCGACCAGGACGACCTTGAGAGGCGGCTGCGCATGCTTGACGGTCATGAACTCACTCCGGGCGTGGTACGGATCTTCCAAGAGGCCACGAAGATACCGCGCCGCGCCGACAATTCCGGATCTTGCCAGGACGCCCGGACGAGCTACCCCGGCGACGTCGCATCCGCGGATCACATGCGGCACAATTCCCCCCAATCCGATCTTGTGCCCGACCCGAAAGCCGACCATGAGCGACGACAACGCCCCCACCCCCGCCGACCCGGACGACCCGCTGGCCCTGGCCGAGCTCTTCAACGGCGGCGGGGAGCCCTGGCTGCCGCTGCTGAAGCCGGTCATCGAGGCGCACCCGGCCGCGGCCACGTTCATCGGCGCGAACCGCGGGCCGAACGTCGTGCCCGTGCGGGAGCTGACCTTCCAGGCGCTCAAGCCCAACCCGCCGCACAAGTGGAAGGTCGTCGTCTTCGGCCAGAACCCGTACCCGCGGGCCGAGAGCGCGACCGGCATCGCGATGTTCGACAACACCTTCCACGACTGGGCCGACAGCCAGTTCGGCAAGACCGTGTCGATCCGCTGCATCATCAAGGCGGCGGCGATGTGGAAGCACGGCATCCCGAAGAAGACGCCGATCGCCGACATCCGCGCGCTGCTGAAGCAGCACGACACCGTGCAGCCGCCGGAGTGGTTCCAGGCGATGCTCACGCAGGGCGTGCTGCTCCTGAACGCGGCGCTCACCGCCAGCAGCGACAGGGCCATGGCCACCGACCAGCACACGGCGTTCTGGCGGCCGGTCGTCGAGCGGATCGTCGAGGAGATCCTGCGGGCCAAGCAGGGCGCCGACGAGCAGGACCGCGGCGTGGTGTTCGCGTGGTGGGGCGTGCACGCGCGCAGCCTCAAGGAGGTCGTGCTCCGGCTCCAGCGCAAGTATCCCGAGGTCGAGGTCCGGCACATCGACCACCCCAACCCCGCGGCGCAGGGCGACATCTTCTGCGACGGCGACCACTTCGCCCAGGTGAACGCGGCGCTGAACGCGCTCGGCGCCGACGGGATCGACTGGCTGCCCAGCAAGGGCTGGAACGACGCCGGCCGGGACGGCGGCGCGGACGCCGGCACGGCCGACCGCATGGGCGCGTTCATCGCCTCCACGATGGAGCTGCACAAGCTCTACCTGGAACGGCTCGCCGGCGTCAAGGACGAGGGCCTGGAGCTGCCGGCGATCAGCGGCGTGTTCGGCAGCCCGCTCATGCCCTTCCGCGAGTCCGTCGCCCCGGTGGCCAAGCTGCTGTCGGGGCTCGACTGGCACGTGGAGCAGTCGTACCGGTTCGGCGAGAACCTGCCCGCCGCCGAGACCTCCGGCCTGTCCGCCGACGAGATCGCGGCCCTGTACCTCTACACCTGCGAGTCGGCCTTCTACCGCCAGATCAACGCCACCCTGCGCAGCCCCGACCGCAGCCGGATCGTGCCCTACCTGCCGTACCTGCGGCTGCTGTTCTCGGCCGTGTCGCACCTGCCGGCCCGTACGGAGCCGCTGTGGCGCGGGGTGTCGCTGGACCTGCGGGCGCAGTACCCGCCCGGCCGGACGGTGACGTGGTGGGGCGTGTCCTCGTGCACGTCGAAGCTGAGCGTGGCGCAGGCGTTCCTCGGGCGGCGCGGCAAGCGGACGCTGTTCGAGGTGCGTCCGAGGAGGGCCGTGGGGATCCGCAGGTTCTCCGCGTTCACCGGCGAGGAGGAGTTCATCCTCGCGCCCGGCACGCAGCTCGAGGTGACCGACGTGCGGGCCGAGCGCGGCGGGCTGTGCACCGTGACGCTGGCGGAGCTGGACGAGCAGCCCCTGGTGGCGTGAACGCCCAGCCCCGTCCGGCGCGGGCCCCGTCCGGCTCGGGTCCCGTCCGGCTCGGGTCCCGTCCGGCGCGGGTCCCGTCCGGCGCGGGCCCCGTCCGGTTCGTCCCGGACGGGGCCCGCGGCGTCACTCGGGCGTTCAGTCGCGCCACTGCTCGGTGGGCGCCACGCCGGGGAGCGGCCTGCCGATGAGGGCCAGGGGGATGAAGAAGCAGACCTGGCCGATCGCCATGCAGAGGGTGGCGAGCGCCTTGTCGTCGTAGTGCGCGGACGCCTCGGCGTACAGCTCGTCCGGGACGCGCTCGCCGGACGTGCTCGGCGTCAGGACGGCGTCCACCAGCGCCAGCGCGGCCCGCTCCGCGCCGGTGAAGTACGGCGCGTCGCGCCAGGACGCCACGGCGGTGATGCGCTCCTCCGGCTCCCCGGCCTTGCGCAGGTTGCCGGTGTGCAGCACGGTCAGGTACGTGTTGGCGACGATCTGACCGGCGCGCAGTTGCACGAGGCTGATCGTGGTCTGCGGGATCGAGCCGTTGCCGGCGGCCTTGAACAGCGCCGCGCCCACCTGGCCGAGCTCGGGCACGAGCTTGCCGGGGTTGGGCAGGCGCGACTGGTTGCTGGTCGTCGTGGTCATATCGGGGGTTCCCTTCCGGTTTCTCCGTCGGTGTGTCGTCTCACTGACGGATCGCGCGGAAGGAAGGTGACCGCGGTTCTAGGGCTGGACGTGCGTCACCTCGGCCCCCAGCAGGTCGGCCACCGCCCGCAGGTCGGCCAGGCGGTGCCCGGTGCCCAGGGCCCAGTGGTGGGAGATGCCGCTGGCGCTCCACGCGTCCGTCCACTCGCCGGGGTCGCAGCCGAAGTCCACCCGGGACGTCGTGTTCCCGATTTGCAGCAGCGGCCCCGCCACGACCTCGCCCTCCGACACGACGAAGCCGAAGCTCCCGTCCCTGGCCTGCCGCAGCCCGAACGCGGTCACCGGGCCGCGCTTGACGTCGAACTCCACCGACACGCCCCAGCCGCGCTTGCCGTGGTAGACGCCCAGCCCGCGCAGCAGCGGCCGGTGGGAGCTGATCGCCAGGTGGGCGGGGCCGTCGTGACCCATCTCCACGTGGCCGCGGGCGAAGTCGAGCGCCTGCAGCTCGGTGAACGAGCCGCCGCCGCCCAGCCGGTCCATGATGAGCATGGCCAGCGACGTGCGCAGCTCGTACTCCCCGGCGGCCGGCACACCCCGGGCCGTGAGCAGGGACGCGCCGAGGATCATGCCCGCGCCCAGGCGCTCGTGCACCTCGCCGTCCAGGCCGCGGTGGTAGTAGGCCAGGCTGTCCAGCCCGAAGTCCTCGACCAGCCGGTCCAGGCCCACCGACACGCGGGCCGCCCACGCCAGGTCCTCCTCGTTCACCGAGTCGGCCAGCTCGAACACCTCCCGCGCCAGCGCCACCCGCTCGCCGGCCTCGGCGTCGGTGACCTTCTCCGTGCGCACGCGCAGGTCGTCGAACTCCAGCACCTCCACGTGACCGCCGAAGTTGGCGCTGACCAGCGTCAGGTCGGTGGCCACGTCCAGCATGCCGGGGTAGAGGTGCCCCATCAGGCCGTGCCGCCCGTGGCGCAGCGCCGCGCGCACGCCCGCCGCCCGGATCCAGCGGCCGATCCGCTCCCACGCCCGCTCGTCCTCCAGGTAGCCGGAGACCGAGCGGAACGGGATGCCGCAGCGGGCGAAGGCGTTGGCCATCTCGGGCAGCGGGCAGGCGCCGCAGTAGGCCAGCCACTGGCCGGTGTCGAAGGTGGCGTGGTCCATCGACTCCGTGGGCTGCAGGTTGATCAGCAGCACGGGCGCGCCGCTGCGCTGGGCGATCGGGACGAGCATGGTGGCCGTCATGTACGTCGTCAGGAACCCGACGATCAGGTCGCAGCCGGCGGCCCGCAGCTTCTCGGCCGCCTCGTCCCCCTCGCGGGCGTCGGAGATGAAGCCGACGTCCACGATCTCCGCGTCGAAGCCGCGCATGCGCTCCGAGACCCGCTCCGCGGACCGCTGGAGCTGGGGCAGCAGGTCGGGGAACTGCGGCCAGTAGGCGCCCAGCCCGCCGGCGACCAGGCCCACCTTGACGCGGGGCGGGGTGATGCGGGGCAAGGTGTTCACGGGTTTCTCCTCATCAGTTTCAGCGCACTTCGACCTCGATGACGCGCGTGTAGTCGTTCGCGCCGTTCGAGGCCAGCGCGACGATGCGGACGGCGTCTGCGGTGACCGGGGCGAAGTCCGAGCGGGCCGTTCCCGCGGTGTTGCCGCGCACCTGCGCGACCGTCTGCCACTGCCCGCCCACCTGCGCCTGCACGTCCCAGTCGCGCAGCCCGTACCTGGAGGCGGGATAACGCTCGGTGTCCAGCGTGTAGAGGTCCACGCGGGAGACCTGCCGCGCTCCGCCCAGCGCGATGGCCAGCGTGTCGGGCCAGGCCCTGGCGGTCGCGTCGTTCCAGCCGTTGCCACCGGCCCAGCCGTTGGAGGAGCGGTCGCCGTCGGCGACGCTGCACGGCGGGTAGTTTGCGTTGACGTGCTGGGAGGAGGCGGTGACGGGACGGCGCAGCGCGAGGTTGCCGCCGTTGTCGAGGCCGTCCACGGGCACCACCTCGACCGGCACCTCCAGCGTGCGGTCCGGCGTGCGCAGGCGCAGGCCGTACGTGCCCTGCGGGGTGCCGGGCGGGACGGCGACCAGCAGGTTCGCGCCGACCTGGTAGCCGGGCGGGAGGTAGCTGGTCAGCATCGGGCGGGAGGCCGTCAGCGGCGGGTCCAGCTCCACCCGCATCGTGGCGTACGCGGCCTTGCGGGCGTCGCTGCGCATGCCGATCCTGAGCTTGGCGGGGCAGGCCGGGTCCACCCCGAGCGGCGCGACGAGCTTGTCCGCGCCGGCGACCGGGGTGAGCTTGCCGGTGCCCTTGGAGACGCCCGGCTCGACCTTGACCGACGCCGTCTGCGGGGGCGGCTCGGGGTCGTAGGCGCCGGCTGTGGTGGTCACGGTGGCGGCGACGGCCAGGGCGGCGGCGAGTACACGCATGATCGGCTCCTTCCTAGAGCACCTGGAGGCCGGGCGCGCCGTCGAGGGCGACCAGGCTGGCGCGGGTGGAGACGGGAGCGCCGGGACGGTCCACGTACGGGACGACCTTGAAGTCCGAGCGCCACTGGCCGCGGGTGACCTCGCAGGAGACGTAGCCGCGCTGGTAGCTGGAGAAGCGCAGGTGCGGGTTGACCGGGTCGGAGCCGCCCGGCGGCACGCCCGTGCTGGGATTGCCGTTGCCGCCGCTGCTGATCGAGGTGCAGACGAACTCGACGCCGACGGCGGGGGAGGCGGGGTCGTCGAAGTTCGTCCTGAGGTCGCCGGCGAGGTTGTAGTGGATGTCGCCGGTCAGCACCACGGGGTTGCTCACCTGGCGCTCGACCATGCCGGTGAGCAGGCGGTCCTTGGCGGACTTGTAGCCGTCCCACAGGTCCATGCTGAGCCGCTGCGCCGGGCCGGGGTCGTAGTCGAGCTGCATCATGGCGATCTGCTGGGCCAGCACGTTCCACTTGGCGCGGGAGGCGCCGAGGCCGTCGAGCAGCCACGCCTCCTGCTCGGCGCCGAGCATCTGCCGCGCCGGGTCCAGCCGGTCGGCGCAGTCCACCTGCTGGCCGTCGCCGCAGACCTGGTCGTCGCGGTACTGCCGGGTGTCGAGCACGTTGAACTCGGCCAGGTCGCCGAAGGTGAACCGGCGGTAGATGCGCGCGTCGGGGCCTTCCATCGAAGGGACGCGGACCGGCATGTTCTCCCAGAAGGCGCGGAAGGCGTTGGCGCGGATCACCAGGTAGTCCTGCTCGGTCACCTCCCCGCCGGGGCCGAAGCGGCCGGCCCAGTTGTCGAGCACCTCGTGGTCGTCCCAGGTGACGATCCACGGCGCGCGCTGGTGTGCGGCCTGCAGGTCGGGATCGCTCTTGTAGAGGCCGTACTGCACGCGGTAGCGGTCGAGGGTGTCGCACTGCACCCGGAACTGCTCGGGGACCGGGGTGTTCCGGTTGCCGCCCATCGGCACGATGCCGTACTCGTAGATGTAGTCGCCCAGGTGGAAGACCACGTCGGGGTTCTCGTCGGCGAGGTGGCGGTAGGCGGTGTAGTAGCCGTCCTGCCAGGAGGCGCACGACGCGAACGCCAGGCGCAGCGCCTCCGGGCTGCTGCGCGGCGCCGGCGCCGTCTTGGTGCGCCCGACGGGGCTGAGCTCGCCCCCGGAGCGGAAACGGTAGAAGTACTCGCGGCCGGGGCGCAGGCCCTTGGCGTCCACGTGCACCGAGTGGCCGTACTCGGGCGTGGCCCAGGCCGAGCCGGAGCGGACGCGGCGCGTGAAGCCCTCGTCCTCGGCGACCTCCCAGTCGACCCGGATCCTGTTGAACGGCAGCCCGCCGAGCGGCTCCAGCGGCTTGGGCGCCAGGCGCGTCCAGAGGATCACCCGGTCGGGGAGCGGGTCACCGGAGGCGACGCCGAGCTGGAAGGGGTAGTCGGCCGTCCTGGCCGCGGCCGGCGCGGTCCACGGATCGGCCAGGTCGGTCGTGAAGGCCAGGGCGAAGGCGGCGCTGCCTAAACCGAGGAAGCCCCGGCGTGAAGGGTGCGGCATGCTGCTTCCTAAGCTGGGGGACGAAGCCCTCACTTTCTAGCAAGCAGGCACGCTCTTAACAAGATACAAGTTACAAATAACGCATCTGGGCGTTACATCGCTGCCACCCGGACGTCCTCGTGGTGGTCGCGCAGCCGCTGGAGGAGCTCCGCGGGGGCGTTGGCGTCCACCACCACCACGTCGAAGTCGTCCAGCGGCGCCACCCGGTGCAGCGCCACGCGGGCCAGCTTGGAGCCGTCCACGGCCAGCACCCGCCGGGATCCCGAGCGCAGCATCGCCCGCTTGACCAGCACGATCTCTTGCTCCTGGTGGTAGGCGTACTGCTCGGTGACCGCCGAGGTCGACACCACCACCAGGTCGACGTTCATCGCCTCGACCGCGTCCACGCAGCCGAGCCCGAGGAACGAGTCATGGGTGGCGTGATATTCACCGCCCAGCGCGATGAGACGGATGTCGCGCTCGGCGGCCAGCAGCCTGATCGCCTCCAGGAAGTTCGTCACGACGGTCAGCGGGGCCAGCTCGCCCAGGTGGCGGGCGACGGCCAGGGCCGTCGTCGAGTCGTCGAGCATCACCGAGCTGCCCGGCTCGATCAGGCCGGCCACGACCCTGGCGATCGCGTCCTTCTCCGCCGTGTGGGCCTTGAGCCGATAGGCGATGTTGCTCTCCCAGACGTTGCTGGCCTGGGCGGTCGCACCGCCCCTGACCTTGCGCACCATGCCCTGGCGCTCCAGCTCGTCGAGGTCGCGGTGGACGGTCATCAGGCTCACGCCGAAGCTCTCGGCGAGCTCGGTCACGGAGGCGGAGCCCTGGCGCACGATGTGCTCGGCCATGCCCTGCCATCGTGTGGACCTGCTGGAGGTGTGCTGACGCGAATTCACCAATGTCTCCACCCTGTTCGGACGGCTGCGCATCCTACCCTTGACACCCCGCTCGGGCGACTCGTACCCTCCACCCACCGCTAGTTTTAACACGATTGACTGTTAATTTAACAATCATTAAAACGTTCGCATTGCCGCCCGGCCCCGTGATCGCCGGGCGCTCTCGGGGGATCTCAGCACTTCGCACGACCGAGGAGACAGCGACATGACCGACCTGCTGCACCACGCCAGGGTCAGCCGCGGCCAGTTCCTGCGCATGATGGGCGGTCTGGCCGCGGCCACCCTCGCCACCACGGCCTGCTCCACCAGACCGGAGACCACCGCCTCCACCGGCGGCGGCGGGGCCACCACCGAGCTCAAGTTCATCGGCGTGGCCGACCAGAAGACGCCGATGGACGAGCTGGCCGCCGCCTACGCCAAGGCCACGCCCACCGTCCGCATCACCGCGTCCTACGCGCCCACCGACCAGGTGCAGACCTCCCTGCGCACCCAGCTCGGCGCCGGCAACGCCCCCGACCTGCACGTCGTCTACCCCGGCAACGGCAGCGCGATGTCGATGACCCAGATCGCCCAGGCCGGGCTGCTGACCGACCTGTCGGCGCAGTCGTGGACGCAGACGATCCCCGCCGGGTTCAAGCCCGCCTTCCAGCTCGACGGCAAGACCTACCTGTTCTCGGCCGGCTCGTCCGTCATCGGCGCCGTCTACAACAAGAAGGTCTTCCAGCAGGCCGGGATCGACGCGCCGCCCACCACGTGGAGCGAGTTCCTCGCGGTGTGCGACAAGCTGAAGAAGGCCGGGGTGACGCCGATCGCGCTGGGTGCCCAGACGCCGTGGGTCACCCAGCTCATCACGTACGCGCTGGTGCCCTCCACCGTGTACGCCAAGGACCCCACCTTCGACGACAAGCAGCTCGCCGGGCAGGCCAGCTTCGCCGACTCCGGCTGGCGCCAGGCGATGGAGATGTACCTGGAGCTGCAGAAACGCGGCTACTTCAACGACAAGCCGAACGGCACCACGTTCGAGCAGCAGACCTCCATGGTGGCCACCGGCAAGGCGGCCATGGCCATCCAGGTCTCCGCCGTCCTGCCCGACTTCCGCAAGGCCGCCTCCTCGCCCGACGACCTGTCGATGTTCCCCCTGCCCGGCGCCGACGACGCCGCCCAGGTGTGGATCCCGGCCGGTGTCGTCGTCGGGCTCGGCGCGGCGGCCAAGGGCCGCAACGTCGAGCAGGCCAAGGCGTTCATCGACTTTCTCGGCCGCCAGGAGAACCTCAACGCCTGGGCCAAGGCCATCGCCGCCATCCCGCTCACCCAGGACGCCGGCTCGACGATCGACCCGGCCGTCCAGTCGTTCCTGCCCTTCACCAAGGACCGCGCCGTGCCGTTCATGGACCAGCGCTGGCCGAACGCCGAGGTCCAGCCCGTGCACTTCGCGGTCGTCCAGGAGCTGCTGGCCGGCGACTCCACGATCGACGAGGCGCTGAAGAAGATGGACGAGGCATACCGCAAGTGACTCCCGTAACCGCGGGCCGAGCCCGGCCCGCGCCCGTCCGGCGGCGGCGCTTCTCCGCGGCCTCCCCCTCCTGGCTGTTCGCCGCGCCCGCCCTGGCCGTGTACGCGCTGATCGTGCTGTACCCGGCCGTGGCCGGCGTGATCTACGCCTTCACCGACTGGAGCGGCATCGGCCGCGACATGTCGTTCGTCGGCCTGGAGAACTTCCGCACCCTGCTGGGCGACGAGCAGGCCATGGGCTCGATCGGCAACACGCTGCTGCTCACCGTGGCCATCGTGGTGGTGCAGAACGGCGTCGGCCTGCTGCTCGCGCTCGGCGTGCACGTCAAGCTCAAGAGCCGCGCCGTGCTGCGCGTCGTCTTCTTCGCGCCCGTCGTCGTCAGCCCCGTCATGGTGGCCTTCCTGTGGAAGTACATCTACAACCCCGACCCGTCGGCCGGCCTCAACGGGCTGCTGGGCCTGGAGGTGGACTGGCTCGGCGACCCGTCGATCGCGCTGTGGTCGATCGCCGGCATGGTCGTGTGGCAGAACGCCGGCTACTCCATGGTCATCTTCCTGGCCGGGCTCGAAGGCGTGCCGCGCGAGCTGCACGAGGCCGCCATGATCGACGGCGCGGGCACCGGGCAGCGCTTCCGCTACGTCACCTGGCCGCTGCTGGCCCCCGCCCTGACGATCAACCTGATGCTCTCCACGATCGGCGGCCTGAAGCTGTTCGACCAGGTCTTCGCCGCCACCAACGGCGGCCCCGGATACGCCACCGAGACGCTGTCCACGGTGCTGTACAAGCAGGCGTTCGTCTTCGGCAAGTTCGGCTACAGCACCGCCGTCGCCCTGGTGCTGGCGCTGTTCGTGGCCGCGGTGTCCCTCGTCCAGGTCTACTACCTGCGCAGTCGGGAGGTGGCGGTATGAGAAGGACGTTCGTGCTCGAGATCGTCATGATCGCGGTGGCGGTGGCGTTCCTGTTCCCCGTCTACACGCTGATCTCGCTCGCGCTCAAGGACCCCGGGCAGATCGCGCGCTCGCCGCTCGCCCCGCCGGACCCGCCCACCTTCGACAACTTCGCCAGCGCCTGGTCGGCGGCGGCGCTCGGCCCCTCGCTGGTCAACAGCACGGTGATCACCGCGGCCAGCCTGGTGGCGCTCATCGCGCTCGGCTCGTTCGCCGCCTACTTCCTGGCCCGCGTCCAGACCCGCCTCGGCTACGGCCTGTACGTGCTGTTCCTGCTCGGCATCGTGCTGCCCTTCCAGCTCGGCATGATCCCCCTGTACGAGCTGGTCAACGACCTGGGCCTGATCGGCACCCACGCCGGGATGATCCTCTTCTACACCGGCATCCAGCTCCCGTTCACCGTCTTCCTCTACACCGGCTTCATCCGGGCGCTGCCCCGCGAGTACGCCAGCGCCGCCCAGATCGACGGCGCCTCGCACCTGACGGCGTTCACCCGCGTGGTCTTCCCGCTGCTGCGGCCCATCACCGGCACCGTGCTGATCCTCAACGCCGTCTTCATCTGGAACGACTTCTTCACCCCGCTGGTCTACCTCGGCGGGTCCGGCTACGAGACGGTCCCGGTCAGCGTGTTCGCCTACGTCGGCCAGTACGTCTCGCAGCACGGCCTGGTCTTCGCCGGGCTCGTGCTCGGCGCGCTGCCCATCGTGCTGGTGTTCCTGGTGCTGCAGCGCTACGTCATCAAGGGCTTCGCGAGCGGACTCAAGGGATGAGCGAGATCTTCGACGTCTTCCGCGTGCCACCGCGGACGTTCTCCCCGGCCGCCATCTGGTGGTGGAGCGGCGAGCCGCTGCGCCGCGACCGGCTGCGCTGGCAGATGGAGCGGCTGGTCGCCGGGGGAGTGCACAACCTGGTCATCCTCAACCTCGCCCCCTCCGGGCCGATGTTCGGGGCCGGCGCCGACGACCCGCCCTTCCTGTCCGAGGCGTGGTGGGAGCTGCTGGACGGGGTGTGCGCCGACGCGTACGAGCTGGGCGCGTACCTGTGGTTCTACGACCAGCTCGGCTTCTCCGGCGCCGACCTGCAGGCGCGGCTGGTGCAGGAGCGGCCGGAATTCGCCGGGCAGTGGCTGTCCCCTGACGGGACCGTCACCACCCGGGGGTTCGACTACCTGTCCCGCGAGGCGTGCGCGGTGCTGCTCGACCGCGTGCACGGCGAGTTCGAACGGCGGGCCGGGCACTGGTTCGGCAAGGTGATCGCCGGGTCGTTCCAGGACGAGCTGCCGACGCTGCCCACCTGGTCCGCCCGCTTCGCCGAGGAGCACCTGGCCCGCAGGGGACGGCCGTACTCGCCGGAGGACCGGCGGGCGTACCAGCTCACCCGGGCCGAGCTCGCCGAGGAGGCGTTCTTCCGGCCGCTGGCCGAGTGGCACGAACGCCACGGGCTGGTGCACGGCTGCGACCAGCAGGATCCGGCCCGTGGCGGGCATCCCGTGGACGGGGTGCGGCTGTACGCCGACTACCCGCGTACCCACCGCTGGTTCGGCGCGCCCGGCTCCGACCACCACGGCGACGCCCGCCTGCACTCCTCCCTCGCCCACCTCTACGGGCGCCCGCGCACCTGGATCGAGGCGTTCCACTCCAGCGGGTGGGGCGGCACCCTGGAGGAGACGTTCGACTGGCTGCTGCCGTGGCTGCGGGCCGGGGCCACCCTCTACAACCCGCACGCGGTCTACTACACGACCAAGCGCGGCTGGTGGGAGTGGGCGCCGCCGTCCACCGACTGGCGGCAGCCGTACTGGCAGCACTACCAGGTCTTCGCCGCTGCGGTCACGCGGCTGTGCGCGGCGCTGTCGCTCGGCCGGCACGCCTGCGACGTGGCCGTCCTCCTGCCCACCGCCACCGCCCAGGCCGGCGTCGGGCCCGACGGGGCGGCCGATGCGGCGGCGGTGCGCGCCCAGGAGGTGTACCGGGAGCTCGTGGGCGACATGGCCTGGTTCGACACCTCGCCCGGGGTGCTGGACCGGCTCGGGCTCGACGCGGACGTCATCGACGAGGACTCGGTGCGGCGCGCGGTCGTCAAGGACGGGCGGCTGACGGTCGCCACCGAGGCCTACCGGGCGATCATCCTGCCCGCCGTCACGACCCTGGACGAGGACGTCGCCGCCCGGCTCGCGGAGTTCGCCGGGCACGGCGGGCTGCTCGTCGCGGTCGGCGCGCCGGAACCGGGCGCGGCTGTGTCGTCCGGCGTTCCGGTGCTGGGTGCGGATGTGACGTCCGGTGCGCCGGAACCGGGTGCGGTCGTTGCCGCGTGGGGTGGCCGCTTCGTGGCCTCCGCCGATCAGGTGGGGGAGGCGCTGGAGGGGCTGGAGCGGCGGGTCGAGGCGCCCGTGCCCGCGCTGGTGCGGGAGGTCGGCGAGACCACGCTGGTGTTCCTGCCCGCGGCCTTCCCCATGGCCAGCCGCATCCGCGTCGGCCGGCCCGAGGAGCGCGGCGTGGACCTGGGCTGGCTGGACGCGGTCATCGACTTCGAGCCCACCCGGTACGCCCGCGAGATGCCGGTCACCGTGAGAGGCGTCACCGGCACGCCGCTGCTGCTGCGCCCCTTCGCTGGTGGCGACCCCGTGCCGCTGCCGCACACCCGGGAGGGCGACGCCGTACGGGTGATCGTGCCGTTCGACGACGGGCCCGCCGCGCTGCTGGTGTTCGACGGAACCGAGGCCGAGCCCGTGCCGCGGCCCGCGTACCCGGTGGAGCGGGACCTCGGCGACGCGTGGGACGCCGAGCTGGTCCCCACCCTGGACGACACCTGGTCCGACTTCGGGACCGGTGGCGGTGGCGTCGAGTGCTGGACGTTGCGCACACCGGACGGGGAACCGGTGGACGTGACGTTCGGGCCGCGCGGCGAGCAGCGGGTCGGCGACGGGCCGTGGACGCCTTCCGTCTGGTCGGCCTCGCGCGGGCTGCGCAAGGACGCCGTGCACCGGGAGACGCTCGGGCCCAAGGGGCGGGTGCCGGTCGAGTTCCTGGCGTTCGGGCGGGTCGCGGCGGGGGCGGAGGCCTGCTTCCGCACGGTGATCACCGTCCCGCCGGGCGGCGCCTGGCTCGCCCTCGGCGCGGGCGCGGCCAAGACGCTCTGGATCGGCGGGGCGGAACAACCGCTCGACGACCGCGGCTACTGCGCCGTCGCGCGCTCGCCCGTCCCGCCCGGCGAGCACCTGCTGGAGCTGCTGCTGGTGCCGGACGAGGAGCTCGACCTGCGGGCGTACGCGTGCCTGGTGGCAGACCCGGCCGACGCGATCCGCCCGGAATGGATCGCGGGCACGCCGCTGGAGACGGTCGTCCACGTGAGCGAGAGCGCCCGGCCGGGCGTTCACCCGCGTGAGGCGGGACAGCCCGCGTTGCTGCAGGTGGCGTCCACCGCGTTCTGCCGGGTGCTGGTGAACGGCGTCGAAGCGGGCAGGCAGGGTGGTTTCGACCCGTACGCGGAGGCGGACATCCCGCGCGTGCGCCGCTACGACGTCACCCACCTCCTGCGCGAGGGGCCCAACACCGTACGCGTCGAGTCCGGCGGGTGGGTCCTGGTGGACGGCCTGGCGGTCTCCGGTCCCGGCTGGTCGCCGGCGCCTCGCGTACGGCGGCGCCAGCACGGGGACCCCGCCGCCCTGTGGCTGCTGCCCCGCCCGCATCCGCTGCCGGAGGCGGACTGGCTGGACGGCGGCCCCGTCGCCCTGCCCGCCGGGTTCGCGGTCCCCGGCGCCCGCCCGCGCACCGAACGGTTCCTGCTCGACCCGCCACCCGGAGCGACCGGCGTCGAGGTGAACGCCCTGGCCCGGTACGACCTGAGGTGGCCGGCCGAGCCCGTGGCGCGCACGGCGCCGGCCGAGCCCGCGCCGACCGGGCCCGCGCTCGTCGAGCCCGTGGCGCGCACGGCGCCGGTCGGGTCCACGCCGCGCACCGCGCCGGTCGAGCTCGTCGTGCACACCACGCCAGGCGCGCAGGGCGGCGCGGCCCTCGCCGGGCCCGTCCGGTTCACCTGTGGGCCCGGCCGGATGCGGCTGGGCGACTGGGAGGAGCAGGGACTGGCCGGGTACAGCGGCGGCGTGCGCTACCGGACCACGGTGACCGCCGCCGCCGGGCCGAGCCTGCTCGACCTGGGCCGGGTCAGGGGCAGCGCCGAGGTGAGCGTCAACGGCCGGCACTGCGGCGTGCGCGTCTGCTCCCCGTACGTGTTCGACGTCGAGCTGGACGACGGCGACAACCTCGTCGAGATCCTCGTCCTCGGCACCCTGGCCCCCTACCTGGACGAGGTCAGCCCCACCCACTTCGTCTTCCCCGGCCAGCGCACCACCGGCCTGTTCGGCCCCGTCCGCCTGCGGATGATCGGTTAGCGGGCCCCGGGGCCGCGTGGCCCCGGGGCATTCCGCCAGACTGCTGCCGTGTCTTCGTCCTCCTCGTCCATGATCGCCGTCACCCCGCTGCTGCCCGTGATCGTCCTCCTGCTGACCGCGCTGGGCGGCACGGTGGCGTGGCTGGGGCGGCTGGGGCACGGCAGGGCCGTGGTGACGGCGTGCCTGCGGGCCGCGCTGCAGCTCGGCGTCGTGTCCGTGGTGATCGCCTGGGTCGTCGCGTACTCCGCGGCGGTGACGGGCTTCATCCTGCTCATGTACGGCGTCGCCGCCTTCACCGCGGGCCGTCGCATCACCGGCGGCGGACCTGGATGGTGGTGGGCGGGCCTGCCGATCGCGGCGGGCACCGCCCCCGTGCTGGCGATCCTGGCCGGCAGCGGCGTGACGCCCGTGTCCGGGATCGTGATCATCCCGATCGCGGGGATCCTGCTGGGCGGCTGCCTGACCGCCACCGCGCTCGCGGGCCGGCGCGCCGTGGAGGAGTTGCGGCAGCGCAGGGGAGAGGTGGAGGCGGCCCTGGCGCTGGGCTTCATGCCACGGGACGCGGCCATGGAGATCTGCCGGCCGTCCGCCGCGGGGGCGCTGGTGCCGGCCCTGGACCAGACGAGGACCGTGGGGCTGGTCACGCTGCCCGGGGCGTTCGTGGGGGTGCTGCTCGGCGGGGCCAGCCCGATCGAGGCGGGCGTCGTGCAGCTCGTGGTGCTGGTGGCGCTGCTGGCCGCCGAGGCCGTCGCGACCGTGGTCACGGTCGAGCTCGTCGCCCGCGGCCGCTTCACCCCGCCGGCCGGGCAGCAGCAGTGACGCCGTCCGCCCTCGCGCTTACCCCGCCGGCCGGGCGGCAGCAGTGACGCTGCCGGTTCAGGAACCGGGGAGCGGGGTGCCGGATCCCTCGGGCACGCCGGTCAGGGCTTCGGCCTCCTTCCTGGTGTAGGGGGTGCCGGGCCATTCGACGAGCAGGACGGTGGCGTCGTCGTGGAGCCGGCGCTCGTGGTAGTCGAGGTGATGGTGGATCAGCCGCCGCAACGTCTCGGGCACCGGCAGTTCGTCCGCCTGGTGCCGGATGAGGAAGTCGGCGAACCGCTCCATGCCGAACTCCTCGCCGTGGCGGTTGCGCGCCTCGGTGATGCCGTCGGTGTAGAGCAGGAGCCGGTCCCCGGGCTGGAGCTGGGTGTGACACGCCGCCACCGGCAGGTGCAGGCCCGTGCCCGCCGGCGGCGCGGGGTCGCAGCCGAGCTCGATGGTGGCGCGCCTGCGGACGATCACGGGCGGGTGGTGGCCGCAGCTGACCCAGGCCAGCTCGCCGCTGGGGATGTCCAGCGTGGCCAGGATGCCGGTGGCGAACCGTTCGCCGCCGAACTGCCCCATGAGCGCCTCGTCGATCCTCTTCGCCGCCCGGACCAGCCCCTCGCCCTCGTGACGGCTGTTGCGCAGGGTCGTCAGGGCGAGGTTGGCGGTCAGTCCGGCGGCCGTGTCGTGCCCCATCGCGTCGAAGATGGCCAGATGGGCGATACTGCCCTCGAGGGCGTAGTCGTACACGTCGCCGCTGACGTCGTACGCGGGCTCCATCACCGCGCTGATCACGAACCGGTCGGTGGCGAACGTGCGCTGCGGCATGAGCCGCCACTCCATCTCCGCCGACACGCTCATCCGCCTGCGCCGCACCAGCCTGGCGTAGGTGTCGCTGAGGGGCCGCTTGGAGACCACGAGCAGGGCCACCAGCCCGGCCAGGCGTTCCATGTCCCGCAGGGTCTCGGCGTCGGCTTCCGGGGCGCCGATCCGCAGGACGCCGAGCCGGTCGGTGCCGTCCACCAGCGGCACCCACCACTGGCGCGGGTCGCGTACCGAGACCGGCAGGATCCGGCCGTGCTGGAACGCGCGGCCGGCCACCGTCCCCTCGATACAGATCTCCCCGCTCTCGCGCGCCCCGGCCGGTGCCGGCCTGGAGATCAGCGGCGACAGCACCTCCTGCTGCAGATCCGCCAGATAGATCACCACGCCGGACAGCCCCACCCGGGCGGCCTGCTCGGCCACCAGGTCCGGGATCTGCTCCAGCGTGGACGTGTGGCTCGCGGAGATCAGCGCGCCGAACATCGCCGCACGCGCCGCCGCCGAGCCGCAATCGTGAGCGGTCATGTACCTAACGTAACGTTCCGAGGTCGTCACCCGTACGGTCATATCGCCGTGCCCCCGGCTCAAGTAGTAGGGGCGGCGACGGCCCCTGGGCGGTTACGGTGGTCGCGGGAGGTTCTCATGAGGTTCGTCCGTCCTGCCGCCGCGCTCGCCCTGACCGCCGCCCTCGTCCTCGGTACGCCGCCCGGCGCCGTGCGGGCCGACCCCTCGCCCCCCGCGTACGGCGACATCCGCGGCGGCGACACCTTCGTGGTGCAGGGCAAGGGACGCTGCACCGTCGCGTTCACCGTGCGGCGCGGCACCACCGGCGGGTTCCTCACCGCCGGGCGCTGCGGTGAGCGTGGGGACATCGCCCTGACCGGTTACGGCGGCACGCCGATCGGCGTCTTCGAGGCCTCCTCCTACCCGGGCGACGACTACGCCTGGGTGTCGCTCCACCCCGGCTGGACACCGCGCGGCACCGTGGCCGCCCAAGGCGGCGAACGCCCCGTGCGCGGCTCGGCGCCCGCCGCCGTCGGCTCGCCCGTCTGCCTGGCGAGCCCGGTCACCGGCTGGCACTGCGGCACTGTCCAGCAGCGCAACGTCACCGTCACCTATCCCGACGGCACCGTCACCGGCCTGGTCCGCACCAGCGTGTGCGCGGAGCCCGGCACGTGGGGCGCGCCGTTCCTCTCCGGCGACCAGGCGCAGGGCATCACGTCCGGCGGCACGGGCAACTGCGCCACCGGCGGGTCCACCTACTTCCAGCCGGTGGGGGAGGCGCTGTCCGCCTACGGGCTCACGCTGGTCACGGGCTGAGCCGCGGGGCTACCGCCCGCCGGTGGTCCGGTCCGCGAGGGCTTCCAGCTCGGCCACGGCCCGGTCGGTGGCCCTCTCGGCGGCGATCTCGGCGGCCATCCGCTGCGCTTCACGCTGGTAGGAGGGCTCCTGGAGGATCCGTTCGACCGCACGGGCGATCGTGCGGGCCGAGGCGTTCTTGCCCACCGTGATCCCGGCGCCGGCGAGCTCGACGTGCCGGGCCACCTCGGGCTGGTCCCGGCCCTGGGGCATGCAGACCAGGGGCACGGCGGCGGCCAGGGATTTGACGGCCGTCCCGTGTCCGGCGTGCGTGATCGTCACGGCGGCGTGGCGCAGCGCCGCGGTGTGCGGGGCGGCGGCGGTGACCAGGACGTTGCCCGGCGCGCGGACCGTCGCGGGGTCCACGGCCGGGCCGGTGGTCAGCAGCCCGCGCACCGGCAGGGTGCCGAGGGCCTCGGCGATGCGCTCGAGTTGCCGGTGCTGCTTCATGAACGACGAGCTCATGCCGGCCAGCACCAGTGGCGCGTCGCCTTCCGGCAGTTTCAGCTCCTCGGCCCAGGCCGGGTCGTCCAGCCGCGGCCCGACGTGCCGCACGTAGCCGGGGAATCTGCGGCTCGGGTGGTCCAGCGCGCGCGGGGACAGCACGAGCAGCCGGTCGACCTGGGCGAACGCGTCGACCACCGAGCCCACCGGCGGCAGGCCGTGCGCGGCGCGGGCGGCGTTCAGCGGCGGGAGCCCTTTGTCCCAGGGCTTCAGCATCATCCGGGTCAGTAACCGGTCGCGCAGGCGCCCCAGCGCTCCCGACGCGGGGCTGAGGCCCAGACCGGGCGGCGGCGCCCCGGGAGTGGGGAAGGTGTAGATGGTGGTGGCCAACGAGGCCACGGGGATGCCGGCCCCCTCACCGGCGATGAGCGCGCCGAGCAGCATGAACTCGGCGACCAGCACGTCGGCGGGGCGGGCGCGCAGCTCGGCCGCCGTGTCCCTGGCGTAGTCGGCCGCGGGACCGCAGACGATGCGGTCCCGCAGCCGCGCGAACGCGCCGATCGGCGTGCGGGCCTCGAAATCCCTGATGACGTCCTTGGCCGGATCGGCGGGGTCGCCCTGGGGCGCGGTGGTCCAGGCGACCGGTTCCAGGCCCAGGGCGGCGACCTCCGCGTGCAGCGAGCTGTCGGCCAGCACCCGGACGCTGTGGCCGCGCTCGCGCAGGGCGCGGGCGACCGACAGGACGGGCGGCACGGCTCCGCCGCCGTTCCAGGTGGCGAACAGGAACGTCCTAGGCATCGTGCCCCCTTCGCGGGTCGATCGAGGTCACCAGGTCATGCATGGCACGCTCGGCGTCCTCGCGGGACAGGCCCAGGTCGCGCCGCCACAGCTTCCACAGGTACACGTCCGTGGCGGCGTAGTGCAGGTTCAGCGCATGCTCGCGGGCGGGCCCGGAAGCCGGCAGGCGGTCGGCGAAGACCCGCTCCAGCCACGCCCGGTGCTGGCCGCGGGCGTGGGCGGCGGCGCGGGCGATCGCCGGGACCCGGTCGATCTGCGCGGTCCACAACACGTTGGCGTCGCCCTGACGCTCGTACTCCTCGAAGAGCACGCCCACGATGGCCTCGACGTCACCGGCCGGCGCCTGGCGGGCGAGTTCCGCCTGAGCCGCCGCCACTTCGGCGGCGGCGTCGGCGACCCCCTCCTTGCCGCCGAAGTGGTTGACGATCGTCTGCACCGACACGCCGGCCTCGTCGGCGATGTCCTGCAGCGTGACGTCGTCGTACCACCGGCGCGTCCACAGCCCCGCCGCCGCCTCCAGCACGCGGGCGCGGGTCACCTCCACGGCCGCGGCGCGCGCCCCCATGCGGTACGGGCGCCTTGCCTCATTTTCCATGGAGTCATGTCTACATTCAATTGATTCCTTGGTCAAAGTAAATGGAGGCCCCCTGGCCCATGGCGCCGACAAGTGCGCGCAGCTACCCCTGCCGGCCGGCGCGGCCCAGCACGGTCACGACACCGTCGGGCTCCAGGCGCGCCAGGTCGCCGGTCCGCAGCAGCACGGCCCCGTCGCCCCACGGGTGCGGGATCCAGCGCTCGGCCGTCAGCCTCGGCCTGCCGCGGTAGCCGCGCCCGATCGACGGCCCGCCGACGAGCAGCTCGCCCACCTCGCCCACGCCGACGAGCGCGCAGTCACGGTCCACGATGTAGGCCTCGACGTTGTCGATCGGCCTGCCGACCGGAACGTTGCTGCCCAGCTCCTCGCCGCCCGTCAGCCAGTGGCAGAAGCAGCCGTGCGTCCCGGCCGGCCCGTAGTGGTTGACCACCACGCGCTCGGGGTCGGCCCGCATCCACTCGCGCAGCTCGGGGCCGAAGGCCAGCGGCTCGCTGCCCACCATGAGCTGCCGGGCCAGGCCGCCGCCCGGGACGCCGCGTGCTGCCATCAGGCGCACGTGCGCGGGCGTCAGGTCGAGCAGCCCGCCCGCTGCCGTGCCCGACAGCTCCAGCAGCGCGTCGGCCGTCGCGCCGTCCGGGGCGATGACGATGGGCCAGCCGGCCAGCAGCGGGGTGAAGATCGTGGTCAGGGAGCCGGGGAGGAACAGCGAGGTGCTGAGGAAGGTGACCTCGCCCGGGTGGTGGGCGAAGGCCGTACGGCACCAGAGGGCGTAGTTGACGAGCTGCCGGTGCGTGCCCTCGACGCCCCTCGGCTCACCGGCCGCGCCGGAGGGGTAGAGGACGTAGGCGAGGCTCCCGGCCGACGCCCCGTGCGGCGTCGCCGTGGCGGAGCCGGCCCGCTTCCTCAGGGCCGACAGCGTCAGCACGGTGCCGCCGTGCCCGCGTACCCGCTCCGCCAGCTCGTCGGTGGTGACGGTGACGGCGGCGCCGCAGTCGGCCAGGATCGCCTGGAGGAGCCGCGGCGGGTCGTCGCACGAGAGCGGGACGTACGCGCCGCCCGCCTCCAGCACGGCCAGGATCGCGACCAGCGCCTCGACCCCGCGCGGCAGGAGCACCGCGACCGGCGCCTCCGGCCCGCACCCGGCCTCCACCAGGACGCGCGCCCACGCGGCGGCGGCGTCCAGCAGCTCCCCCCGCGTCACCCGCACGGTGCCGCACCGCGCCGCCAGCCGGTCGCGCGGCAGGTCCTGCGCCCTGATCAGCGCGGTGACGGACGTGTCGGGCACCGCGCGCAGGGGCCCGCGCAGCGCGCTGGCGCCCGTCGCCCTGCCTCCGCCCGAGCCGCCCTGCCACCCGTCGTCGAGCGGCGGGTCCTGCCACCTGGCGCCGATCTCCTCCAGGCACGCGCGCCGCGACCCCGTGAAGCCCTTCGCGGTCCAGCCGGGCGGCAGCGGCGCGGTCACCGGCCAGGTGGACTGCCGCCCGCGGGCGTTGATCACAACCTGGAAGGCCACCTCGTCGTAGTCATCCCACAGCGCGATCTTCCTGGGCATCCGTCAAAGCCCCCAAGGCGAGAATGCGTGCCGCCACGTCGATCGACCTGGTGATTCGCGAAAGGTCCCCCCGACCGCGGCAGAGATCCACATCGACAGGCACATGACAGCACACCCCCTTGCCCCGGTCAACCCATGGAAACGGTCAAGGGACGGGCTCGCCGTGCAAGGAGTTCACCTCGCCGAAACCTACGAGGGTGGCGCGCTGGGTAGAGTCCCGCCATCCTCGACAACGTTGATCCCTTCATCGGTACGGCGGCGACGGACCTGCCACGCGCGCGCGGTCTGGCCGCCACTTGGTGGTGGCCGAAACCGCAGGTGGGCAACACCCACCCGGGCGCCACGTCGCCGCTCGGCATGGTGTCCGCCTGCGCCTACTCCGGCGCGTACCCCACGGGGTACGGCCGGTACGCCAAGAACACCGAGGGCGTGCCCGAGGAGATGTTCGAGCGGCTGCAGGCCTCCGGCTTCACCCACTTCCAGCAGTCCGGCACCGGCGCCATCCGCAAGTACTACAACTACGTCCGCGTCACCCCGATGGTGCAGCCGCTCGACGTGCTCGGCGAGTCCTGGCCGCTGTACGACGAGGTCGCCAGGGCCGGCTACTACGCCGCCACCCTCGACACCGGGATCCGTTGCGAGCTCACGGTCGGCACCAAGGTCGCCGTGCACCGCTACACCTTCCCCGAGCACAGCAGCGCCCGCGTGGTGATCGACCTGTCCTGCGGCGGCCTGGCCATCGAGCTCGGCCGGACCGTGCCGGTGCGCGCCCAGGTCGAGAGCATGGGGCACGGCCGCGTCCAGGGCACGGTGGTGATGGAGGGCGTCCCGCTGTCGGTCTACGTCGAGGTCGACAGCCCCGGCTGGCGGCAGATGCTCTGGTACGACCGCCGCCTCATCGACGGCGGCACCCGGCTCGACTTCGACAGCATCCGGCACACCACGCTGCGGCCCTTCGGCATGCTCTTCATGGGCCCCGCGGCGCCCGGACAGGCCGTCGAGGTGCGGATGGGGTTCTCGCTGCGCGGCTGCGACCAGGCCCGCCGGAACCTGGAGCGCGAGTGCGGGCACAGCGGGCAGGCCTTCGACGAGGTGCTCGCCCGCACCCGCTCCCGCTGGGCCGACCACCTCGGCCGCGTCCAGGTCGAGGGCGGCACGCCCGCCCGCCGTACGGTGCTGGCCACGTCCCTCTACCACGCGCTGATCAAGCCGTGCTTCGCCGACGACGAGAGCCCGTTCTGGCCGACCCCGGGCCCGTTCGCGTTCGACGTGTGCACCATGTGGGACATCTACAAGACCCAGCTCCCGCTGCTGGCCGCCATCGCCCCCGACCGGGCCGCGGACCTGCTGGAGTCGCTGATCAGGGTCTGCGAGGAGGAGGGCAACTTCCCCATCGGCTACCGCATGTCGCGCGGCGCCGACCGGTTCTTCCGCCAGGCCAGCGCGCTCGCGCACACCGCGCTCGCCGACGCCCACGCGCTCGGCACGGCGGACCTCGACTGGAGCTGGGCGCTCGTGCACATGGTCGGCGACCTGCGCCGCGGGTACGGCGAGGACTTCTACGAGCGCGGCGTGGTGCACCCGATCACCCACACCCTCGACCTCGCCTACGCCCACCACTGCACCGCCCAGGTCGCCCGCGCGCTCAACGACGGCGGGCTGGCCGACGACCTGGAGGAACGCGGCCGGCAGTGGCGCAACGCCTTCGACCCCGGCACCGGGCTGCTGCGCGACTCGGAGTTCTACGAGGGCGGCAAGTGGAACTACTCCTTCCGGCTGCTGCACGACATGGCCGCGCGCATCGCCCTGGCCGGTGGCGACAGCGCCTTCGTCGGCAGGCTCGACCGGTTCTTCGGCTACGGCGCCGAACCGGTGGACCGGCCCGGCCGCCGCCCGCGGCCGGCGGAGATGGCCGCCGGCTACGCGCTCAACCGCTTCGAGGGACTCAACAACGAGCCCGACATGGAGGCGCCGTGGGCCTACCACTACGCCGGCCGGCCCGACCGCACGGCCGAGGTGGTGCACGCCGCGCTGACCTGGCAGTTCGGCACCGGCCCCGGCGGCCTGCCCGGCAACGACGACTCCGGCGGCCTCAGCTCCTGGTACGTCTGGGCGTCGCTGGGGCTGTTCCCCGTCGCGGGACAGAACCTGTTCCTCCTCGACACGCCCGCCTTCGCCCGCGCCGTGCTCAGGGCGGGCGGCAACGAGTTCGTCATCGAGACCAGCGGGCACCGCGAGACCCCCATCGGCGCCGAGGGCCTCGACCGTGACCCGCCGGCGCAGTACGTCCAGGAGGCCACGCTCAACGGCAAACCCCTGCACGCGGCGCACCTCAGCGCCACCACCGTGCACCAGGGCGGGCTGCTGCGCCTGCGGCTGGGCCCGGAGCCGTCCGCGTGGGGGCGCGGCCTCCGCCCGCCGTCCCTGTCCGATCCGCTCCCGACACCGGAGGAAACGCGATGACTCACCTCCCCCGCCGTCTCGTCATCGTGGTCAGGGCCGACCCGGTCATCTGCGGCCATTCCGGCGAGGCGCGCAACCTCGCCGAGGTCGCGCTGACCCGCGGGTTCGCCGACGTACGGCTGCTGACCTGGCCCATCCCGGCGCTGCGGGCGGCGGGGCTGCCGCTCAAGCCGCTGGACCGGCTGCTGCCGTACAGCGAGGGCATCACCGTGGAGCGGCCGGAGCCGGTCGGCGACTACCGGGTGCCCGACGGGCGCTACCAGGCCGGGCTCACCGGCCGGCTCGTCGAGCTGCTGGCCGAGCCGTACTCCACCACCTGCCTGTCCATGTACCTGGCCCCGCACACGCCGGTCGTCGTGGACGCGGTCGCCGCCGCCCGCGCGGCCGGGTTCGCGCCCGGCGTGCGCACCGTCGCCAAGGCGGTCGGCTCCGACGTGACCAACGTGATCAAATCCTGCCTGCGCGAGGGCCGGTTCGGCGCGGCGACCGTGCTGTTCACCACGTTCCTGGCCAACGACGAGGTCGTCGCCGTCTCCGAGTACACCAGGCAGGAGATCGTCGCCTCGGCCGAGCAGGTGGACGACCGCTGCGGCACCGCCTTCGCCGAGCAGTGCCGGCGCCGCGTCAGCGTCAGCTACCCGCCGATCGACTCCTCCGCCTTCCTCGACCTGGACCCGGAGTCGACGCGGGCCGCGCTCGCCCGGCGCGGCCTGGAGCGTGACGGGTACATCCTGTTCCTGTCGCGGGTGACCAGGGCCAAGGGGATCGACGACCTGCTCGCCGCCTACCGCCGGATGCGCTGCCGGTCGCGGGTGAGGCTGGTCGTCGCCGGCACCGGGCCCATGCTGGAGCAGGCGCGGGCCATGGCCGGCCAGGACGATCGGGTGACCTTCCTCACCGACGTCGACGACCGCGAGAAGGCGCCGCTCATGCGGGGCTGCGCGGCGTACGTGCTGCCCACCAAGCCCGAGCCCGACTTCGTCGAGACGTTCGGCATCGCCCTGGCAGAGAAGATGCTGGCAGGCGGCGGGCCCATCGTCACCACCCCGACGGGCGGCACGCTGGAGGCGGTCGGCGACACCGCCGTCATCGTCCCGCCCGGCGACGCCGCCGCCCTGGCGCAGGCTGTGGACCGGGTGGTCATGGAGCTGTCCGCCGCCGAGCGTCACGACCTGGAGCTGCGGGCCTGCACCCGGGCGATGGCCTTCGACCGGGCGGCGGTGTTCGACGGGCTGTTCCCCCAGGAACCGACCGCGCTCGGCGCCGCCTGACCCCCGGCCGCGGCTGTCCCCGCTTGCCGTCCTCGGCGGGCTCCTCACGGGGGAGCGGGCGGACCGGCGGGTCAGCCGCGCAGGCCGGGCGCGTCGATGACGGCTGATCGGAGTCCTCGCAGCCCGCCAGGGGCGGACATCGAGCCTCTCGTGAGCAGCGGCTGTGTCCGCATTCGCGCAGGCTCGCGTAACGATCCGGTGACGAGGGCTTCCGCGCCACTGTGTGACCGGTCACAGTGGCAGGCGTGTGACCGGTCACACCCGCCGAGAGGACACCCATGCACCGACACCGCTTAACCGGGCGAGCCATCACCGCGGTGGCCGTCCTGGCGCTAGCCTCCCTGACCATGACCCCGGCCCGTGCCACAGCCGCCCCCGACGTGGTCACCGTGGACTTCGCCCAGCGCACGGGCCCCGTCCACGGCGGCGCGACCGGCATGCTGTACGGCCTGTCCGACCCGGGCGTGCCGGGAGACGCGCTGCTCGCCGGCGCCCGCCCCCGTACCGTCGCGCAGAAGGCCCCGGACGGCGACCAGCATCCCAACGGCGACGCGCTCGTGATCGCGGACGGCTTCCTGGCCGCCGGCGGCGAGGAGATCGTCGTCTACATGCAGGACGTCTACAGCCGCTGGCCGTACGAGAACCTGGGCATCGACGACTACCTCGCCAAGGTCGACACGATGGTGCGCAAGGTCGTCCGCGAGCGGCCGTCGGACAAGGACAGGTTCGTCTGGGTACCGTTCAACGAGCCCGACTACATCTGGTACCAGGACTGGGACACGCTCAAGGAGAAGTTCTTCAGCGACTGGAAGGCGGTCGTCGAGCGCATCCGGTCCATCGACCCCCAGGCCAGGATCGTCGGCCCGAACGAGGCCCGGTACAACCCCGGCCGCCTGCGCGACTTCCTCACCTGGGCCAGGGACGCCACCTGCGGCGGCGGCGACTGCCTGCCCGACATCATGGCCTGGCACGAGCTGTCGCGCGACAGCCTGGCCGGCTACCGCGGCCACCACGAGCACTACCGCGCCCTGGAGCGCGAGCTGGGCATCGGCCCGCTGCCCGTCAACATCGACGAGTACGGCAACCGGCGCGACATGTCCGTCCCCGGCCAGCTGATCCAGTGGATCTCCATGTTCGAGGACACCAAGGTCGACGCCGACATGGCGTACTGGACCTACGCCGGCAACCTCGACGACCACGCCGTGCGCACCCGCCAGGCCAACGGCGGCTGGTGGCTGCTCAAGTGGTACGCCGACCTGACCGGGGAGACCGTCAAGGCGACCCCGCCGCGACTGAACGTCCCCGACACCGTGCAGGCCGTCGCGGCCATCGACGCGTCCGCGCGGCGCGGCACCGTCCTGGTCGGCGGCGGCGCCCAGCCCGTCCGCCTCGACGTCACCGGGCTGGACCCGGCCCTCTTCGGCGGGCAGGTCGACGTCGTCGTGTCGAGGACGACCTGGACGGGGTACGAGGGCGACGCGCTCAAGCCGTCCGTCGTCGCGGCGCGCCGCACCACCACGCCCGGCGGTAAACTGCGCATCGACCTGCCCGGCGGCGACGTCATGGCCGCCTACCGGGTGACCATCGTCCCGTCGAGCGGCCGGGCCCCCGCCGCCGACGCGCCGTGGACGGCGTCGGTCGAGGCCGAGTCCGCCACCCTCACCTCGGCCCAGGCCTACGACCAGGACACCACGGCGGACCCCCAGAAGTACGCCACCTCCGGCAAGCGCGACGTCGGCTCCATGAACCGGCCGGACTCGGCCGTGACGTTCCCCGTCACCGTCCCGCGCGACGGCCGCTACCGCCTCGGCGTCTACCACGGCGCGAACAAGGCGCCCGGCAGGCACGCGCTGTTCGTGGACGGCGCCCTCGACCAGCTCGTGCAGTACTCGGCCACCCTCGGCTGGACCTACCGCGGCCGCACCGACGTCGAGCTCGAGCTGACCGCCGGCACCCACCGGCTCTCGCTGCGCACCAGCGCCGACGGCACGACCCTGCTGCCCGGCAGCGACATCACCCTCGACAGGTTCGACCTCACCGAGGTCACCGGGCCCGAGCGGGCGGCCTACCCGGCCGACGAGGCCAGGCTCACCGGCGGCGCGAGCCTCACCCGCTCCGGCGCCGGCCCCGCCATCGCCCTCGGCGGCGGCGCCCGCGCCACGTTCTTCGTCGCCGCCGGCGAGGACGGCTACCACGACCTGACCCTGTCGTACCGCTCTGACAGGGCCGGCGACCTCGACGTGCGCGTCGACGGGCGCGCGGTCCCCGGCGTGCGGGCGGCACGGCCCGGTGACGGCGCCTCGCGCCTTCGGGTCCACCTGCCGGCCGGGATCTCGAAGGTCGAGGTCGGCGGCCCGGCGGGGCTGCACCTGCGCGAGCTGGTCACCGTACGGGCCGAGCAGGCGGACGCGGCGGTGCACCGGGTCGAGGCCGAACAGGCCCGCCTGGCCGGCACGGCCCGCGTGGTCGGCGCGGGCGGCGGCTCGAACGCCTCCGCCGGCGCGTACGTGGGCGACCTCGGCAACGGCGCGGCCAACACGCTCACCCTCACCCGGCCGGCCGGGTTCGGCCCCGGCCAGTACGTCCTGGTGACGCACTACGCCAACGCCGACAGGAACACCGGGCACGCCTACAACACCGACGTCATCAGCCGCTTCCTCGACATCACCGAGACCGGCGGCGCGACGACCCGCGGCGTGTTCCGGCACAACTACGCCTGGGACAACTTCTGGCCCCAGGCCACCCCGCTCACCCTCACCACCGCGAACGGCGCCCTCGTCCTCGGCAACGCCGGCGCCTTCGGCCCCAACATCGACCGGCTGGAGCTCGCCCGGTTCGTGCTCGAAGTGGACAACCAGGCCTGAGCCTGGCGCGGCCCGCCGCGGGGAACCGCTCCCCCCGGCGGGCCGCCCCCTGGCGCGCCGGCGTGGTCGATCGCCATCCTGTTGGCACACCTCCGAGCCCGCAGGGAGTCACGATGATCGCCAGGATCTGGCACGCGACCGCCACCCAGGACGGCGCCGACGCCTACCGGCGTCACTTCACCGGCGCCGTCCTCCCGGAGCTGCGCAGGACCGACGGGCATCGAGGGGCCTACGTGCTCCAGCGGGTCACTGATGACCACGTCGAGCTGCAGGTCATCACCCTCTGGGACTCCCTCGACTCGATCAGGGGTTTCGCCGGGGACGACCCCGGCACGGCGGTCGTCGAGCCGGAGGCCCGGGCCGTCCTGCTGACCTACGACACCACCGTCACGCACCACGACGTCCTCACGGCCACCGGAGCCTGAGCTGACCGCCACCCGCGCGGTCGGGGCGGTCCGGCGCGCGTGAGATGCTGCGAGGATGACCACGACTGAACATGCCGAACCGGCCCCCCGCCGCAGGCGGGGCCGTCCAGGCCATGACCAGTCGGCGATCCTGCGCGCCGCTGTCGAGCTGTTCAACCGGCGTGGGTACGACGCCACGAGCATGGGCGACCTGGCCAAGGAGCTCGGGCTGACCAAGCCGGCCATCTACCACCACGTCACCAGCAAGGAGCAACTGCTCGGCCAGGCGCTCGACGACGCGCTCGACGAGCTCACCACCGTCGTGACCGAGGCGTCGCGCGAGCAGCCCGGGGCCGGCGCCTACCAGCGGCTGCGCGAGGTGGTGCGGCGCAGCGTGGAGGTGCTGGTCGCGCACCAGCCGTCCGTCACGCTCCTGCTGCGGGTGCGTGGCAACAGCGAGATCGAGCTGGCCGCGCTGGAGCGGCGGCGCTGGCTCGACGACCGGCTGGCCGCGCTCGTGGCGGACGCCGTCGCCGAGGGCGCGCTGCGCGACGACGTGCCGCCCGCGCTGGTGAGCCGGCTGCTGTTCGGCATGGTGAACTCGCTGGTGGAGTGGTACCGGCCGGACGGCGCGTACGACCAGGCGATGGTGGCCGACGCGATCACCTCCATCGCCTTCGACGGCCTCGCCCGCCACGAGCCCTGACCCGCCAGGGCCTGGCGCTCACCAGGTGTAGAAGCCCTGCCCCGTCTTGCGGCCCAGGTGACCGGCGGCGACGAGGTCGCGCAGGATGCGCGGCGGTTCGAAGCGGGGGCCGAGCTCGCGGGCCAGATGCTCGGCGATGGCCAGGCGCACGTCCAGGCCGACGATGTCCGTGGTGCGCAGCGGCCCGACCGGGTGGCGGTAGCCGAGCGTCATCGCGGTGTCGATGTCGGCCGCGCCGGCGACCCCCTCCTCCAGCATCCGCATCGCCTCCAGCGCCAGGCACACCCCGAGCCGGCTGCTGGCGAACCCCGGCGAGTCCGTCACGGTGATCGGCGTCTTGCCGAGCGCCGCCACCCAGCCCTGCGCCCGCGTCAGCAGCTCGGTCTCCGTACGCGGCCCCGCGACGATCTCCACCAGGTCGCTCACCGGGACGGGGTTGAAGAAGTGCAGGCCGAGGAAGCGTCCGGGCGCCGACAGCCCGGCGGCGAGCCCGGCCAGGGACAGGCTGCTGGTGTTGGTGGCGAGCACCGCGCCGGGAGCCTGCTTCTCGGCGACGGCCAGCACCCCGGCCTTCAGCGCCGCGTCCTCGGGGACGGCCTCGATCACCAGCTCGCAGCCGGCCAGCCCGGCAGGATCGGCGGTGGTCCGCAGCCGGGAGGCCGCCGCCTGCGCCGGCTCGGCGAGCGTGCCCTTCGCGGCGGCCTTGGCCAGGCTGTCACCGACCCTGTCGCGCGCCGCGGCGGCCGTCTCGGCGGAGCTCTCCACGATGACCACGTGGCCGCCCGCGACGAGGAACGCGTGCGCGATGCCGGCCCCCATCCGCCCGCCACCGACGACTCCCACGGCCCTGGGCAGGTCAGCGTTCATCGATTGCCTTCCTTCCGGTTGCGTCGCTCCAGGAACGCCGTCATGCGCGCCTGCTTCTCCTCGGTCTCGAACAGCACCGCCTGCGCCACGTCGTCCACGAACGGGTGAGCGCCGCGCGGGGCGTGGAAGACGGCCTTCATCAGCCGCGTCGCCAGCGGCGCCTGCGCCGCGATCCGGTCGGCCAGCAGGTGGCCGGTGGCGAGCAGGTCGTCCGGCTGCACGATCTCGTTGAGCAGGTGTACGGACTGCGCCTCCTCGGCCGTCAGCACGCGGCCCGCGAGCAGGATCTCCTTGGCCAGCGGCTCCCCGACCAGCTCGGCGAGCCGCCAGGCGGCGCCGGCGGCGGCGAGGATGCCCAGGCCCGTCTCGGGGTTGCCGATGCGGGTGCGCGGGGTGCCGATCCTGAAGTCGCAGGCGTAGGCGAGCTCGGCGCCGCCGCCGAGGGCGTAACCGTCGAGCAGGCCGATGGTGGGCATCGGCAGCTTGTGGATCCGGTCGAAGATCTTGGAGTTGATGCCGCGCAGCGCGTCGTCGCGGCCGCGCTCGCGGAGCTGGGCGATGTCCGCGCCGGCGGCGAAGGTGGTGCCCTCGCCGATGATCAGGACGATCTTCGGCTCGTGTTCGACGGCGGCGCACGCGTCGTGCAGGGCGCGTACCAGCTCGTGGTCGATCGCGTTGCGGACCTCGGGGCGGTTGAGCCGCCACACGACCCGGTCCTCGCCCTCCTCGACGCGCAGGCCCGGCCAGCCGTTCGTCTCCTGCCCGCCGCTCATGGCCGCTCCACCAGGAGCGCGCTGCCCTGTCCGACGCCCACGCACAGGGTGGCCAGCCCGCGCCGGCCGCCGGTGCGCTCCAGCCGGCCGAGCAGGGTGACGAGGATGCGGGCGCCGGAGGCGCCGAGCGGGTGGCCGAGGGCGATGGCGCCGCCGTCGGCGTTGACCCGTTCGAGGTCGAGCCCGAGGTCGCGGACGCAGGCCAGCGACTGGGCGGCGAACGCCTCGTTGAGCTCGACGGCGTCCAGGTCGCCGACGTGCCAGCCGGCGCGTTCGAGCACCTTGCGGGTCGCGGGGACGGGACCGATCCCCATGATCTCGGGCGGCACCCCGGCGTGCGCGGCGGCCACGAGCCGCGCCCGCGGCGTCAGGCCGTGTCGCTCCAGGACGCGCTCGCTCACCACGACGACGGCCGCGGCGCCGTCGTTGAGCGAGCTGGAGTTGCCGGCGGTGATGACGCCGCCGGGGCCGTGGATCGGGCGCAGGCGGGCCAGTCGCTCCATGCTCGTGTCCGCCCGGGGCCCCTCGTCGGCCTCGACCACGTCCTCGCCGGCCGGGCCCCTCCCGGCGGCGCCCGTGCCGACCGGCACCGCGACGATCTCGTCCGCGAACCGGCCCTCCTTGGCCGCCGCGACCGCCCGCTGGTGGGAGCGGAGCGCGAACGCGTCCAGCTCGTCACGGGTCAGCCCCCACCGCTCGGCCACGGTCTCGGCGGTCTGCGGCATCGAGGCGGTCGTGGCGGCGTCGAAGCGCGGGTTGGTGAAACGCCAGCCGATGGAGGTGTCGAAGGACGCGCCCGGCTTGGCGAACGCCTTGGCCGGCTTCTCCGTCACCCACGGCGCCCGGGTCATCGACTCCACGCCGCCCGCGACGACGACGTCGGCGTCCCCGGCGGCGATGAGGGCACGCGCGGTGGTGACCGCGGTGAGCCCGGAGGCGCAGAGCCGGTTGACGGTGAAGCCGGGCACCGAGTCGGGCAGGCCGGCCAGGAGGGCGGCCATGCGGGCCACGTTGCGGTTGTCCTCGCCGGCCTGGTTGGCCGCGCCCAGCACCACCTCGTCCACCAGGTCGGGCGCGATCCCGGCGCGGGCCACGGCCTCCCGCACGACGAGGGCGGCCAGGTCGTCGGGGCGGACGTGGGCGAGCGCGCCGCCGTAACGGCCTATCGGCGTCCGCAAGCCGGAGACGACGAAGGATTCGGGCACGTGCAGCTCCCTGTGATCAATGAACGGTGCGGTGGTCGTGGGTCAGGCGGATGGGCGGCGTCGTCCAGGTCAGGTGTCGTACAGGTCGAGCGTCGTAGAGGTCAGGGCGTCGTAGAGGTCAGGGCGTCGGACGGGTCAGGCGTCGTAGTCGACGGTCACCTGTTCGCCGACCGGGTACGTCTGGCAGGTCAGCACGAACCCGGCGGCGACCTCGGCCGGTTCGAGTGCGTAGTTGCGGCGCATGTCCACCTCTCCTTCCCGCACGACGGCGCGGCACGTCCCGCAGACCCCGCCCTTGCAGGCGAACGGCAGGTCACCGCGACCGGCCTGGGCGCCGTCGAGCAGCGTCGTCTCGCGGGAGACCGTGGAGGTGGTCCGCAGGCCGTCGAGCACGGTGGTCAGCTCTGTCGTGGCGCCGGTGAGCTCGTTCCCGGCGCGGCGGGGCGGCGGGGGAGGGACGTCGGCGTAGAAGAGCTCGACGTGCACCCGGTCCCGCGGCACGCCCAGCCCGGCGAGCACCGTGAGAGCCTCCTCGACCATCTGGAGCGGCCCGCACAACCAGACGTGGTCGAACACCTCCACCGGGACGAGACCGGTCAGCAGCCGGCGCAGCCGGCCACCGTCGAGCCGCCCCGACAGCAGCTCGACGTCGCGCGGCTCCCGCGAGAGCGTGTGCACGACCTGCAGCCGCGGGCCGTAGCGGTTCTTCAGGTCGCCGAGCTCCTCGGCGAACATGACGGTGCGGCTCGTGCGGTTGCCGTACAGGAGCGAGACCTGGGCGCCGGGGTGGGTGAGCACCGTCGAGGCGACCGACAACATCGGCGTGATGCCGGAGCCGGCGGCGACGCACAGGTGCCGCTCGCCCAGCTCGGGATCGGCGCGCCAGGAGCCGGTGGGCGGTTGCACCTCGATCCGGGCGCCGGGCCGCACCTCGTGCACGAGCCAGGAGGAGAACAGGCCGCCGGGGATCTCCCTGACGCCGATGCGCGGCGCGGCGCCGGCCGGGGCGCAGATCGAGTACGAGCGGCGGTGCTCGCGGCCGTCGATGACGCGGCGCAGGGTGAGCGACTGGCCGGCCCTGAAGGCGTACGCGTCGCGCAGCTCGTCGGGGACGGCGAAGGTGATCGCGGCGGCGTCCTCGCACAGCCGGTCCACGGCCGCCACGGTCAGCGGGTGGAAGACGGCGGCCCTGGACGGGGCGGGCGCGAGCGTGGTCATCGATCAGATCTCCTTGACGTGCTCGAACGGTTCGAGGCAGTCGGTGCAGCGGTAGAGGGCCTTGCAGGCGGTGGCGCCGAACTCCGAGGTGAGGCGGGTGGCCGCCGAGCCGCACCGGGGGCAGGCCGGGGCGGGCCGGGGCGGGCCGCTCAGCGTGAGCAGCACCGGTCCTTCCCGCCTGGGGGCGGGGCCGGGCGCCGAGAGCCCGGCGGCCCGCAAGGCGGCGCGGCCCCGTTCGGAGATCCAGTCGCTGGACCAGGGCGGGTCCAGCACGACCCGCACCTCGACCCGGCCGAACCCGGCGTCGTTGAGCCGGTGGACGAGGTCGTCGCGCATGGTCGCCATGGCGGGGCAGCCGGTGTAGGTCGGCGTGATCGAGGCGATGACGACCTCGCCGCCGGCCGCGTCCCGCTCCACCTCGACCCCGCGCAGCACGCCCAGGTCGGCGAGGGTGAGCATCGGCATCTCGGGATCGCGCACCTGCCCGGCGGCCTCGGCCGCCCGCCGCCTGGCGTCCGACCTCCCGGCGTCGCTCGCCTGGGAAGCGGTGTGCTGCCCGGCGTCCGCCGCCTCGGGGCTGCGGGCCTGCCCGGGAGCTCCGGTGGCGTGCGGGCCGGTGTCGGCCGCCTCGGGGCTGCGGGCCTGCCTGGGAACCTCGGTGGCGCGCCGGTCGGCGTTCACCAGCGCCCCCTCGGGTGGGCACGGGCCACCACCTGCATCTCGGCGAGCAGGCGGCTCATGGCCTCGGTGTGCAGGCCGTCGCGGCCCGTCCGCCCGCCGACGCCCGCCAGGGGCGCGCGCTCGGGGCGGGGGACGCCGCTGACGGTGAGCACCTGGTCGAGGACGGCCTCCACCTCCTCGCGCAGCGACGCGGGATCCACGCCGACGCCCGCCCCCGCCAGGGAGCGTTCGAGCGGGTGCGCGGCGACCAACTCGCCCTGCAGCGGCCACAGGGCGTCGAGGGCGGCGAGGAGCCTGCGGTGCGACTCCTCGGTGCCGCGCGCCAGCGTGAGGAACCAGCGCCCGGCCCAGTCCCGGTGGTAGGCGACCTCCTTGACGCCCTTGGCCGCCACCGCCGCCAGCACCTGGTCCCGGCTCGTCCGCAACCGCTCCAGCAACGCCAGCCGGGCCGTGGAGAACAGCAGAAGCCGGACCACGACGTGCGCGAAGTCCCCGTTGGCCACCTCGGCCAGCCGCACGTTCCTGAAGTCGCGGTCGTCGCGGAAGAAGGCGAGCGCGTCCTCCGGCGGCACCGGCGAGCCCTCGGGCAGGGCGGGCACGACGCCGGGATCGGCGGCGGCCGCGCGGGCCAGGAGCAGGCGGGCCTGACCGAGCAGGTCGAGGGCCATGTTCGCCAGCGCGATGTCCTCTTCCAGGTCGGGCGCGCGGCTGCACCACTCCGACAGGCGCTGCGACATGATCAGCGCGTCGTCGCCGAGCATCAGGCAGTACGCGGCCAGCTCGGCGGGGTCCACGCCGCCGGGCGTCGTGGTGTCGACGCCGGCCAGCGGGTCCTCGAAGTCGGTGCCGAAGGCCCACTGGGAGGAGTCGCCGCCGAGCAGGCCGTCGAAGACGCTGCCGTGTTCGTCGCTCATGGTGTTCGATCCGTTTCTCACATGTGCGGGACGTCGGCGGGGATGTCGTAGAACGTGGGGTGCCGGTAGACCTTGTCGCCGTTCGGCCCGAACAGCGGGTCCTTCTCGTCCGGGCTGGAGGCGGTGATGGCGTCGGCGCGGACGACCCAGATGCTGACGCCCTCGTTGCGGCGGGTGTAGACGTCGCGGGCGTGCCGCAGGGCCATCGTGTCGTCCGGGGCGTGCAGAGACCCGACGTGCACGTGGTTGAGGCCGCGCTTGCCGCGGACGAACACCTCGTAGAGCGGCCATTCCCGCCGGTCGGTCCTCATCGGCGACCTCCGCGCGCGACGGAGGCGCCGGCGTCTTCACGCCCGGCGTCTTCACGCCCGGCGTCTTCACGAGCGGCGTCTTCACGGGCAGCGTCTTGGCGAGCGGCGTCCTCGCGCGCCGCGGCTTCGCGGGCGGCGAAGGCGGTGGCGGCCTCGCGGACCCAGGCGCCCTCCTCGTGGGCGGCCCTGCGGTGCGCCAGCCGCTGCGCGTTGCACGGCCCGTCACCCCGGATGACGGCGGCGAGCTCCTGCCAGTCGGGCTCGCCGAAGTCGTAGTGCCCGCGCTCCTCGTTCCAGCGCAGACCGGGGTCCGGCAGCGTCACGCCGAGCGCCTCCGCCTGCGGGACGGTCATGTCCACGAACTTCTGGCGCAGCTCGTCGTTGGAGTTGCGCTTGATGCCCCACGCCATCGACCGCTCGCTGTTGGGCGACTGCGCGTCCGGCGGCCCGAACATCATCAGCGCCGGCCACCAGAACCTGTCGACGGACTCCTGCACCATGGCCCGCTGCTCGCCGGTCCCGCGCATCATGGTCATGAGCAGCTCGTACCCCTGTCGCTGGTGGAAGGACTCCTCCTTGCAGATACGGATCATGGCGCGGCCGTACGGGCCGTAGGAGGTGCGGCAGAGCGGCACCTGGTTGCAGATCGCGGCCCCGTCCACGAGCCACCCGATCGTGCCGACGTCGGCGTACGACAGCGTCGGATAGTTGAAGATCGAGGAATATTTCTGCCTGCCGGTGAGCAGCAGCTCGGTCAGCTCGGCGCGGGAGACGCCCAGGGTCTCGCACGCCGAGTACAGATAGAGCCCGTGCCCCGCCTCGTCCTGCACCTTGGCCAGCAGGATCGCCTTGCGCCGCAGCGACGGCGCGCGGCCGATCCAGTGGCCCTCGGGCTGCATGCCGATGATCTCGGAGTGCGCGTGCTGGGCGATCTGGCGGATGAGCGTCCTGCGGTAGGCGTCCGGCATCCAGTCCCGGGGCTCGATCCGGTCATGGCGGTCGATGGTCGCGTCGAACGCGGCCTGCAGCTCCGGCTCCGCCGGGATCGTCGTCATCTTCCCTCCGAGACACATCGCTCTTATTTACTTATCGCTCGGTCAGTAATACCGTGACACGGGTCGGGGTCTTCGCGCAACAGGTCCTGGGGAAAGGAGACAGCGTGAGCGCGCTGCTGGAGAGTTACGCCGCCGGACGATGGTTCCGCGCGGCAGACGACGGTGAACCGCTGCTCGACGCCGCCACGGGCGAGGAGGTCGCGCGGATCTCGAGCCGGGGGCTGGACGTCGCGGCCATGGTCAGGCACGCCAGGGACACCGGCGGGCCGGCGCTGCGAGCCCTGACCTTCCACGAGCGGGCGGCCCTGCTCAAGGCCCTGGCCAAGCACCTGCTGGAGCGCAAGGAGGAGCTGTACGCGCTGTCCGTGCGCACCGGCGCCACCGCCCGTGACACCGCGGTCGACGTCGACGGCGGCATCGGCACCCTGTTCAGCTACGGGAGCAAGGGCGTCAGGGAGCTGCCGAACGACACCGTCGTCCTCGACGGCGGCCTGGAGCGCCTGGGCAAGGGCGGTACGTTCGTCGGCCAGCACCTCTACACCTCCCGGCCGGGCGTGGCCGTCCAGATCAACGCCTTCAACTTCCCCGTCTGGGGCATGCTGGAGAAGCTCGCGCCCGCCTTCCTCGCCGGCCTGCCCACGATCGTCAAGCCCGCGAGCCAGACCGCCTACCTCACCGAGCTGGCCGTCCGGCAGATCATCGAGTCGGGGATCCTGCCCGAGGGCACGCTGCAGCTCCTCGCCGGCTCGGCGGGCGGGCTGCTCGACGAGCTGACGATCCAGGACTCCGTGGCCTTCACCGGCTCGGCGCACACGGCGGGCATCCTGCGCCGCCACCCCAACGTGCTCGACGACGGCGTGGCGCTCAACGTCGAGGCCGACTCCCTCAACTGCTCGATCCTCGGCCCCGACGTGCGGCCGGACGATCCCGAGTTCGACCTGTTCGTCAAGGGCGTCGTCACCGAGATGACGGTCAAGGCCGGGCAGAAGTGCACGGCCATCCGCCGGGTGCTCGTCCCCGCGGCGATGGCCGGCCAGGTGATCGACGCGCTCGCCGACCGCCTCGGCAAGGTGAGCGTCGGCGATCCGCGCAACCCCGACGTGCGGATGGGCGCGCTGGCCAGCCTCGGCCAGCGTGAGGAGGTACGCAAGGCCGTCGAGGCGCTGCTCGCGAACGCCGAGGTGGTCTTCGGCGACCCCCAGGGCACGGGCCTGCTCGACGGCGACCCCGAGCGCGGCGCGTTCATGACCCCGCTCGTACTGCGCGCGCGGCCGGGAGCCGTCGAGCCGCACGACGTGGAGCCGTTCGGGCCGGTCAGCACGGTGATCGGCTACGACGGCCTCGGCGAGGCGATCGCGCTCGCCGCCAGAGGCAAGGGCAGCCTCGTGGCCTCCGTCGCCACCCATGACCCCGGCGTGGCCCGCTCCGTCGTGCTCGGGCTCGCGCCGTGGCACGGCCGCGTGCTCGTCCTCGACAGGGACGACGCCAAGGAGTCCACCGGGCACGGCTCCCCGCTGCCCGTCCTCGTGCACGGCGGCCCCGGCAGGGCCGGCGGCGGCGAGGAGCTCGGCGGGATCCGCGGGGTGCTGCACCACATGCAGCGCACCGCCGTCCAGGCGTCGCCGGACCAGCTCACCGCCATCACGGGGCGGTGGACGACGGGTTCGGCGCGCGCCGAGTCCGGCGTGCATCCGTTCCGCAAGTCGCTGGCCGAGCTGCGGATCGGCGACACGATCGCCTCCGCGCCGCGCACGGTGTCGCTCGCCGACATCGACCACTTCGCCGAGTTCACCGGCGACACGTTCTACGCGCACACCGATCCCGAGGCCGCCGCGCGCAACCCGCTGTTCGGCGGCATCGTCGCGCACGGCTACCTGGTCGTGTCGCTGGCCGCCGGGCTCTTCGTCGATCCGGCGCCCGGGCCCGTGCTGGCGAACTTCGGCGTCGACTCGCTGCGCTTCCTCACCCCGGTCAAGGCCGGCGACACCATCGCCGTGACGCTGACCGTCAAGCAGATCACCCCGCGCAGCAACGCCGACTACGGCGAGGTCCGCTGGGACGCCGTCGTGACCAACCAGGAGGACCAGCCGGTCGCCACCTACGACGTGCTCACCCTGGTGGCCAAGACCTGGGACGCGCCGTGAACGGGGCTCCGGTCGTCGTCGAACGCGACGGCGCCGTGGCGGTCGTGACGCTGAACCGTCCCGAGCGGCGCAACGCGCTGGACGGCAAGACCAAGGCGGCGCTGCGCGGCGCGCTGGAGGACGTCGCCGCCGACGCCGCCGTCCGGGCCGTGCTGCTGACCGGGGCGGGCGGCGCGTTCTGCGCCGGGCAGGACCTGGCGGAGCACGCGGCGGCGCTGCGCGGCGATCCCGCGCACGCGTTCGACACCGTCGAGGAGGACTACGCGCCCGTCGTCCGGCTGCTGGCCACGATGGGCAAGCCGGTCGTCGCGGCCGTCGGCGGCACCTGCGTGGGCGCGGGGCTGGCCCTCGCGCTGGCCTGCGACCTGCGGGTGCTCGCCGAGGACGCCGTCCTCGGCACGGCGTTCAGCGCGATCGGCCTGACCTGCGACTCCGGGCTGTCGGCGACGCTCACGCGGGCGGTCGGCGAGGCGCGGGCCAGGGAGCTCGTCCTGCTCGCCGAGCCGTTCGGCGCGCAGCAGGCGGTCGCGTGGGGCATCTCGGGGCGCGTGGTGCCGCGCGACGAGGTCGGCGCGGAGGGCCGGGCGCTGGCGGCCAGGCTCGCGGCCGGGCCGACCGCCGCCTACGCCGAGTCCAAGCGGCTCATCGCGCAGGCGTGGGAGCGGGACCTCGCAGCCACGCTGGCGGCCGAGGCCCGGGCCCAGGCGCGCCTGGGCCTGACCGCCGACCACGCCGCCGCGGTGGAGGCGTTCCTGGCCAAGCGCAGACCCGTCTTCGAGGGCCGCTGAACGCGGCACGTCATCCGGCGGGCAGGTCGTCGAGCTCGGCGGCCACGCGGGCGGCCGTCTCGCGTAGCCAGATGTGGGCGGCGTCGTGGCTGTGCACCGGGTGCCACCACAACGCCTCCTGCAGCGGCACGGCCTCGAAGGGGCACGGCAGCGCACGTACGGGAGCCAGCCCGCGCAGCAGCCCGGCCAGCCGCCGCTGCACGAGCGCGACCCGCCGCGTGCCCGCCACCAGCGCGGGCAGGAGCTGGAAGCTCTGCACCGACACCTCCACGTTCGGCTCCAGCCCCAGCATGGTGAGCTGCCGGGTGACGGGGGCGTCGAAGGTGCGCTGGTAGACCACCCACGGCAGCCGCGCCAGGTCGTCCATGGTGACGTCGCCGGGGTGGTCGTCGGAGACCAGGCACACCCACTCGTCGCGGTAGAGCTCGACCGCGGGCATGTCGGAGATCACGCCGTGCGGCATGAGCATGCCGTCCACGCCGGACAGCAGGGCATCGGGATTCTCCACGAGGTCGCGCGGCACGTGCCGGAAGTGCAGCCGCACGCCCGGCGCCTCCTCGTGCAGCACGCGCGCCAGTCGTGCCCCGAAGACGGCGATCGCGTAGTCGGAGGAGAGCAGCGTGAAGTCGCGCTGCTCGACGCCGGGCTGGAAGCCGGCGCGGCTGGTGAAGAGCCGTTCCAGCACCGCGCAGGCGTTGGCGACGGGGTCGCGCAGCGCGGTGCCGAGCGGGGTCGGCTCGTAGCGGTTGCCCTGCCTGACGAGGAGCTCGTCGGAGAAGTGGCGGCGCAACCTGGCCAGGGCGGCGCTCATCGCGGGCTGGCTCAGCCCGACACGCAGGCCCGCCCGGGTGACGTTGCGCTCCTCCAGCAGGGCACGCAGGGCGACCACGAGGTTGAGGTCGAGGTTGGCGAGGTTCACGCGCCTATCCATGTCATCGATGATAGGGATCCAAAGAATCGATTTCCCAGATCCTTCCGGATGGCTCAAGGTTAAGGCACCGCATCCGGAGGAAACCTCGTGGAAACATCCCCGTACCTCGCCGGCCCCTTCGCGCTCGGCACCTTCTCGGCCGGCGCCGGCCCGCGCTTTCCCGGCCTGGTCGCCGGCGACCGGGTCCTCGACCTGAGCGCTCACGCCCCCACCACGCGCGCGCTGCTGGAGCGCTGGGACGACGTCCTGCCGCTGCTGCACGAGGCGGCGGGGGAGTGGCGCCCGCTGGACGAGCTGCGCGTGCACGCCCCCGTCGAGCCGCGCCAGATCCTGCAGTCCGGCGCCAACTACCGCACCCACGTCATCGACCTGGCCGTGGCGCACGAGCCCGCGAACGGCCGCCCGGCCGAGCAGGTGCGCGCCGAGGTCGCGGCGATGATGGACCGGCGCGTGGCCGAGGACCAGCCGTACGTGTTCATCGGCCTGCCGTCCTCGGTCACCGGCCCGTACGACGACGTGGTCATCCCGTCCTGGTGCACGAAGCCGGACTGGGAGCTGGAGCTGGCCGCGGTGATCGGCCGCCCGGCCTTCCGCGTCAGCCAGGACGCGGCGCTCACCCACGTGGCCGCCTACACGATCGCCAACGACGTCACCGCCCGCGAGCTGGTGTTCCGCCGCGACATGCCGGAGATCGGCACCGACTGGCTGCGCGCCAAGAACGCCCCCACCTTCACCCCGCTCGGCCCGTACCTGGTGCCGGCCGCCTTCCTCGACCCCGGCGACCTGCAGGTGACGCTCAAGCTGAACGGCGAGGTCATGCAGGACGAGTCCACCAAGGACATGATCTTCGACGTGGCGCGCCTGGTGTCCTACGCCTCCCAGACCGTCGAGCTGCTGCCCGGCGACCTGGTGCTGACCGGCAGCCCGGCGGGCAACGGCCTGCACCACGGCCGCCTGCTGCGCGACGGCGACGTCATGGAGGGCACGATCACCGGCCTGGGCACCCAGCGGAACAGGTGCCGCGATGAACGCTGAGCAGGCCATCGCCGAGGCGGCGGCGACGTACTCCAACTGGGGCCGCTGGGGCGAGGACGACGTGCTGGGCACGGTCAACTTCATCGGCCCGGCCGAGCGCCGCGCCGCCGCCGCGCTGGTCCGGCGGGGCGAGACGTTCTCGCTGTCCCAGCGCTTCGACGCCGAAGGCCCGCAGAAGGGCTGGCGCCGCCGCACCAACCCGGTGCACACCATGACCGACACCGGCCTCGACGCCGTGCACGGAGACCAGGGCTTCCCGCACGGGTTCGGCGGCGCGGACGACGTGATCGCCATGCCGCTGCAGTGCTCCACCCAGTGGGACGGCCTCGGCCACATCTTCGACCACGGCCGGGCCTGGAACGGCCGCCCCGCCGACAAGGTCGTCACCAGCGAGGGCGACCTGGTCACCGGCATCGAGCACCTGGCCGCCCCGGTGGCCGGCCGCGGCGTGCTGCTGGACGTCGCGGCCGTGTACGGCGAGCTGCCCGACGGTTTCGCCGTCACCGAGGAGCATCTGACCGCCACCGCCGAGGCGCACGGCGTCCGCGTCGGGCGCGGCGACCTGGTGTGCGTGCGCACCGGCCGGCTGGCCAGGGCCAGGCGGGAAGGGTGGGGCGACTACGCGGGCGGCCCGGCGCCCGGCCTGTCGTTCTGGAGCGCGGGCTGGCTGCACCGCACCGAGATCGCCGCCGTCGCCACCGACACGTGGGGCTTCGAGGTGCGGCCCAACGAGTTCGACAACGCGTTCCAGCCGCTGCACCAGGTCGTCATCCCGCACCTCGGCCTGCTCGTCGGCGAGATGTGGGACCTGGACGCACTGGCCGCCGACTGCGCTGCCGACGGTGTGTACGAGTTCTTCCTCACCGCCCCGCCGCTGCCGGTCACCGGCGCGGTGGGATCCCCCGTCAACCCCCTGGCCATCAAGTGAGGCGATCATGCCCGCAGTCGAGAACGTCCTGATCGTCGGGGGCGGCACCGCCGGCTCCGCCCTGGCCGTCCTGCTCGCCCGCGCCGGCGTCGCCGTGGACCTCGCGGAGATCGAACCGGGCCCGACGACGCTCGGGTCGGGCATCACCCTGCAGGGCAACGCGCTGCGGGTGCTGCGCGACCTCGGCGTGTGGGAGCAGGTGAGCGCGGCCGGGTTCGCGTTCGACTCGCTCGGGCTGCGCACGCCCGGCGGCGACCTGCTCGCCGAGATCCCCGACGCCCGCACCGGCGGCCCCGGCCTGCCTGCCACGCTCGGCATGAACCGCCCCGAACTGGCCGCGATCCTGGCCGCCGCCGTGCGCGACGCCGGAGCGCGCATCAGGTACGGCCTGACGGTGGACGCCGTGTCGGACACCGGCGAGGTCACCTTCTCCGACGGCGCCACCGGACGGTTCGACCTGGTCGTCGGGGCGGACGGCATCCGCTCGCACGTCCGCGGCCTGATCGGCATCGACGCGGCGCCCGAGCCCGTCGGCATGGGCATCTGGCGCATCCACACCCGCCGCCCCAAGGACGTCGAGCGCACCGACCTCATCTACGGGGGCCCCTGCTTCATCGCCGGCTACTGCCCGACCAGCGCCGACACCATGTACGCGTACCTGGTCGAGCAGGCCAGGCCGAGGGAGGCCGTCGGCGACAAGGCCGCGCACATGCGCGCGCTCGCCGAAGGCTACGGCGGCGCCTGGGACGAGATCCGCGCCGACATCACCGACCCCGACCGCATCAACTACACCTGGTTCGAGTCGCTGCTCGTGGACCGCCCGTGGAACCGCGGCCGGGTCGTGCTCATCGGTGACGCCGCGCACGCCTGCCCGCCCACCCTCGCCCAGGGCGCCGCCCAGTGCCTGGAGGACGCCGCCGTCCTCGCCGAGCTGCTGCTCGCCGCCGACCGGCTCGGCCAGGACGTGTTCGACGCGTTCATGGACCGCCGCCACGGCCGGGTCAAGGCCGTCGTCGAGGCGTCGGTGCGGCTCGCCCGCTGGCAGCTCGACGGGGTACGCGACGCGGACGTGCCCGGCCTGATGGGCGCGATCGCGGGGATGGTGACCGAGCGCCCATGATCACCGTCGACGTGCACGCGCACGTCCTGCTGCCCGAGATCGACCAGGCCGTGGCCGGACAGCCGGGACTGGCCGCCCACCGGGAGCTGGACGCCCGCCGCAACGGCCCCGACGCCCTCGCCGCGTCCGGCGCGATGATCGGCGAGCGGATCGGCCTGCTCACGCGGCCCGCCGACCGGCTGGCGGCGATGGACGCGGCCGGGGTGGACACGCAGATCGTCAGCCCGTCCCCCTCCCACTACCACTACTGGGCCGGCCCGCGCCTGGCGCGCACGGTGTGGCGGCTGGCGAACGAGGGCGTGGCCGCCCACTGCGCCTCCGAGCGGCTCCACGGGCTCGGGCTGGCCCCGCTCCAGCACCCCGACCTGCTGCCCGAGGCCCTCGACCACGCGCTCGGCCTGGGACTGAAGGGCGTGGAGATCTCCTCGCACGCCCCCGGCCGTGAGCTGTCCGACCCCGCCTACGAGCCGTTCTGGGCGCACGCCGCCGAGACCGGCGCGGTGGTGTTCCTGCACCCGTTCGGCTGCACGCTGGACGAGCGCCTGGACCGCTGGTACCTGTCCAACCTCGTCGGCCAGCCGGTGGAGAACGCGGTCGCGCTGTCGCACCTGATCTTCTCGGGCGTGCTCGACCGGCATCCCGGGCTGAAGCTGCTGGCCGCGCACGGCGGCGGCTACCTGCCGTACTACCTGGGCCGCTCCGACCACGGCTGGCGGGTGCGGCCCGACGCCCGCACCTGCGCCCGCCGGCCCAGCTCCTACCTGCGCGAGCTGCACTTCGACTCCCTCACCCACGACCCGGCCGCGCTGCGCGAGCTGGTCCGGGTGGCCGGGGCCGAGCGCGTGCTGCTCGGCTCCGACTTCCCCTTCGACATGGGCGACCCCGACCCGCTCGCCGCCCTGCGCGCGGCCGGGCTGGAGGACGCCGCCATCCGCGGCGGTAACGCCGTCCGACTGTTCGACCTGAAGGATCCCTCATGAGACTCATCACGCACCTGCGGCACGTCGATCTGGCCGTGCCCGACTACGACAAGCAGCGCGACTTCTACTCCGGCGTCTGGGGCCTGACCGAGGTCGCCGGCGACAGCGGGATCTCGTTCCTGGCCGCCGAGGGCTCTCCCGAGCAGTACGTCATCCGGCTGCGCAAGGCGGCCGAGAAGCGGCTGGACCTGGTCTCCTTCGGCGCGGCGACACCGCAGGACGTGGACGCGCTGGCCGAGCGGCTGCGCGCCGCCGAGGTCCGGCTCATCTCCGAGCCCGGCAAGCTCGACACCCCCGGCGGCGGCTACGGCTTCCGCTTCTTCGACCTCGACGGCCGCACCGTCGAGGTCTCCGCCGACGTGGCCGTCCGCAGGCACCGCAAGCTGGAGGCCAAGGAATCCGTCCCGGTGCGCCTGTCGCACGTCGTCCTCAACGCCCCCGACATCGACGCCACCCGCGTCTGGTACGAGACCCATCTCGGCTTCGCCCTGTCCGACACCCTCGCCCACCCGCGCATGGGCCAGGTCATGCACTTCATGCGCTGCAACCCCCAGCACCACAGCATGGCCATCGCCCGCGGCCCGCACGCCAGCCTGCACCACATCAGCTTCGAGCTGCGCGGCCTGGACGAGTACATGTACGGCACCGGCAGGCTGCTGCGCGCCGGCGTCCGCATGATCTGGGGCCCGGGCCGCCACCTGGCCGGCGACAACACCTTCTCGTACTTCATGGACCCGCACGGCAACACCGTCGAGTACACCACCGAGCTGGAGGAGCTGGACGAGGACGCCTGGCACCCGCACGTCCACGACTTCTCCCGGCCCGAGGTCACCGACCAGTGGGGCACCGCCAACCCCATGAACGAGCTGGTCGCCAAGGAGTCGTTCAACGACGTCGACCGCGGCGTGTTCGTCGCCCCGCCGGTCTGATGCGCATCGCCACCTACCTCCACGACGGCCGTACCCGCTCCGGCCTCGTGGACGGCGACACGATCAGGCCGCTGCCGGACGGGATCGGCCCCCTGGACGTGCCCCGGGACGTGCGGACCGGCGAGCCGGTCCTGCTGGCGGAGGTGCGGCTGCTGGCGCCGTTCCAGCCGCCCACCGTCCGCGACTTCGTCGCCTTCGAGGAGCACGTCGAGGGGGTGCGCAAGAGCATCGACGGCCGCGCCGGAGTGCCCGAGGCCTGGTACGACGCCCCCGCCTTCTACTTCACCAACCCCTACGCCGTCATCGGCCCCCACGACGACGTGCCGATCCCGCCCGGCTGCCGGGTCTTCGACTTCGAGCTGGAGGTCGCCGCCGTCATCGGCGAGGCCGGCCGTGACCTCACCCCCGATCAGGCCCGCGACCACATCGCCGGATACCTGATCATGAACGACTGGTCCGCCCGCGACCTGCAGGGCCGCGAGATGCAGGTCAACCTGGGCCCGGCCAAGGGCAAGGACACCGCGACCACGCTCGGCCCGTGGCTGGTCACCGCGGACGAGCTGGAGCCGTACCGGGACGCCGACGGTTTCCTGCGCCTGGCGCTCACCGTCAGCGTCAACGGCACGGAGATCGGCCGGGACCTGCTGTCCAACATGGGCTGGCCGTTCGAGGAACTCGTCGCCTACGCCTCGCGCGGCACCTGGGTCCGCCCGGGTGACGTGCTCGGCTCCGGCACCTGCGGCAACGGCGGCTGCCTGGCCGAGCTGTGGGGCAACCGCGGCAGGCAGGACCCGCCTCCGCTGGAGCCGGGCGACGTGGTCGAGATCGTGGTCGAGGGCATCGGCGCCGTCCGCAACACCGTCGTGGCCGGCGGGGACCCGGTGCCGCTGCCGAGGGCCCGCCCCCGCCCGCGGCACCGTCCACGACGCTCCGCCTAGCCGCAGTGCTCGAAGGGGCTGGTGTACGTGCTGCTCCCGATGGAGCCGCCCCACTTGACGCACTGCCCGGGAGCGGACCGTACGACTGGCCCCGCGTAGTAGCCGAAGCTGCCCGCGTTCGTCGTCCTGCTGGCGCCCTCCGGTTCGAGGAAGGCAGACATCGACGAGGGCGAGCCGACGTTCGTGGTCTTCAGCGTCACGACGCAGTTGTTGCCGTTGCCCGAGTTGTAGAGCAGGTAGGTGCGGCCGCCCACGAGCGCGGCCGAGTCGATGACCGCGTAGCCGCCGCCGCAGACCTCCTCGGGCGTGTACGGGTTGCCGCCGCACGCGTTCGTGCTGGTGATGGCCTTCTTCTGGCCCAGGGACACGGTCACGCCGTCCACGGTGGGGCTGGTGTCCACCGCTCCGGTCGAGGTCCGCTGCTCGTAGTGCAGGTGCGGGGCGGTGGAGCCGCCCGTCGAGCCGACCGTGCCGATCACGGTGCCCTGGCCGACGCTCATCGAGCCGCCGGCCGCCCGCGCCATGGTGGCGAGATGGGCGTAGCGGGTCCTGCTGCCGTCACCGTGACGGATCTCGATCCACTTGCCGTAGCTGGTGTTGCCCGCGTCGTAGAAGTACGCGGTGCCGGCGGCGGTGGCACGGACGGTCTCACCGTTGATGTCGTCGCCCCCGTAGTCCTGCCAGTCGAGCGAGCCCGAAGGGCTGTGGCCGGGGGTCCAGTTGTTCGCGTTGAACGTCTTGCCGCAGGTGAACGGGCTCTTGTGGGTGGTGGCCAGGGCCTCGACGGGGTCCGCGGACGCGGGCTGGGGGAACAGCGCGGCCGCGAGGGCGAGGGCCGTGGGCAGGACGAATTTTCCGATCTTGGGCATGCTCACCTCGTGAAACAGGGGGTGGAGGGGGGTACGGTCGAACGCCCAATCTCTCCGCCCCGGAGGAGGGACGGCTTGATCGTGAAGATATCCTCGAAAGTTCTCTTCATCAATCCTGATTACGTGAAAATTTCCGGCTTCCTTGATGTCCGGAGGATGACGCGCCAGGGTGGCCCCGCCACCTCTGCGTGACCGCCGCCCTCGGTGCCGTCACCCCCCTCGCCCGTCACCCCGGCAGGCGTAGCCGGCAGATCCGCCAGGCCCCGGCTCAGTCGCCTCCACCCCCGCCGCCGTCGCCCCCCGAGAAGCCGCCGCTGTCGCTGCTGCTGCTGTCGCCGCCGCCCCAGCCGGAACCGCCGGAGTACGGCATGCCGGGGCGGCCGGATCCCCGCCGCATGGAGGGCCGGCCGGTCAGCAGCGAGCGGAGCATGCTCACGATGATGACCACGAGCGCGACCACGAAGAACGCCGCCAGAATCGTCGAGAACGTCACAGGATCATCCCCCCGGAAGTCCCAGAAACCGCCTTGCCCTGTTCACGGTAGACACGGCACCTGGCTCCAGAAGGGTTTTGCTCCTTCTGCTGGGCGGCGCGGGCGTGGATTCCGACGGGCAGGCGGCGGCGGCCGCCGGCCCGGCTCACACCACCTTGGTGTTCACCTCCGGGAAGTGGCAGGCGGCCGGATGCCCGGTGCCCCGGTCGATCAGCGCGGGCTCCTCGGTGGCGCAGATCTCCTGCGCCTTCCAGCAGCGCGTGCGGAACCGGCAACCGCTCGGCGGATCCAGCGGGCTCGGCACCTCGCCGGTGAGGATGATCCGCTGCCTGCGGCGCTCCTCCTCTGGATTGGCCGTCGGCGCCGCCGACAGCAGCGCCTGGGTGTAGGGGTGGACAGGACGGTCGTAGACGTCGTCACGCGGGCCGGTCTCCACGATCTTGCCCAGGTACATCACCGCGACGCGGTCGGAGATGTGCCTGACCACGGAGAGGTCGTGCGCGATGAAGATGTAGGACAGGCCGAAGGTGTCCTGCAGGTCCTCGAGCAGGTTGATCACCCCGGCCTGCACCGACACGTCCAGCGCCGACACCGGCTCGTCCAGCACGAGCAGCTTGGGCTCCAGCGCGAGCGCGCGGGCGATGCCGACGCGCTGGCGCTGGCCGCCGGAGAACTCGTGCGGGTACCGGTTGCCGTGCTCGGGGTTGAGCCCGACCAGCTCCAGCAGCTCCGCGACCCTCTTGGAACCGGTGCCCTTCCACCGGTCGTGGACCTTCAGCGGCTCGGCGATGATGTCGTTCACCGGCAGCTTCGGGTTGAGCGAGGCGTAGGGGTCCTGGAAGACGATCTGGATGTCCCGCCGCACGGCGCGCAGCCGCTTGGGGTTCAGCGTCGTCAGCTCCGTGCCCTCGAAGCGCACCGAGCCCGACGTGGGCTTGTGGAGCTGGAGGATGGCCCGGCCCGTCGTCGACTTGCCGCACCCCGACTCGCCCACGACGCCGAGGGTCTCGCCCTGGTCGACGTGCATGGACACGCCGCTCACCGCCTGGATGTGGCCCGCCACCTTGCGCAGGAACCCCGCGCCGCGTACGGGGAAGCTCATCACCAGGTCCTCCACCTCGAGGAGGTGCTCCTGCGTGACCTGAACGCTCATGTGACGGGCTCACTCTCCGTACGGAACAGCGCGGTGGGATCGGCCACCGCGGCCAGCTGGTCCCAGTGATGACAGGCGGCGTAGTGCCCGCCCTCGTCGACCTCCACGAGCGCGGGCTCCTCGCCATGGCAGCGGGTGTCGGCCAGCGGGCAGCGCGGCGAGAACGGGCAGCCGGACGGCAGGTTGATCAGGGAGGGCGGAGCGCCCTTGATGGGGCGCAGCCGCCCGCCCGAGGTCTCCAGGGACGGCATCGAGCCGAGCAGCCCCGCGGTGTACGGCATGCGCGGCCGGTAGAAGATCGTGTCGGTGTCGCCGACCTCGACCGGCTTGCCGGCGTACATGACGAGCACCCGGTGCGCGATGCCCGCGACGACGCCGAGGTCGTGCGTGATGAGCACGATCGCGGCGTTGACGGCGTCCTTGACCTCCAGGAGCTTCTCCAGGATCTGCGCCTGGACGGTCACGTCGAGCGCCGTGGTCGGCTCGTCGGCGATGATGACGTCCGGGTTGTTGATGACCGCCATGGCGATCATCGCGCGCTGCCGCATGCCGCCGGAGAACTCGTGCGGGTAGCTGCGCAGCCGCTGCTCGGCCTGCGGGATGCCGACCAGGTCGAGCATCTCCTTGGCGCGGGCGAGCGCCTGCTTGTGCGGCACGAGGTCGTGGGCGAGCACGGCCTCGGCGAGCTGGTCGCCGATGGTGTGCACGGGGTTCAGCGCGGTCATCGGGTCCTGGAAGATCATGGCGATCTTGCGCCCGCGCAGGCCGCGCCGCCTGCGGGCGGGCAGCTTCAGCACGTCGTCGCCGCGGTAGAGGATCCTGCCCCGGACGCGCGCGCCGCGGGGGAGCAGCCCCATCACGGCCAGCGACGAGACCGACTTGCCCGAGCCTGACTCGCCGACGATCCCGAGCACCTCGCGCTCGTGCAGGGAGTAGGAGACTCCGCGGACCGCCTGGACGACGCCGTCCTCGGTGGGGAACTCGACGGCCAGGTCCTCCACGCGCAGGATCTCGCCGGGGATCTCGGTGGGGTAATCCGTCATGTCAGGCACGCACCCTGGTCTGTCGGGGGTCGAACGCGTCGCGCAGACCGTCACCGATGAAGTTGATGGACAGCGCGATGGCGATGATGAACACGCCGGGCCACCAGAACAGCCACGGGCGGGTCGTCATCGCGCTGCGGTAGGTGTCGATGAGCTGGCCGAGCGAGACGTCGGGCGGCTGCACGCCGACGCCGAGGAAGGACAGCGCCGACTCCAGCAGCACCGCGTTGGCGATCGCCAGGGTCGCGCTGACGATGATGACGCCGACCGTGTTCGGCAGGATGTGCCGGAAGATGATGCGGCGGGAGGAGGTGCCCAGCGCCCGCGCGGCCTCGACGAACTCCTTCTCGCGCAGTGACAGGAACTCGCCGCGGATCAGCCGGCTCAGCGTGGGCCAGGTCACCAGGCCGATGCAGACGGCCAGGATCACGATGCCCGAGTCGCCGAACGACCGGCCGACGATGGCGGCGATGATCAGGACCGGGATGGTGATCATCACGTCGGTGAGCCGCATGAGGATCGCTTCAACCTTTTTCCTGAAATATCCGGCGAAGGCGCCGGCCAGCGTGCCGACCGTCGTGGCCACGATGCCGACGATGAACGCGACGATGATCGACTGCTGGGTGCCGCGCATGGTGAGCGCGAAGTAGTCGATGCCGATGTTGTCCTGCCCGAACGGATGCTCGCCCCAGCGGATGCCCTCGCCGCCCAGGAACTGCGGCACCAGGCTGAGCGTCGGCCTGCCCTGGTCGAGCACCGACCCGGTGGCCAGGTAGCTCTTGTCCCACCAGCCGGGGACGGGCCCGAACCCGATGGAGCTGAACGCGAGCAGCACGACGGAGCCGAAGACCAGCATGCCGATCAGCGCCGCGCGATGCCGGAAGAACCGGCGGCGGACGAGCTGGCTCTGGGTGCGGGCGACGACGGTCATGCCCTGCGCGGCCCCCGGGACCTGCGCGCTGATCGCCATGGGTGGTTCTCCTGTGGGTGTGTACTGCCCGCTCATGACAGCCTGATCCGTGGGTCGAGGTAGGCGTAGATGATGTCGGCCAGCATGTTGAACAGCACGATCGCGCTCCCGGAGACGATGAAGAACGCCATGACCGGGGCCGGGTCGACCTGCTGCAGCCCTCTGAGGAAGAGGCTGCCCATGCCCTGCCAGCCGAAGACGTTCTCGGTCACGATCGCGCCGCCGATCACGCCCGCGAAGTCGAAGGCCATCAGCGTGGTGATCGGGATCATCCCGTTGCGGAAGGCGTGCTTGGTGACCACCGTGCGCTCGGGCAGCCCCTTGGCCCGCGCGGTGCGCACGTAGTCCAGGTTCATCACCTCGAGCATGCTGGAGCGGCTGTAGCGCGTGTAGGTGGCCAGCGAGATCAGGATCAGCGCCATGGTCGGCAGCAGGAGGTGGCCCGCCACGTCCAGGTTGGTCTGCCAGAAGTCGCCCTGGAAGTTCGGGGTGCTGGAGCCGATCGTGGCGATCGGGCGGCCGCGTACGTACTCGCTGTAGTCGGCGAAGCCGCGCAGCATGCGATCGAGGAAGACCAGCCCGGCGGTGATCAGCCCCGTCAGGACGGAGGCGATGATCGCCTGGCGGCGCAGCAGCCCGCCGAGGCCGTAGCCGAGCCCCACGCAGACGGCCACGGTCAGCAGCGCCAGGCCGAAGATCTCCAGCCAACTCGGATCGGCCAGGACGGGATCCAGGAGCTGCGACAGGACCACGCCGATCCCCGCGGCCGAGAGGGCGGCGTAGAGAGGGTCGCGGTAACGCAGCCCGGAGACCAGCGCGGTGATGCCGACCGCCGTGCCTCCCGCGAGGACCGCCAGGAGGGCGACGCCGATGCCCGGATCGGCGAACCAGCGGGTCGCCGACAGCAGCGTCAGCGTCAGGGCGGTGGCGGCGGCGCCGAGGCCGAACGCGGCGAGCCGCGCCTGCCGGCCGCCGACCCAGAGCGCGCCCCAGAGCAGCCCGCCGATCAGGGCGACCACGCCGATGACGGTGGGCGGGATGACGGGATCGCGCAGCCAGTCGTTGAACTCGATCGCGATGTACTGCTTGAGCATCACCGCCACCCAGAAGAGCGGGAGCGAGAAGCAGACGAAGGCGGTGAAGGTGACCGAGTAGTCGAAGGCGCTGTACTGCCGCAGCGCCGAGACGATGCCCACGATGACGCCGATGACGACCGCGAGCACGGTGGCGGCCACGACGAGCTGGAGCGTGGCCGACAGGGCGTTGCCGAGCAGCACGGCCACGTCCTGGCCGTCGCGGTTGACGCCGAGGTCGCCGCGGAACAGGTTGCCGAGCCAGGTCAGGTACCTGAGCGGGAGGGGAGCGTCGAGGTTCATCCGCTCGACGCGGTCGGCGATCTTCCTGTCCCGGTCCGGGCCCGGGAGCTCTCTGAGGTCTTCCAGCGGGTCGCCCGCGAGCGCCGTCAGCCCGTAGATGACCATGGTGGCCGCCAGGAGCACGAAGAAGGAGACGATCAGTCTTCGCGCGATGAAGGCGATCACTCGTAATCCCCCTTGGTTCGAGAGTGGTGCTGACACGGAGCGGAGGACTCGGGGAGTCCTCCGCTCCGCGCCGGGTGGTTCAGAGTGATCGGACGGCTACTGGGCCAGGGCCCACTTGTCCATGTTCCAGGTCACCGACGACTGCGCCGGGTTGGGCACGATGTTCTGCAGCTTCTCGTCCCAGGCCAGCATGTTCGGGTGGGCGAACAGCGGGATCGTGGCCAGGTCCTGCCAGAGCACCTTCTCGATCTGGGCGATGATGGCGGGGTGCTTGGTCTTGTCGATCTCGGCGTTGAGCTTCTTGATGAGGTCGTCGGTCTCCTTGCTGGAGTAGCAGCCGTTGTTGTTCTCCTTGCCGGCCTCGCTGCACTCCTTGACCGTGGTGTACGTCGAGCTCCAGCCGCTCACCTCGGCCGAGCCGGTCCAGGCGAACAGCGCCACGTCGTAGGTGTTGGTGGCGAGGGGGCCGCCGGCCTCGAAGAACTTCTCGTCCCCGGCGTCAGTGATCTTGAAGCCCGCCTTGTTGCAGGAGTCCGCGATGAGCTGCACTTCCTGCGTACGGCGCGGGTTGGGCAGGTTGTGGCCGATCTTCACTTCCATGCCGACCTTGCCGGCCTTCTCCAGCAGCGCCTTGGCGCCCTCGATGTCGGGCTGGGCGTAGGCCTCCGACCCGCTGCCCTGGGAGACGGTGGCGTAGGACGCCTCGAACGGCAGCGTGTTACGGACCTGCAGCACCTGCGCCTGCGGCGCGAGCGGCTTGATCAGGTTGTCCACGATGAGCTGCCGGGGCACGCACTTGGCGAACGCCTCGCGCAGCGTCCTGTCCTTGAACTCGCTGGAGTCGAAGTTGAAGTCCAGGTGCTCGTAGGTGTAGGCGTCACCGGTCTTCACGGTCACGCCCTGCATGCCCTCGAGCTGGGCGAGCAGGTCCGGGTTCGGCTGCGGCTCGATCAGGTTGACCTCGCGGTTCTGCAGCGCCTGGGCCTGCTCCTCCTGCGAGATCACCCGCATGACGACGGTCGGCGTGGCCGGCTTGGCGCCCCACCACTTGTCGTTGGTGCTGAGCGTCAGCGACTGGCCCGGCTCCATGGCGGAGATCTTGTAGGGGCCCGAGGCGGGGAAGAGCGACATGTCCTTGATGCCGCCCTCGATGACCCAGCCCTCGTTGTAGAACTTGATCACCGCTTCGAGCTTCTTGGCGTCCGCCGCCTGCACCGCGGCGATGAAGTCCGCCTCGCTCATGCCCGCGGCCTTGTAGGCCACGTGGGCCGGCAGCACGTCGGCGGCGCCGGGGCCGTTGCTCTCCCAGTCGGCGAACGGCTCCGAGTACTCGAAGGTGAACTTCTTCTCGCCCGCCTTGCACGCCGGGGCCTTGACGAGCTCGACACCGGTGGTGCCGTCGACCTGGAAGCCCTTGATCTTGCCCGACTTGGCCGCCCAGTACAGCAGGGCGTCGTCACAGTCGATCGGGTTCCCGTCGGACCAGACGCCCTTGGCGTTGAACTCGTACTCGACGGTCAGCGGGTCGTCCGAGGTCTTCGTGTAGGTGCCGAAGTCCTTGTCGGGGGTCACCACGCCCTTCTCGCCGTAGTACCAGAAGCCGAGCAGCACCCGCTGCATGGCCGTGCTGTTGACCAGGTTGTTCACGGCGATGCTGTTGTAGGAGTTGAACTCCTGCTCACCGGCGTAGGTGATGGTCTGCCCCGAGGCGGCGCCTCCGGTGTTCGACGCCGTCGGTTTGCTCGCCTCGTTTCCGCTCTGCCCGCAAGCGGACAGCAGAAGCGCGCCTGCTGTCACCGCCGTGAGGAATGTCCCAAGTCTCCGCCTATGGGTCACGACAGCTCTCCTTTGTGTCCGAACTAGTCAGCGCTGCAGGGCTGCTGGTTAATGCGCAACAGGATCATCGGCCAACGTTTCGGACAAATAGCCGCGTCCATACTGTTGCGAACTTGAGATCGACGTCTGCCCGATCTGTAATCAGATGTCAGAGAAGTCCACTTTCCGGTGTCCACACTGTAGACAGGAGGGGGCCCTCTGTGCCAGGGTTTGCGCAAAAGCCGTCGCAGGGCTGAAACCCCTGAGAGCGTGGGCTTTTATCCCTGAAAGGGATAGGGCGAAACGTGGTCTTTCATGCCCTGATAAGGCGGCTTTTCCGTGCGCGGCGCCGGTGGGGCCATCTTGTGCCCGCCCGCCATTCGCGTCCCGGGTGCGCGACTGCGATCCGCGCGCCGGTGCCGTGACCCACTCCTCGTACACTTCCGGACCGGCCCTTTCGGCGCCGTCCAGAAAAGATCACTATTGAGGAATTCAGACGGTGCCGCTCCGTAATTGAGCGGCCCTTTCTTGGCCACCCGTGACGGCCTGACCGCCAGGGCCGCCGAAGCGCCTGGTTGTCACCTGACGGTCCGGCTGCCAGGCGAGCGCGGCGTGGCGCGGGATCGTGACGCCCGTAATGACAAATGTCCAGGTTCAAGAAGTCTCCGCTGGGCCTGCGAGCGGCGCCCGTCCCTGTGCGGCTCCGCCCGGCCCGAGATGTACGACGAATCGATTGCGTGCGTAGGCGTAAGCGTTATCCATATACTCCTACGGTGACTGACGGTGCATGGACCGAGGCAGGCGGCGTCGATCTCCCGCGTTTCCAGGTGGGCGCGCCTCCGCAGCATCTGATCACCACGTTGCTCGGCGACTACTGGATCAGCCGGTCCGAGCAGCTCCCGTCGGCGGCGCTGGTGCGGCTGGCCGAGGAGTTCGGCGTGTCGGCGGTGGCGGCCCGCGCGGCGCTGTCGCGGCTGGCGCGGCGGGACCTGCTGGAGTCGTCCAAGGTGGGGCGGCGCACCTACTACCGGCTCACCGACCGGGCCGCCGCCGTGCTGCTCGACGGCCGGCAACGGATCATGTCCTTCGGGCTGGAGCAGGGCGCCTGGGACGGGACCTGGGTGCTCGCCGCGTTCTCGATCTCGGAGGAGCAGCGCGACCTGCGGCACGCGCTGCGTTCCCGGCTGCGCTGGCTCGGCTTCGCCCCGCTGTACGACGGGCTCTGGGTCTCCCCGCGGGCGGACGCCGACGACGCCGCGGCCGTGCTCCGCGAGCTGGACGTGCCCACGGCCACGATCTTCCGCGCCCAGGCCCTCGACCTGGCCGGCATGCGGGCGCCGCAGGAGGCATGGGACTTCGGCCGGCTCCGCCGCACCTACGAGGGGTTCGTGGCGCAGTACTCGCCGCTGCTGACCCGCGTGCGCAACGGGACCGTGGGCGCGTCCGAGGCCCTGGTGGCGCGTACGGGGATCATGGACACCTGGCGCACGTTCCCCAACCATGACCCCGACCTGCCCGCCGAGCTGCTGCCCGACGGCTGGCCCAGGGGCGCGGCCAGGGACGTGTTCGTGGAGATCTACGACACCCTGGGCGCGCTCGCCGAGTTCCGCGTCAAGCAGATCGTCGCCGAGTTCGACCCCGGGCTGGCCGAGCTGGTGGCCCACCACCGCACCAGCTTGATCCTTTCCCCTCGCTAGCCGGTGGCCCGTCACCGCACCAGCCCGATCCTCCCTCCGCCGACCTCGGCTTCGTTGACGGGTCACCAGAGCGTCATCTGTGGCCCGGACCGGCGCCCCAGGTCCACATCCGGGCGGCCCAAGGTCTACAACCGGCGGCCGGCGCACCGGCCCTGAGCCCCGTCACGCTCGACCTGGCTCCGATGACGGGCGACCCGAGGGTCCGGTGAACTGGACCCATGATCGAGTTCGACAAGGACGTGAGCTGACATGCGGCACGGGCTCGCCCGTGCCCTCGCGGGCCTCGCGCTGCTCGCGACCGCGTGCGGGGGCGTGGACACCGCGGGGGTGACGTCCGGCGCCGTGGTCCCGCTCGACCGGGCCCCGCTCGCCGACGCCGCAGGGAAGCGGGTGGTCGGCATCGGCGAGGCCACGCACGGCAACAAGGAGTTCGTCCAGGCCCGCACGTTGATCATCCAGCGGCTGGTACGGGAGCACGGCTTCCGCACCGTCGCCCTGGAGGCCGACTTCGGCGGCACGGCCGTCGCCGACGACTACGTCGTCAAGGGCCAGGGCACCGCGGAGCAGGCGGCCACCGCCCTCGGCTTCGACATCTACCGCACCCGCGAGACGGCGAACCTGCTGCGCTGGATCCACGACCACAACGCGACGGCCGCCGACGCCGACAAGGTGCGCCTCTACGGCTTCGACATGCAGCGCTACGATCGCAACAAGGAGCGGCTGCTGCGCTACCTCGCCACGGTCGAGCCGGCCCAGGCCGCGCCGGCCGAACGGGCGCTGGCGGGCCTCACCGACGCCACCAGGTCCGGGCAGGACGAGGCCACGATCGAGGCCGGCGCCACCGCCGCCGAGCGGATCGCCGCCCGCATGCGCGACCACCAGGGCGCCTACGTCAAGCGCAGCTCCCCGGAGTCGTTCGCCCTCGCGCTGCACCACGCGGAGACGATCGGCCGCGGCGCGCGGCTGCGGCTCTCCGGGGCCGGCTACGCCCGCAAGCGGGACGCCTGGATGGCCGAGGCCGTCGAGTGGATCGCCGGGCGCGGCCGTCAGAAGCTCATCGTGGCCGGTCACAACGGGCACCTCGACAAGAGCGGGGCCGCGTTCCCCTTCGAGTCGATGGGGCGGCGCCTGGCCAGGACGTACGGGGACGACTACTTCGCCATCGGCACCGAGTTCGGCACCAGCACCTTCCTCAGCCGTGACGACTCCTCCGGCGAGCGCGCGCGGTTCACCGTGAGCCACGACACGCCCCTGGCCGGGCTGTTCGGCGCCGAGCCCCTGGGCTACGTGAACCTCGCGCAGGCGTCGGCCACGCCCGCCAACCGCCGGCTGCTCGGCTCGGAGCTGCGCATGGGCAGCGTCGGCGACGGCTACCGGTCCCTCTTCAGCGCCCTGAGCTGGACCTACACGGTGGCCATGGTGCCGGCGAAGGCGTACGACGCGCTGGTGTACGTGCCGCGGGCCACCCCGGTCACTCCTCTGTGACGGGCCGCTTCTCGTGCTGGGCGATGATCGTGTCGATCTGCACGCTGAGCCTGGCCCCCAGGGGCCAGCCGACGTAGTGGGTGAGGAAGATGGCGATCTCGCGCAGCTCGCCGGCGGTGAGCTCGCAGTTGCGCAGCGCCGCCGGGAGCTGGATGTCGAGCACGTCGTTCATGCCCTTGGCGGCCAGGACGCCGATCAGGAGGAGCCGCCGGTCACGCATGGACAGCCCCGGCCGGGACCAGATCTCGGCGAACAGGTGGTCCACGGTGATCCCGAAGAAGTCGCCGGGACCGTCGCGCATCTCCCACCCGTAGACCTGCCCCATCATCTCCAGCCCGCGCCGCCGCCTGTCGTCGGTCATGAGAGCTCCTCCAGGCCGAGGTCGGCGGCCAGCCGCTGGTGGGCGAGCCGGGCGAGCGGGGTGTCGACGCCGAGCTCGCCGGCCAGGCCGAGGGCCAGCGACAGGTCCTTGTCGCCGAGCGCGAGCACGTGCGCCATGATCTCGCGCAGCGGGTCGCCGGGAGGCAGGGGCGCCGTGGTGTCGCGGAGCATGAGAGCGCCGGGGCCGCCGGTGACGGCGTCGGAGTGGCGGACGATCCGGCCGAGGTCGCCGAGCGGGACCCCGGCCGCCTCGGCCAGCCGCTGCGCCTCGGCCGCGGCGGCGAAGGAGACGAAGTGCAGCAGGTTGCGGGCGAGCTTGGCGCGGGTGCCGGCCCCGACGGGGCCCATGTGCAGGACGAGCCCGGCCCAGGCGGCGAACGCCTCCTTCACCCGCGCGAACGCCGCCTCGCTCGCGCCGACCATGACCGCGAGGGTGCCCGCCGCGGCGCCCATGAACCCGCCGCTGACAGGGGCGTCGACGACCTCGACCCCGTACGGCCGCGCGGCCTCGGCCAGCTCGACCGCGGTGCCGGCGCGGATCGTGGAGTGCACGGCGATGACCGTCCCGGCGGCGCTCGCCGGGATCAGCGTGGCGGCGACCTCGTTGACCTGCGCGTCGTCGCGGACCATGAGCGAGATGAGCTCGGCGCGGGCCACGTCCGCCAGGTCGGCGGCGGGCAGCGCGCCCCGCTCGACCAGGGGCGCCATCGCCTCGGCCCGGACGTCGTAGACGATCAGGCCGGGCCCCGCCAGGCGTCCCGCCATGGGGGCGCCTATCTGACCGAGCCCGACGAATCCGTACATCATGCGCGGAACACCTCGCCCCCGTCCACGTTGAAGATCTGTCCCGTGACCCACGACGCCTCGTCCGACAGCAGGAACAGGCACATCCCGACGAGGTCGTCCGGCGTGCCGAGCCGCTTCAGCGCGAGCTTGTCGCGCACGATCCTGGCGGACATGCCGGCGGGCACGACCGCCCGGTGTGCGGCGGTGTCGATCGGGCCCGGCGCGATGGCGTTGACGCGGATGCCCAGCGAGCCGAGTTCCTGCGCGAGCTGCTGGGTGAGGCTGTTCACCCCGGCCTTGGCCAGGCCGTAGTAGCCGGAGTACTGCCAGGCGGCGGTGGACGACTGGTTGACGATCGCGCCGCCGCCGCGCTCGGCCATGCGGGCGTGGCAGGCGCGGGCGCACAGCAGCGCGCCGTCCAGGTTCACGGACATGAACCTGCGGTAGTAGTCCCAGTCCACGGTGAACAGGAAGTCCAGCTTCATGGTGCCGAAGACGGCGGCGTTGTTGACCAGGTAGTCGATCCCGCCGAAGGCCGTCACAGCCGCGGCCGCCATGGCCTCGGTGGCCGCGGGATCGGCCACGTCGGTCCTGACGAACAGGCCCTCGATGTCGTCGGCGACCTTCGCGCCCTGCTCGTCCACGTCCGCCACGTCGACGCTCGCGCCCTCGGCGGCCAGCGCCCGCGCGTACGCCTCTCCGATGCCCTGGGCGGCGCCCGTGACGATCGCCACCTTCCCGGCGAAGCGCTTCATCCGGCTCCCTCCGCGATCGACTTGGTCTCGAGGTACTCCTCGAAGCCGGCCACGCCCATCTCGCGGCCGATGCCCGACTGCTTGTAGCCGCCGAACGGCACGTCGGGGCCGTACCAGATGCCGCCGTTCACGCTGACCGTGCCGGTGCGCAGCCGCCGCGCGACCGCGCGCGCCCGCTCGGGGTCGCCGGCGTGCACGGCGCCGGACAGGCCGTAGGGCGAGTCGTTGGCGATCCGCACGGCGTCGTCGTCGCCGTCGTGGGGGAGCACCACCAGCACCGGGCCGAAGATCTCCTCGCGGGCGGCCCTGGCCTGGTTGGACAGGCCGGTGATCAGCGTGGGCTCGATCCAGAAGCCCCTGTCCCGGTCGGGCCGGCGCCCTCCGGTGGCGAACGAGCCGCCCTCCGCGACCGCGAGCTTCAGGTACCTCTCGACGCGGTCGCGCTGGCGCGCGGAGATGACCGGGCCGCAGACGGTGCGGTCGTCGGACGGGTCTCCGGTGCCGATCCGCGCCATCGTCCTGGCGGTGATCTCGACCGCCTCGTCGTGGCGGGCGCGGGGGACCAGCAGCCGGGTGGTGAGCGCGCAGCCCTGCCCGGCGTGGGAGATCGCGGCGAAGGCGGCGTACCCGCACGCCCTGGCGAGGTCGGCGTCGTCCAGCACGACGCACGCCGACTTGCCGCCCAGCTCCAGGAACACCCGCTTGAGCGTCTGCGCGGCAGCGTGCATCACCGCGCGGCCCGTCGCCGTCGAGCCGGTGAAGGAGACCAGGTCCACGCGCGGATCGGCGGCCAGCCGCGCGCCGAGGGCGTGATCGCGGCCGGTGACGACGTTGACGACGCCCGGCGGGATGTCGGTCTCCTCGGCGACCAGCCGGCCGAGCGCCGCCGCGCACCAGGGGGTGTCGGGGGCGGGCTTGAGCACCACCGTGTTGCCGGCGGCCAGCGCGGGGCCCAGCTTGGCCAGGTTGATCTGGTGCGGGAAGTTCCCCGGGGTGATCGCGCCGACCACGCCCACCGGCTCGCGCAGCACGCGCCGGTCGCTGGGGATCCCCATCGGGGCGGCCCGGCCCAGGTCGCGCGTCCACGCGTAGGTCTCGGCGAGGTCGGCGACCCAGCCGAGACCGGCCACGGGCGCGTCGAGCTGCGCGCCGAACGTCAGGAACCGGGGCGCGCCGGCCTCCCTGACGGTGAGCGCGCGCAGCTCGTCGCCGTGCCGTACCAGGGCCTGCCGGAGCTGGCGCAGGCAGCGGACGCGCAGGGCGAGGTCGGCGGCCCAGCCGGAGTCGTCGAACGCGCGGCGGGCGGCGGCGATCGCCGTGTCGAGCAGGCCGGGAGCGGCGTCGGCCGCCGGGCCGATGACCTCCTCGGTGGCCGGGTCGATCGTCTCGAAGTGCCGATCGCCCGTGACCAGCCTGCCGTCGATCAGGAGGGGAGAGCCCTGCTCCGCCCAGCCGTCGAGCAAGCGACCGGTTGTTATGGACACGTGTCCAGACTACAGTTCACGTGTCACCGTGCAAGGGGGATCGAGGGAGGGCCAGTGTCCCGTGACGACTACTCCGGCGCGTTCGACCCCGGCTTCCGCTTCGAGGACCTGTCGAAGGCGGCGCTGGTGCGCCTGGTCAGGGAGTACGCGCTCATCGTCCACCTGCTCGACCGCTCCTCGCTGATCGCGGTCGGGATGAAGTACGGCCAGGAGGCCGTGGAGGAGATCGCCGTCCAGGAGTGGCGCGGCGCCAGCCCGATCTACACCCAGCGGATCCGCGAGATCATGCGGATCGAGGGCGACGGGGTCTCGGCCATCTTCAAGTGCCTGCAGCTCGACCCCGGCTTCGCCCAGCACTACATGGACGTCGAGTACGAGCTGATCGACGAGTCGCACGGCTTCTTCCAGCTCCGCACCTGCGGGGCGCTGCTCGACGTGGAGCCGTTCGGCGAGCGGGCGGTGCGCGGCATGTGCCACCACATCGAGGACGGCACGTTCGACTGGACGGCCCAGGCGGTCAACCCCAGGGCGCGCATCCGCCCGGTGCACCGGCCGCCGCGCGTCCCGGGCGGCAGGGTGCCGCACTGCCGCTGGGAGGTCGTCATCGACGACGGCACCGAGCCGGTCGGCGAGGCCCCGATCACCGCGATGACCCGCGCCACCACCGCGGCCCGCTTCCGCTTCCCGCCGATGAGCGACGGCACGCCGCACGTGCCGCCCGATGAGTTCACGCCGCGGGAGCGGTCTCATCCTTGAAACGACGGAAGGAGCGGCTCCCATGGACCTGCACAGCGTGGTGTGCGTGCGTGACCTGGCAATCTCGCAGAAGTGGTACGAGGTGTTCTTCGGGCGGCCGGCTGACGAGATCATCGGCGAGGAGCTCCTGTGGCAGATCGGTGAGAACGCCTGGGTCGTCCTCGACGACCGGGACGTGCGGGCCTCCCGGGTGGGCGGCACCATGATCACGTTCGGCGTCACCGGCCTCGACGACATCCTGGCCCGGCTCGCCGCGCACGGCATCGAGCACGAGCCCGTGGAGACCTACGGCAACGGCGTGCGCCACGTGGAGATCCTCGACCCGGACGGCAACAGCCTCTCCCTCGCGCAGGCCCCCGCCGGGTGAGGGCCAGAAGACGGCCGTACCGGGCGGCCGTGGCGGCTACCATCGACGGATGGCCGTCCCTCAGCTGATCCGCATCGCCACCCGCTCATCACCCATGGCGCTCGCCCAGGTCGAGCGGGTCCGCCACGAGCTGGCCGCGCTGCACCCGGATGTCCGCACGGAGGTCGTGCCGGTCACCACGTCGGGCGACAGGTGGCAGGGCGCGCTGTCGGCGCTCGGCGGCAAGGGCGCGTTCACCAAGGAGGTGGACGCGCTCCTGCTGGCAGGGCAGGCCGACCTCGCGGTGCACTGCGTGAAGGACGTCCCGGCCGACCGGCCGCTGCCCGCGGGCACCACCTGGGCCGCCTTCCTGAAGCGCGACGACCTGCGCGACGCCCTCGTGGACCCGGGCGGCCGCACCCTGGACGAGCTGCCGCCGGGCACCCGCATCGGCACGTCGTCGGTACGGCGGATCGCGCAGCTCGCCTCCACCCACCCGCACCTGCGCTGCGTGCCGATGCGCGGCAACGCCAACCGGCGGCTGGAGAAACTCGACGCCGGCGAGGCCGACGCGCTGCTGCTGGCCGTGTCGGGCCTGGAACGCATCGGCATGCGCGACCGCATCTCCGAGGCGCTGTCGCTGGAGACGATGTGCCCGCCGATCGGCGCGGGCGTGCTCGCCCTGCAGTGCCGGGAGGACGACGCGCAGACCATCGAGGCCGTGGCGGGCCTGGGTGATCCCGACACGTGGCGCGAGGTGACGGCCGAGCGCATGCTGCTGCACGTCCTGCAGGGCCACTGCAACAGCCCGATCGCCGGGTACGGCCGCGCCGAACGCGACGGGCGCCTGTCGCTGCGCGCCCGCATCTTCAGCCCCGACGGCAAGACGGTCCTGGACGCCCACGAGTGGGCAGGCCCGCTGGACCCGGCCACGCTGGGCACGTCGGTGGCCGTCGCGCTGCTGCGGCAGGGCGCCCGCCAGCTCATCGACGCCATCCCGCACTAGCCGTCACCAGCCGCAACCACACCAGCCGCAACCACACCAGCCGCAACCACACCAGCCGCAACCACACCAGCCGTCACCACAGCGGCCCTCACCACAGCGGCACGGGAGTCTCCGCTCTCGGGTAGTAGCCGGGGACCTGGGCGCCGGACGCGGCGCGGTCCAGGCGCCGCCGCATGCCGTCCGACAGCACCCCCGCCTTCATCATCTCGACGAACACCGCGGTCACGTTGCCCAGGTCGAACCAGTCACGCTGCCAGCGCCACCGGAAGCCGCCGCCGTACCGGAACCAGCTCCCGCCGATCCCCGGCACCTCGTACGGGCTGCCGTCCGGGCGGCGGGCGTCGGCGACCTGCTTCCAGAAGCCGACCACCTGCCCCTGGCGCTCGTCGATGAGGATGCTCTGGTAGGGGTACGACCAGCCGTCCAGGCCGCCCATCTCCGAGCCGAGGGCGAGCTCGCGGATCTCGTCCCTGCCGACGGCCATGAAGTCCTGGCCGGGGCCGACGTTCCAGCCGTACGTGGCGTCCTCGGTGTAGAGCTCCGCCAGTGGGCGCCAGTCGCCCCGTTCCTCGCACCGCCGGTTCGCCTCCAGCCAGCGCTGGACCATCTCCTCCAGCTCGTCACGAGGGAACACGATCAGCCTCCCCACTTCAGCGCCCGGGTCGGGCAGTAACGGACGGCGGCCTCCACCTGGGCGCGCATCGACTCCTCCGGCTCCTCGACGAGCACGCGGACCTTGCCCTTGCGCGGGACCTCGAAGACGTCCGGCGCCTCCAGCTCGCACATCGCGTGCCCCTGGCAGAGGTCCAGGTCGGCTTCCACTCTCACGATCCGCGCCTCCGGTAGCGGACCCGGCACGGCCGGGCGAGCTGGACGACCATCTTGGAATGGTCGTCACGGTAGGAGTCCGGCGGCTGGGCCGGCTCGAACTCCCAGTCCCGCAGCAGCACCGAGAAGATCGCCTTGAGCTGGATCATCGCGAAGTTCGCGCCCACGCAGCGATGCCGGCCCGCGCCGAACGGCACCCAGGTCCACCGGTTGAGCAGGTCCTCCTCGCGCGGCTTGGCGTACCGGGACGGGTCGAAGGCGTCGGGCCGCGGGAAGTCCTCCGGGATCCGGTTCGAGACCGCCAGGCTGCACCCGACCAGGGTCCGCGGCGGGATGCGGTAACCGAGCACCCGCTGCTCCGTCCTGGCCACCCGCAGCAGCAGGATCAGCGGCGGGTGCAGGCGCAGCGCCTCCTTGATCGCCGACTCCAGCAGCGGGATCTCGCGCAGCGCCTGGAAGCTGACCTCGGAGCCGTCGGCGTACAGCTCGTCCAGCTCCGCCACCACCCCGTCCAGGACGCCGGGGTGGCGCAGCAGCTCGATCAGGGTCCAGGCGGCCGTGCCCGAGCTGGTGTGGTGCCCGGCGAACATCATCGAGATGAACATGCCGGTGATCTGGTCCGCGGAGAAGCGCGGGGTGCCGTCGTCCGCCCGGATCGACATGAGCACGTCCAGCAGGTCCCGCTCCTCCCGGGGCGGGCGGGGCGCGGCGGCCCGGCCGTCCATGATGGCCTCCACCAGCGCCACGAGCCGCGCCCTGGCGGCGTCGCGGCGGCGGAAGCTCTCGATGTCGGCGTAGGGGTCGACGTAGGCGATCGCGTCGGTGCCCCGCTCCAGGTCGTGGTAGAGCTCGGCGAAGCGGCGGTCGAGCTGGTCGCGGAAGCGCTTGCCGATCAGGCAGGCCGAGGAGGTGTAGATGGTCAGCTCGGCGAACCAGTCGAGCAGGTCGAGCTCGCCCTCCTCGCCCCACCCCGCGACCATCCGGTCCACCTCGGCGGCGATCGTGGCCGCGTGCCCCTTGAGGAACGAGCCCTTCAGCGCCTGGTTGTGCAGGGCCTCCCGGCGCTGCTCGGGAGTGGCGTCGAAGACCACGCCGGTCCCGAAGATCGGGGTCATGAACGGGTACGCCTCCGCCTGGTCGAGGTCCTCGTCCGGGGCGCGGAAGAAGAACTCGTTCGCCTCGGCCCCCGACAGCAGCACGACCGGCCGCCCGGCCAGCAGGAACCGCCCGACGTCCCCGCACTCCGCGCGCACGCGGCGCATCAGCCCGATGGGGTCGGCGCGCAGCTCTTCCAGGTGGTCGGGGCCGCCGGAGACGACGGCGGGCTCCCTCACGACTCGACCGCCCGTTCCGGCTGGACCTCCACCAGCGTGAGGTGCACGCCGCGCGGCGCGGTCGCCACCGTCACGATCACCGCGGCGACCTGCTCCGGCCGCAGGAAGTACGGATGGCGCGCCAGCCCCCAGTGCACCCACTCCTCCAGCACCGTGGCGGTCGTCTCCGCGTCCCACGTCATGCCCATCCCCGTCAGCGTCGGGCCCGGCCTGACCAGCGACGTCCGCACGCCGCTGCCCTCCAGCTCCATCCGCATGGCACGGGCCATACCCTCGACGCCGTGCTTCGCCGCGACGTACGCGCCCATCCGGGGCCGGGGCGACGGCACCACGTCGGAGGAGACGAGGACGACGTCGCCGCGCGCCCTGGCCACCATGCCGGGCACCACCTGCGAGACCACCCGGTGCGCGCCCACCAGGTGCACCTGGAGCTGCGCGGCGAAGGCCTCGGGGTCCAGCTCGTGAACGCGCGCGGCGGCCAGGTCACCGGCACCCGAGACGACGATCTCCGGATCGCCGTGCGCGTCGGTGGCCGCCGCCACGAAGGCCTTGACCGAGTCGGAGTCGGAGACGTCCAGCGGGAGGGCGACCGCCTGCCCGCCGCGCTCGCGGATGGTCGCGGCGACCTGCTCGCAACGGTCCGCGCGGCGGGCGCCGAGGGCCACGGGATGGCCCGCGGCGGCGAGCAGGGTGGCGGTGGCCGCGCCGATCCCGGACGAGGCCCCGGTGACGAGCGCGGGGCGGCGTCCGGGGTGGGGGGCGAATCGGGGCATGGAGGCGGACCTCCTATCGGGGGATGACGGTCATGGGTAAGGCGGCGAAGCCGCGGACGTTGACGGAGTGCACGCGTACGGCCTTGTCCGCGTCCACGTCGTAGGCCCGGACCCGGCGGACGAACTCGGTCAGGGCCAGCCGCGCCTCCAGGCGGGCCAGGCCCGCCCCGAGGCAGAAGTGCCGGCCGCCGCCGAAGCTGATCAGCGGCGCGGTGTCGCGATCGAGGTCGTAGCGGTCGGGCTCGGCGAACACCCGCTCGTCGCGGTTGGCCGACCCGACCAGCAGCAGCATGCGCGCGCCCGCGGGGACGAGCGTGCCGTGCAGCTCGCTGTCCCGGGTGACGGTACGGGCGATCTGCTGGCTGGAGGTGTCGTAGCGCAGCGTCTCCTCCACCCACGCGGGCACCCGGCCGGGATCGGCCAGCGCCTTGGCGAGCTGCTCCGGATGGCGCCAGCCCCAGTACAGGGCGTTGGCCAGCAGCTTGGTGGTGGTCTCGTTGCCGGCCACGACCATGAGGAACAGGAAGGCGACGATCTCCTCGCCGGTCATGCGGTCCCGCCCCTCCCCGGCGGCGAGCAGCGCGGAGGTGAGGTCGGGGCCCGGCCTGCGGCGCCGCTCGGCGACCAGGTCCTGGTAGTAGCCGGCCAGCACGAGCGCCGCCTCCATGCCGGCCCGCGGGATGTCGTTCAGCCCCTCCTCGCGGTGCACGACGAGGTCCGCGAGCCGCCGCACCTCGTCGCGGTCGGCCTCCGGCACGCCCACCAGCTCGGAGACGACGTCCATCGGCAGCTTGCCCGCGAAGTCGGCGATCACGTCGAACCCGCCCGCGGCCACGGCCGGCTCCAGGTGCCGGCGGGCCAGCCGCAGGATGTCGCCCTCCAGCTCGCGCACCCGCCGCGGCGTGAAGCCCTTCGAGACCAGCGTGCGCATCCTGGTGTGCGAGGGCGGGTCCATGGCCAGGAACGACATGGTCCGGTGCGCGGCCGGGCCCCACGCGCTCGGGTCGAGGGAGACGCCGTTGGCGCTGGAGTACCGCTCGTGGTCGCGGAAGGCGGCCGACACGTCGGCGTGCCGCGAGATCGCCCAGAAGTCGAGCTCGTCGTTGCGGTAGAGCGGCGCCTGGTCGCGCAGCCGCCGGTAGGCGGGGTACGGGTCCTCGTGGATCGCGTAGTCGTACGGGTCGTAGGACGGGCTGCCCTGCACGGCGACCACCCCCTCAGAAGAGCAGCTCGGCCACCTCGGCGAGCCGGTCGGCCATCTCGGCGTAAGAGCTGTAACCCATGCCCGCGTGCACCAGCGCGCCCGCGTACGCGAACTCCAGCGCGTTGAGCACGCGCGCCTGCTCCGGCGCCGGGCGTTCGGCGCCGGGGTCGAGCGCCGCCAGCAGGCGGCGGTGGATGGTCCTGCCGATGCGCAGCCGCAGCTCCCGCACGTCCGGGTCGGTGCCGAGCAGCGCGGACGTGCAGGCGGCGGCGAGCTCCGGCTCGTCGGAGACCAGCAGCGCGATCTCCCGCAGCACCGCGATCACCCGCTCGCGCGGCTCCCGCGGCGACGGCGGGATCGGCGGCAGGGCGCGCAGCCGCCGCCAGAACACCTCCGTGATCAGGTGGTTCTTGGAGGTGAAGTACGTGTACGCGGTGGCGGGCGCGACCCCCGCGCGGCGCGCCACGTTGCGCACGGTGAACCCGTCGAACCCGGTCGCCCGGACCTCCTCGACGGCCGCGTCGGTGAGCCTGCGCACCGTGTCGGCCTGCCGGCCGGACAGCCGGCGGCGGGTCGGCTCCGTCATCGCTTCGCCGGACATGTGTCCAGACGCTAGTTCAGGTAGGTGCCCGGCGCAAGAGGGCCGCGAGGGGTCGCCGTGCGGTCTCGCTGAGCCCGGTGCGCGAGCCCAGATGGCGCACGTTGTCCCTGTGGCCGCGCCGGAATGATGGTTACCCTGCCAGAATGTCACTCAGTCTTCGATCGTCCGGTGCGGTGGCGCTCGCCGCCGCCGCGCTCGCCACGACCACCATCACGCAGGCGGCCCCCGCTGCCGCCGCGGACCGCGTCTTAAGGGTCTACAGCAACAACATCGAGAACCTGGTGCGGAACAACGCCGACGGCACCTGCACCCGGATCTCGGGCCCCGACCACCTCCGCTCGATGCTGGTCGACGACAACGGCGCGACCGGCACCTCCGGCGTGCAGGCCCCCGACCTCCTCATCGTGCAGCAGGTACGCGGCACCGGGCAGGCCACGGCCTACGCCGACCAGCTCTCCGCCAAGTTCGGCCACCCGGCCGGCACCTACCGGGCGATCGTGGCCTGGGACGACCCCGAGCCGTGGGGCGGCTCCCACCACTGCAGCCAGCAGTCGCTCGGCGACCTGAAGAAGAAGCAGACCAACGCGATCGTCTACAACACCAGGACGCTCAGCCTCGCGGACACCTCGAAGTACTGGAGCGCGGGCTGGCTGAAGCCGGGCGCCGCCTACAACGGCGGGGCCGGGTGCACGCTGTACAAGCCGCCGAGCAACGACGACGGCGCCGCGTACGCGTACAAGTGGAAGCGCACCAGCGCCATCGCCGCCAGGTTCACGATCAAGGGAACGGGCACGTCGGTCTTCGCCGCGACCATGCACCTGCCCGAGCAGAACGGGCAGCACGCCTGCGCGGGCGCGGGTGACACCGGCATCGCCGGCTCCGGCATCCACGTCGGCGCCGACGCCACGAGCCTGATGAACGCCTCGGCGATCCGCGTGATCGGCGTCGACGCGAACCGCACCGGCATCGCCCCCGCCGCCCTCGCCGGCTTCGGCATGACCGGCTACGGGGCGAAGGCGACCATGGGCTCCAGGAAGATCGACTACCTGTTCGTCAAGGGCGCCGTGCGGCCGTCGAGCGTCGACCACACGGTGAGCGGCACCAAGTCGAACCACCTGGCGCTGTACGGGTTCATCGCGTACTGAGCCGGTTAAGGCCCATCGTGTCCGGCGCCGGGCCGACCGCGTGGCGCATGACCTCCAGGGGCACCGTGGGGAAGGGCACGCTGCCGCCAGCTCGGTCAGGCCGATGGTGCCGCCCGACATCAGCCGGACGTCGCAGGCGGCGGCCGGCACGCACCGCCGTGGCCGGCCGTCTCGATCATCTGCGGGTCCTCTCTCGTCAGGTCACCTGGCCGCTGCTCCAGGCCCAGGCGGCGATGCCGACCCGGTTGGCGGCGCCCACCTTGCGCTGGATGTGGGCGATGTGCGTCTTCACGGTGCCCGGGCTGATGGTCAGCTCGCCGGCGATGCGGGCGTTGGTGTGCCCGCGCGCCACCAGGCGGGCGATCTCCAGCTCGCGGGCGGTGAGCGGGTCCTCCAGCGGCGGCGGTGGCCGGCGGGTCAAGCCCTGGAGGAGGCGTACGGTCACCTGGGGGCTGATCAGGGTGTCGCCCGCCATCGCCGCGCGGACGGCCTCCACCAGCAGGGCGGGGCCCGACCGTTTCAGCAGGAAGCCGCAGGCGCCCGCGCGCAGGGCGGTGTGGACGTACTCGTCCAGGTCGAACGTCGTCACGACGATCACGCGGGTCTCGGCCGCGAGCCGCCTGGTGACCTCCAGCCCGTCCAGGCCCGGCATGCGGACGTCGGCGAGGACCACGTCCGGGCGCAGGTGGCGGGCCAGCTCGACGGCCCGCGTGCCGTCGGCCGCCTCGCCCACCACGGTCATGTCCGGCTGCGCGTCGAGGATCAGCCGGAAGCCGATCCGCACGTCCTCCTGGTCGTCGGCGAGCAGGATCCGTGTCGTCATGCGGGATCCCCCGGGAGTCCGCGGGCGGTCATGCGGGGATCTCCGCGTCGACCCGCCAGCCGCTCCCGTGCGGGCCCGCCGCCAGCCGTCCGCCGCGCGCCTCCAGCAGGTCGCCCAGGCCCGCGAGCCCGAAACCGCCGATCCTGGTGCTCGGCGAGCTGCCGCCGCCGTCGTCCGCCACCCGCACCCGCAGGACACCGCCCTTCTCACGGACCTCCACCGCCACGGTCGTGGCCCGCGGCGCGTGCCGGCGCACGTTCGTGAGCGCCTCGGTCACCACACGGTAGGCCAGGGACGACACCTCGGGCCGCGGCGCCAGCCCCGGCTCGACCGCCAGATCGACCCGCACGCCGGGCGAGAACGCGTCGGCCAGCCGCTCCAGCCCCTCGATCCCCGGCCCCCGCTCGCCCAGCGCGTGCACCGTGCGGTCGAGCGAGGCCAGCGCCCGCTGCCCGGCGTCCTCGATGCGCCGCAGCGCGTCGGCGACCGGCTCCGGCAGCGAGCCCGCCACCACCTGGGCGGCCTGAGCCTGCACCAGCATGCCGTTGACGTCGTGGGCGACGAAGTCGTGCAGGTCGCGGGCCAGCCCGAGCCGCTGCGCCCGGGCGGCCTCCTCGACCGCGCGCCGCCGGCCGTCGTCCAGCCTGCGCAGGTAGAGCCCGATCCCGGTGGCCGCCACCGCGCCGAGCGCCCAGGCCGAGCACGCGCCCACCACCAGCTGCGGCGGACCCTGCCACACGGCGCGCAGCAGGATGAGCGCCACCGCCGAGCCGCTCAGCACCGCGGAGACGGCCGCCCGGCGCGCGGGGGAGCGCCGGACGGTGAGGACGGTGAGGATCAGGAGCACCGACACCTCGGCCACCAGCGCCACGGCGTCGGCGCTCGCCCATCCGGCCGCCGGATGCGCCAGCGTGACGGCGAGGGACGCCGCCCCGGCAGCCCCCGCCACCCCGGCCACCCGGACCCTCGCCCCGCCGTTCCGCTTCACGGTCGCGAGCCTAGCCACGTACGCCTACCCGGCATGGCCGCGCACGGCCACCGGATGCGCCTCCAGCGGCCCGCCGCGCCCGCACGACCGGCACGCGCCCCGGCGCCGCAAGTGGTACGCCAGGGTCGCGGCGGCCAGCGCCACCCCCCACAGCGGCCACACCAGCGACGGCGCCCACGTCGCCCACATGTCCCAGTCGTAGTCGTGCACCATGCGCAGCCGCCAGAACGTCAGCCCTCCCGACAGCACGATCACCGACACGATCGAGGCCGGGACGACGGCCAGCATGGGCGGCACCGGCCGGCCCGCCCTGAACCAGATCCACCGCGGGTAGATCTCGCCCCAGCGCTGCACGAGCCCGAGCGTGAGTATCGCCCCTCCCAGCCCCATCAGGCTGAGGAACAGCCCGGCCCAGCGCAGCCCCGACTCGTCCAGCCACTGCCAGAACTCCTCGGTGATCCCCAGCGGGATGCCCGCCGCCCAGGCGAAGCGGCTGGCGTCGTACGCGGCGGGGATGGCCGCCGCGACCACCACCGCCCACAGCCCCCAGCGCCGCGCCGCCACCGGTGTGGCCCACCGCGCCGTACGGTGCCCGCCCCGCCCGCAGGCCACGCACCTGCCCGCCGTGCGCCGCTGGTAGGCCAGGGCCGCCAGCGCCCACAGCAGCCCGCCCGCCAGCACGATGAACAGGTTGACCCGCGACCACGGCACCAGCTCCGCCATCGGCTGCCCGCCCGGCACGCCGGTGAAGGCGAACACCGCGAGCAGCGGCGCGTACGCCACCAGCATCAGCACCCGGTTGTCGGGCACCACCACGGTCAGCCCGGCCGCCGCCGCCCACGCGAACCCGAGCAGCAGCGGCCTGCCCCGCCGCACCCCTCGCGCGGTCGCCAGCCCGGCGACCGCACCCAGCGCGCCCAGCACCGCGATCAGCGGCGCCGCCACCTGCCTGGTCGCCTCCCCGAGCATCGACAGCCCGGGTTCCCAGTCGGGGTCGGTCCTGCCGAAGGGGAACCCGCTGCCGCCGAGCGCCCAGAACAGCCCGAGCGCCCCGTAACCCAGCGACCACGCGGCTGCCGCGTACCCGGCCCATCGGGGCCATCTCGCCATGATTGTCTTCATGGCTCAAGCCTCGGACCAGGCAGGAGCCGTGCCCATCCGCCGTTCGGCAGATCTCGCCCGGTGCGGGCCGCCGTCCCTCGGCCGAAGGACGGATCACAGGCCGGCGAGGAAGTCCAGGGCGATCGCCCAGGCGCGCTCGGCCGCCTCGGCGTCGTGGTCGGGCAGGTCCGGATCGGTGAACAGGTGCCCCACGCCGGGATAGCGGAAGACCTCCACGTCGGCCCTGGCCTTGCGCATGGCGAGGTACCAGCTGTTCAGCCAGTCGGCGGGCTCGTAGGTGTCGGGGTCGGCGACGTGCAACTGAACGGGCAGGTCGTCGGCCGAGACACCCTCGGCCATGTCGGAGGTGCCGTGCATGAGCAGCAGGCCGAGGGAACGCTCGTCGCCCAGGGCGAGGTTCTGCGCGATCGCCGCGCCGAGCGAGAAGCCCGCGTAGACCAGGCGCTCGTCCGACAGCGGGGCCGCCGCGGCCACGGCCCGCCTCAGCAGCTCGTCCCGGCCGATCTCCTCCTTGATCGCGATCCCCTCCTCGGGGGTGTCCACGACCCGGCCGTCGTACAGGTCAGGGACGTGCACCTCGTGACCGGCCGCCCGCAACCTGTCGGCCGCCTGGTGGACGGCGGGCCGGAGACCGTACATCGAGTGCAAGAGGAGAACACGTGCCATGCGCGCAGCTTAGCCAGTGGAGCCGAGTCGTTGCGGGGTCAGGTGCTACCGGTACGGCTGCGCGCAGGGGTCGCGGTAGGGGACGCCGCTCAGGTACCGGGACCACTCCCGCGCGGACAGCGTGCGCCCCGCGTGCTCGCACACCAGTGCCGCCACCGCGTCGCCCTGGACCGGGATCGTGGTGACGGTCCGGTAGTTCCGCACGCCGACCTGCAGCACGCTGTCGTCGGCGCTGAAGCGCAGCTCGTCGCCGAACCCGATCGGCACGGCGGCCAGCTCCTGCCTGGTGGCCACGTCCCAGACGTGCACGAAGTACTCCTCCTGCCGCGAGACGCTCACCGCGGCGACCAGCGTGCTGTCATGGCTGAAGGCGATGTCGGAGATATCGGTGGCGCCCGCCGGGCGCAGCAGGGGCGACAGTTCGATGCCCTGCGCGTGGTCCCAGAGCTGCACGGCGGACGAGCCGAAGGCGACCAGCGGCTTGGTGCGGCTCGCCGCGATGGCGACGCTGTCCCCGCTGTTGAAGCCGGATCCTGTGAGCCGCCCGGTGTCCAGGTCGAGCATCCTGCCGACGCTGGTCACCACGGCCGTGCCGGAGTGCACCACGGCGAGGTGGCCGGTGGCGGTGCCGAGCCGGTGCCGCTTGAGCACCGAGCCGCCTGCGGCGTCCAGGACGAGCAGCTCGTTGCGCGCGTTCCGCTGGCTGGTCTCGGCCAGCGAGAGCACCAGCTTGTCTCCGTCCGGGGTGAATGCCATGGTGACCACGCTCTGCATCGGCGGGACCGGCCACGTCCACAGCGTCCGCCTGGTGCTCACGTCCCACGCCCGCACGAGCCGGGTCTCCTCCGTCACCCCCACCAGCCGCCTGCCCTGGGAGTCGAGCTCGATGGGGCCCGCGTCCCGCGAGTCGGGCAGGGCCGGGCCGAGGCGCCTGCCGTCCCAGGCGCGCAGCAGGTCGTCCGGCGCGGCGGTGATCATCGAAGGGCCGTCGCCGAGGCTGATCACTCTGGCACGGCCGGGGAGCCTGGCGGTCATGCCGCGGGAGCCGGCGTCGAGCGTGACGACCGAGCTGCCGAGCAGGTACCGCACGGTGTTCGCGCCGTCGATCCACGCGTGCTCGGGCTCGCCCTCGGCGTGGTAGGTGAACAGCTCCTGGCCGCCGCCTGTGGTCCACACCCTGATCGTGTTCTGGTACAGGCCGAGCAGGCGGGTCCCGTCCGCCGACACCCACAGGCGGGCGCCGTGGTCGGAGGCGTTCCAGAACGGCTCGTCGGCGCCGGCGAGCCGGCGGCCGGTGCGCGTGTCCCAGGCCTGGATGCCCCCGTTCGCGCAGTACATGCGGGTGCTGTCCGGCGAGAAGGCGACCGCGTGGCACTCCTTCGGCGTCCACGGCCGCACGGACAGGTCGGACAGGCGGATCACCTTCATCCCCTCGTTGAGCCCCATGCCCGCGATGTACTCGCCGGAGGCCGAGATGGCCGGGGACAGGCCCGCCTCCATGTCCGGCCGGTAGGTGCGGCCCGTCCTGACGTTCCAGACGAGCTCCACCGAGCCCGACCGCGTCACGCTCACCAGGTCCTCGTTGTCGCCGAACGCCAGGTTGGGGCGCGGCGTGCCCTCGGCCACCGGCTGCTCGCGCAGCTTCCTGCCCGTCATCGTGTCCCAGGCGGACATCGTGAACCCGTTGAGGACGACGAGGGTCGCGCCGCTGGGGCTGAGCGCCGCCGTGGCGGGCAGCGAGGTGAACCCGCGCGGCCACGTCCAGGACGTGCGCAGCCGCCTGCCGGGCACGTCGTAGACGCGTACGCCGTCCTCTCCGGCCACGGCCCTGATCCGGCCGGAGCCGGCCGCCGCGCTCGCCGAGACGCCCTTGACGGCGGGATCGCGGAAGGCCGCCCGCTCCGGCATGGTCAGCGAGCCCATCAGGCTCTGCCGGGTGTCGGGGCCGGGCGCGAGCCGCCAGCCGGTCACGCTGAGCAGCATCGCCACGGTCGGGTCGGTGGTCCGCAGCCGGTCCGCCTCGGCCGCGACCTGGCGGCCGACGGCCTGGTCACGTTGCAGGGCGACGGCCCTGCTCTGCTCGGAGGCCCGCTGGGCCTGCACGAAGGCCGCGCCCGCGGCCACCACCGTGATAGCCAGCAGCCCGGCCAGCGCCGCCGTGATCGCGCGGCGCTGCGTGGTGCGCCTGCGGGTCAGCGCGGTGGCCGCTTGCAGGAAGGAACGCTCGGCGCTGGTCAGCCGGACGTGCGTGCGTCCGGCCGCCGCCCAGGTGAGCACCTGCTCCAGGCGGCTGCCCTGCAGCAGGTCGCCGTCCTTGCGGCCGTGCTCGATCCAGTGGCGGGTGGCGGCCGACAGCTGGGCGAGCGTAGCCAGCCCCGCGCGGTCGGCGTCCACCCACAGGCGCAGGCGCAGCCAGGCGCGCAGCAGCGCGGGACGCGACAGCGCGACCGCGCCGTTCCGCCGGGTCAGCAGGTAGGCGAAGCGCTCCAGGATCCGCTCGATCCCGGGCCGGCCGTCGGCCAGCTCGTCGAGGGCCGCCCAGCGGACCGTCTCGTGCCCGTCCTCGGTGACGGTCACCAGGCGCAGGAACACCTCGGCCGCCAGGTCGCGCTCCTCGGGCGCGAGGGAGGCGTAGACGTCCTCGGCGATGGCGCCGAGCTCCGGGTCGGACGTCTGCGGCGCGTCCAGGCCCGCCGCCGAACGGCTGCCCGCCGCGAGCAGGTCCCGCACGTCGGAGCCGTCGCCCGACACCAGCGCCAGCAGCAGCTCACGCGCGGTGGGCCGGGAGGCGGGGTCCTTCTCCAGCGCCGCCGTCACCAGCGTGGCCAGCCGGTCCGGCAGCACGCTCAGGTCCGGCTGCGCCGACAGCACCCGGTGCATGACGCCGCCCAGGTTGTCGGCGCGGAACGGATCCTCGCCCGTCGCCGCGAACACCAGCACCGCGCCCCAGGCGAACACGTCCGCCGCCGTCCCCGCCCGCTGCCCGGTGAACACCTCGGGGGCCATGTAACTGGGCGTGCCCGCCACCTCGCCGGTCCTGGTCAGCGACATGTCCGCGGTCCGCGCGATGCCGAAGTCGATCACCCGCGGCCCGTCCGGGCCGAGCAGGACGTTGTCCGGCTTGAGATCGCGGTGGATCACGCCGGCATCGTGGATCGCGGTCAGCGCCGTCGCCACCGCGGTCGCGAGCCGGTGCAGGTCGTCCCCGGTGAACCTGCGCCCGTCCTGTACGGCACGGCGCAGGCTCGGCCCCGGCACGAACTCGCTGACGAGGTAGGGCCTGTCCCCGTCGAGATCGGCGTCCAGCACCCTGGTCGTGCAGAACGACGCCACCCGGCGCGCCGCCTGGGCCTCCTTGGCGAAACGATCGCGCGCCTCGGCGTGCAGCACCTTGACGGCGACCCGTGTCCCCGCCTCGTCGTAGGCCTCGTAGACGACGCCTTGACCGCCCGAGCCCAGCCGCCCGGCCAGCCAGTAGCCTCCGATCCGGGGCGGGTCACCCGCCAGCAAGGGGTCCACGGGAGGTTAGACGCCGCTCGATCGCACGAAGTTGCCGAAGACCCTCGGCGACGGCCGACGTCCGGCACCGCGTTGGGCACCGCGTCCGGCAAAACGCGTCCGGCACCGCGTCCCAGCGCGTCCCAGCGCGTCCGGCATCGCGCGGGGCGAGGCGCGCAGGCGCAGGAGCGCCGGCGCCGGCGGCGAGGCCAGGTGGTCGGAGCGGACCTCCAGCGCGGCCCCCGAAGCTCCGGTTGCCGGACAGCGCGGCGCAAGTTGAAGATCGTTATAGTCTATGAACTGACGACGGGACAGGACAGTGATGAGCGGATCAGCGGCCGAGCTCTACACGACCAAGGCGGACTACGCCTACCTCAGGGTCAAGGAGCTGATCCTGTCCGGCACCCTGCGCCCCGGCTCCGTCATCGCGCAGGCCCAGCTGGCCCGCGAGATCGGCATCAGCACCACCCCGCTGCGCGAGGCGCTGCGCCGGCTCAAGAGCGAGGGCCTGGTCGAGCTCGACGCCCACCGCGACGCCCGCGTCGCGCCCCTGGCCGCAGAGGAGGCCCGCGACCTGCTGGAGCTGCGCCGCTCCCTCGATCCGCTCGCCGTCGCGCTGGCCGCCGAGCGCCGCACCAAGGCCGACATCGCCGCCATGCGCGCCGCCCTCGACGGCCTCGAACCGCTGCCGGGCAACCCCACGTACGAGCAGCTCGTCGCGCACCGCACGTTCCACCGGGCCCTGTACACCGCCTCGCACAACGACCTGCTCATCCAGACCCTCGACGGGCTGTGGGACAAGGCCGACCGCTACCGCCGCCTGGCCCTGGAGGCCGAGCGCGGCCAGGCGGCCCGCGACCGCAAGGCCGCCGAGCACGAGGCCCTGCTGGAGTACGTCATCGCGGGCGAGGCCGACTCGGCCGCCGCCGTCATGCGCGAGCACATCGACACCAGCCTCGGCGCCCAGGCCGCCTCGCGCCTGCGCAAGCAGCACCCCGGACCGGACACCGACGGCGAGCCCTGACGGCCGCCGCCCTCACAGGCACTCCGAGGAGGAGGCCCGTTCGTGACGGCCGCTCCCGCATCATGTGATGAAACGATGACGACGCGGCCGAGCCGGTGATCCGCCTGATTGCCTGAGTGCCATGCAACCGACGAACCTCTCTCCCCGCACCCTCCTGGCCATCCTGGCCGTGGCCGCGCTCGCGGGCTGCGGCGCCCCCACCTCTGCAGCGGACCGGGAAGAGGTGCCCGGGACCGGCGTCAGGGTGTTGTGGATGGGCGACTCCATCGCGGGCGCGCAGGCCCCGGCCCTGGAGGCGGCGCTGGAGGCCGGCGGCGTGGCGTTCAGGAACGCCACGTCCGACGGCGGCGGCAACGTCGTCGCGGGCGACCACGAGGTGACGGCCATGGCGGCCGAGGACACCTGGAAGGCGCTGCGCGAGAACCTCACCACCTTCCGCCCGACGGTGGTCGCCTACCAGATCACCGGCTACGACTGGGGCACCCCCGCCCAGCAACGGTCGGCCTACCGGAAGCTCGCCCGGTCGGCCGAGGACGCCGGCGCCCGGCTCGTGCTGGTGTCCGCGCCGCCGTTCAAGATCGACGAGTTCTTCGAGCCGCACGAGAAGGCCATCAGGAGCGCCCCCGTGATGGCCGCCAAGGCCGCCGCAGCCGCTCACGCCCGCTACCTGGACGCCGCCGAGCTGTGGGGGGATGATCACGCCGCCGCCAAGGCCCAGCGCGCCAAGGACGGCATCCACTCCTGCCAGCAGGGGGCGGCGGCCTTCGCCACCTGGTTCGCCAAGCGGCTCGGCGAGCTGACCGGCTTCACCCCGGCCGCCCCCGCCACCTGGGCCACCGGTCCGTGGACCGGCGACGAACGCTACGTCAAGCTCGGTTGCGGCTGATGCAGCCCGCCTCCCCTCGCCGCACGCCCGACGACGCCGCCCTCGACGGGCCGCTGGAGCCGGCCTCCCGTCCGGTCCGGATCGGGTCGGGGGATCCCGCCTCTCATCAGGCCCGGATCGGGTCGCGGGAACCGGCCTCCCGTCAGGTCCGCATCGGGTCGCTCGACGGGTTGCGCGGGTTCGCCGTCGCCGCGGTCCTGCTGTTCCACGCCGGGCACCTGCGCGGCGGGTTCCTGGGCGTCGACCTGTTCTTCGTGCTGTCCGGATTCCTGATCACCGGCCTGCTGCTGGCGGAGCTCGGCGGGCGGGGCCGTCCCGACCTGGCGGCCTTCTGGGGTCGCCGGGCCCGCCGGCTCCTGCCCGCGCTGACCGTCATGGTCCTGTCGGCGCTGCTGCTGGCCTGGGCGTGCGCCAGGCCGGACCTGCTCGGCCCCGCCCTGAGGGACGCGCCGTGGGTCGCCGCCCAGAGCGTGAACTGGCACTACATCGGCGAGCGGATCGGATACTGGAACGCCTCGGGCACCCGCCTGTTCGCCCACCTGTGGAGCATCGGCGTCGAATGGCAGTTCTACCTGGCCTGGCCCCTGATCGTGGCGCTCGCCGGGCGGGGGCCTGGCGGGCAGCGGCGGGTCGCGCTCGTCGCGGTCGCCGGGGCGGTCGTCTCGCTCCTGCTCATGATCAAGCTGGGTGCTGCCGTGGACACGACCCGCGCCTACGAGGGCACCGACACGCGGGCCTTCTCCCTGCTCCTCGGCGCGGCCGCCGCCACCGCGCCCGTCCGGGACGCCGTGGCCGCCCTGCCGCGCACGGCCGTGGAAACGCTCTGCGCCCTGCTGCTGTGCGGGCTGTCGGGCGCGTGGCTGCTGACCGGCGGGGACGAGGCGCCCGGCCTGTTCCAGGGCGGGATGTTCGCGCACTCCCTGGCCTGCGCGGCGCTGATCGCGCTCCTGGCCCACCGGCCGGACGGGCTCGCGGGCCGGGTGATCGGCAGCGCCGTACCCCGCCGGCTGGGCGAGCTGTCGTACGGCCTGTACCTGTGGCACTGGCCCGTCTACCTGCTGCTGCCCCGGCCGGCGACCGGCTCCTGGGGATGGACGTCCGCCACGATCGGGCTGTCGCTGCTCGCTGCGGTAGTCTCGAAGGCCGCCGTCGAAGACTCGGTACGGCTGCGCGCCCGCTGGGCCACCGGCCGGCGCGGCTGGGCGGCCCTGACCGTCACCGCCGTGACGGCGGCCGGGTTGTGGGCCGCGATCCCCCGGCCGGAGCCGGGCGCGGGGACGGTCGACGTGAGCAGGCTCGGCCAGCCGTGACCGGAGACATCATGCCGAACAGGAGAAACGAGCACATGCCAGGGACGCCACGGCCCGCCCTGTCCGCTCCGCGCCACACGGCGAAAGCCGCCGCCCCGGCCGCCTCCGCCGCTCCGTGCCACACGGCGAAGGCCCCCGCCGCCCCGGCCGCCTCCGCGTCAGGCCGAGGGGAGGTCGCCTTGGCCGTGCCGGGTCGAGCGGGGGGCGGCCCGGCAGCGCGGCGTCGCGTGGTGGCCGTACTGGTCGCGGTGGCGGCGCTGGCGGGTTGCGGGATCGCCGACACCGGCGTGCTGCCCGCGGGCGAGCCGGCCCGGGGTGGCCTGACCACGGACAGCAGCAGCCTGCTGCGGGTCTACTTCGTCACCCCTGAGGGCACCTGGCCGGTGTCCCGCCCCGCGCCGGCCGGAGACCGCCTGCAACACGCCATGGACGCGCTGCTGGCCGGCCCCACGGCGGCCGAACGCGGGCGAGGGCTGGTCACCGAGCTGCCCCCGGCGTCCCGGCGGGTGCGGGCGCGGACGGCGGGCGGCCGGGTCGAGCTCCGTCTCCCGTGGCTGGTGCGCGACCTGCGGCCGGTGGCGGTGAGCCAGCTCGTCTGCACGGCCGCGGCAGGCGCCGGCGACACTCCCGGGGCCGCCACGGACGCCGGCGACGCCCCCACGGCCCCCACGGCCGCCGCGGGCACCGGCGACGCCACCGTCATCGAGGTGTTCGAGCCCGGCATGACAGACCACCCCTGGCCGGTCAGATGTGACGCGAGCGGATCGGCCGTCCCCGCCGCTCCGGCAGGCTCCTCATGACCCGGGTGCTGGTGATCGAGGACGACCCCGCCGTGCGCCGGGGCGTGAGCCTCGGCCTGCGCCACCGCGGCCACGAGACGCTGCTCGTCGCGACCGGCGAGGACGGGCTGGCCGAGCTCGTCGCGAGCGCCCCCGACATCGTGCTGCTCGATCTGATGCTGCCCGGCATGAGCGGCCTGGAGACCTGCCGCCGCATCCGCGCGTTCAGCCAGGTGCCCATCGTGATCCTGTCCGCCCGCGACGACGACGTGGACATCGTCGTGGGCCTGGAGGCGGGCGCCGACGACTACGTGATCAAACCGGCCAGCAGCGAGGTCATCGAGGCCCGTATGCGCGCCGTGCTGCGCCGCACCGCCGCCCCCGCCTCCTCCGCCCAGGCCCGCACCACCCACGGCGACCTGCTCGTCGACCGGGTCTCCCTGCGCGTGCTCAAGCACGGCACGCAGCTCGCGCTGGCGCCGGCGGAGCTGAAGCTGCTGCTGTTCCTGTCGGCCGCGCCCGAGCACACCTTCAGCCGCCAGCAACTCCTGGAGCAGGTGTGGGAGCACAGCTTCCACGGCGACTACCGGCTGGTCGACGCGTGCGTGATGCGGCTGCGGGCCAAGATCGAGGACGACTCCCGCAACCCCCGCTACATCCAGACCGTGCGGGGCTTCGGCTACCGGTTCGGCCCGCTGTGATCCGGCCGTCGCTGGTGAGGGGGCTGCGGGCCCAGCTCGTCCTGGTGTTCCTGGTGGTCTCCGCGCTGAGCGCGCTGACCGCCGCCGCGTTCACGTTCCGCCAGGGCCAGAGCGCGATCGTGTCCCGCGCCCAGGCCGACGCCCTCCAGGAGCTGCGCGCCCACCTCGCCTCCCTGGCCCCCGACCTGCCCGCCGATCCCGGCGAGGCGGACCTGCGTACGCTGGCGCTGCAGCTGGACCGGGCGGCGGGCACGCGCGGCCGGCACACCGCGCTGTCCTACCGCGGCGGCCCGCTCGTCGCCGCGGGGACGCAGGCGCCGCCGGTGCCCGCGGGCCTGCGTGCCGAGGCGGCCTCGGCGACGACCGCGCTGGCCCAGCGCTTCCATCACGGCGAGACGCCCTGGCTGGCCGTGGCGCTGCCCGTCACGGCCGCCGCCTCCCCGGACGGCCCGCCGCCGCTCGTCGTCTACGCCTCCTTCTCGCTGGCCTCCCAGCAGCAGGACGTGGACGCCCTGGCCGCCGCGGCCCGCGCCGGCGCCCTGCCCGTCGTCCTGGCCTCCGTCGTCGTCGCGCTGCTGGCCGCGCGCCGGTTGCTCCGGCCGGTACGCAGGCTCCGTACGGCCGCCGAGCGGATGGCGGGCGGCGGCCTGGACACGCGGGTGACCGTCACCGGCGACGACGAGCTGGCCGACCTCGGCCGCACCTTCAACACGATGGCGGCCACGCTCCAGGCGGACGCGGCGGCCCTGCGCGCCATGGAGGCGCGGGCACGGCGGTTCGCCGCCGACGTCTCCCACGAGCTGCGCACCCCGCTGGCGGCCATGAGCGCCGTGACCGAGGTCCTGGACGCCGACGCCGCCTCAGGCCGCCTCGCGCCGCTCACCGCCGAGGCCCTGCACCTGGTCTCCGGCGAGACCCGCAAGCTCACCCGCCTGGTCGAGGACCTGATGGAGGTGTCACGCTTCGACGCCGGCGCCGCCGTGCTGAACCTCGACGAGGTGGACGTGGCCCAGTTCGTCGCCAAGACGCTCGCGCTGCGGCACTGGCAGGACCGGGTTCGCACCGACCTCCCGCCGGGGCTGCGCGCCCGCCTCGACCCGCGCCGCGCCGACGTCATCCTCGCCAACCTCGTCGGCAACGCGCTGCGGCACGGCGGCCCGGAGGTGTCGGTGCTCGTCCAGGTGCGGGCCGAGGCCGGCCGCCTCACCGTCACCGTCTCCGACGACGGGCCCGGCATCCCCGCCGACCTGCTGCCCCATGTCTTCGACCGCTTCACCAAGGCCGACGGCGCCCGCGCCCGGTCCGATGGCAGCGGCCTCGGCCTGGCCATCGCCACCGAGAACGCGCACCTGCACGGCGGCACCCTCACCGCGCGCAACGCCCCTCACGGGGGAGCCGTCCTCACCCTCACCCTGCCTGCGGATCCGCCATGAGTGCTCGCCCAGTTAAGTTAGGCTTGCCTAATCTAGCGAGGAGGAGTCCGATGGCGACGGAATCGGCACGGCGTGCGCCTCGGTGCACCACCGGTGTGGTGCTGCGTACCGAGCAGTTGACCCCGCACATGATCCGCGTGGTGCTGGGCGGCGAGGGGCTCGCCGGGTTCAGTGCGGGAGAGTTCACCGACCATTATGTGAAGCTGCTGTTCCCGGTGCCGGGAGTGACGTATCCGGAGCCGTTCGACATGGGGGTGATCCGCGCCGAGCTGCCCCGCGAGCAGTGGCCCGTCATGCGGACCTACACCGTGCGCTCCTGGGACCCGCAGGCACGGGAGCTGGCCATCGACTTCGTCTGCCACGGCGCGCAGGGCCTCGCGGGGCCATGGGCGATGCAGGCGAAGCCGGGCGACGTGATCCGCTTCATGGGGCCCGGCGGGGCGTACGCGCCCAGCCCCGAGGCCGGCTGGCATCTGCTCGCCGGCGACGAGAGCGCCCTGCCGGCCATCGGCGCCGCGCTGGAGCGGGTGCCCGCCGGAGCGCCCGCCAAGGTCTTCGTCGAGGTGGCGGACCCCGCCGAGGAGCAGGAGCTGCCGACCGCCTGCGACGCCGAGGTCGTGTGGCTGCACCGCGAGGGCGGCCAGGTCGGCGAGGCCCTGGTGCGGGCGGTGCGGGAGGCCAAGTTCCTGGACGGCACCCTGCACGCCTTCGTGCACGGCGAGGCGGCGTTCGTCAAGGAGCTGCGGCGGTACCTGCGCGTGGAGCGGGGCGTGCCGCTGGAGCAGCTCTCCATCTCCGGCTACTGGCGGCTGGGGCGGGACGAGGACGGCTGGCAGTCCTCCAAGCGGGAGTGGAACCAGCAGATCGAGGCTGAAGAGGCGAAGGTCCTGAGCGACTCGCCCGCGGGATGAGCCGGTGACCGTCCGGCCGCTCTCCTCCGGCGGGCCGGGCGGTCACCTCCCGCCCGGCCCGTTCACGATCGGAGCGGGCGGCATGACAGGGACGTCCCGCCGCCGGCGAAGGTGTTTCTCCGCCGGCGGCAGGACGCCTCTCCGGCACGCCGCCTCCGTGACCGGCCTTGTCCGGCTCAGACGCTGGCCGCGCGGGTCAGACGCTGGACGCGGGCCCGCTCAAGGGCTGGACGCGGCCCGGCTCAGACGCCGAACGCCGCCGGGTAGCGGATGGTGCCGGACGGCACCGGCCGCGCCGGGTCGAAGACGAGCGCCATCATGTACTGGTCCTCGACGTCGAAGGGCGCCTTGATGCCATAGCGAGAAGCGGGGACGAAGCCGAAGCGCGGGTAGTACGTGGCGTGACCGAGCACCAGGACGAGGTTCTCGCCCTGCTGCCTGGCGGCGTCCAGCCCGGCGCGGATGGCCGCCGAACCGGCGCCGCGCCGCTGCGCCTCGGGCCGTACGGCGCACGGCCCCAGCGTGAGAGCCGGAACGCCGTCGACGTGGCAGCGGGTGAGCAGCGAGAACCCGGCGATGGGGCCGCCGGGCTGCTGCGCCACCCACGAAAGGCCGGGCAGCCACGCCGCCGGGTCGGCGCGCAGCGCCTCGACCAGGTCGGCCTCGTGCGGGGTGGGGAAGGCCGCGAGGTTGACCTCGCGGATCGGGGCGAGGTCGGCGGCGGTCTCGGGGCGGGTGATCCAGGAACTGGTCATCGCTGGTGGGTGTCCGTTCTGTGCTCGCCTGCGGTGGCAGGGCATGGCTGATGGAGGGGTTCGCCGGAGCCGGGCGTCCGTGCGCGCGCGGCGGCGACCTGGGCGCGGGAGTCCGCGCTCACGATTGCTGGTCCCGGAACCTGTAGGTGGCGCGCAGATGCCTGGTGATGGCCTTCTGCCGGTCGGTACGCTCGCCGCGTAGCCGGGCGTCCGTGCGCGCGGCCGCCCACGCGTTCTCCCGTTGCAGCTTGCGGTAGCTGTCGAGGCGGCGCTCGGCCAGCTCGCCCGCCTGGATGGCCGCCTGGACGGCGCAGCCGGGCTCGGTGCCGTGCGCGCAGTCGCCGAACCGGCAGTTCCGGGCCAGCTCCTCGATCTCGGCGAAGACCTGTTCCAGGCCGTCGGCGGCGTCGTACAGGCTGATCGCGCGCAGTCCGGGCGTGTCGATGAGGACGCCCCCGCCGGGCAGGGGCACCAGCTCGCGGCGGACGGTGGTGTGGCGGCCCTTGCCGTCCTGCGCCCGTACCTCGCCGACGGCCAGCCGCTCGTCCCCGAGCAGCGCGTTGCCGAGGCTGGACTTGCCCGCGCCCGAGGACCCGAGCAGGACCGTGGTGCCGCCGCCCAGCAGGGCGGTCAGCACGTCGATGTTCTCGCCGGTGGTGACGCTGGTGACCAGGACGTCCACGCCGGGAGCGAGCGTGCTCGCCTCGGCGTGCACGGCGGCGGCGTCGGTGGCCAGGTCCGCCTTGGTCAGGACGACCAGCGGCCGGGCGGAGCTGTCCCACGCCAGGGCCAGCAGCCGCTCCAGCCGGGCCGCGTCCAGGGGAGCGGCCAGCGAGACGGCGACGACGACGGTGTCGACGTTGGCGGCCAGCACCTGCCCGTGGGAGGTGCGTGACGCCGACGAGCGCACGATCGTGCCCCGGCGTGGCAGCAGGGCCACCAGCCGCGGCTCGCGCCCGGGGCGCAGCGCGGCCCAGTCGCCGGTGCAGGGCATCAGGAGCGGGTCGGACGCGTGCGGCACCGCGAAGGCGGCCCGTACAGGGCCGGACCCGGTGATCGCCTCGCACAGGCCGCGATCGACCCGGGCGATCCGGGCCGGTTCGAGCCCGGCCTCGCGGTGTTCGGCGAAGGCGTGGTCGAGTGATTCCGTCCATCCGTACCGGGACAGAGTGTCGGAAGGATCCGTGAAGAGGTTGGACAACGTGAGACACCTTGCGGGAAGGGGCCCCGACGAGACGCAGCCACCAGCCTCGCCTTGAGCCTTCCGGCTGCGGCGGGCGGGGAGAAATGGGTCAGACCGGGGCCCGGGACGTGAGGAATGTCCGGGCGCTGCACACGGCAGCGGTCTTCACCGCGGTCATCCAACCTCACCTCCCTCTCCATCCGAGATCCAACACCGAACGACCGGCAGCCTAGCACGTTCGGAGAAGGGCCGGTGAATGTGCACTCTACACATCCTGTGTATAGTCCAAACGGACTTAACGGGAAATAAGGTGATATAACGTGCATTCCGCGCCTACCTCGCGCTCCGGCGGCGGGATCGTCAGCGTGCTCGCCGTGGCCGGCATCGTCGGCTCCCTCATGCAGACCCTGGTGGTGCCGCTGATCGGCGAGCTGCCCCGGCTGCTCGACGCCGACGCGGCCGACACCTCCTGGGTGATCACCGTGACCCTGCTGGTCGGCGCGGTCGCCACCCCGGTGGTCGGCAAGCTCGGCGACCTGTACGGCAAGCGCCGCATGATGCTCGCCTGCGCCGTGCCGCTGATCGCCGGATCGGTGGTGTGCGCCCTCGCCGGATCGCTGATCCCGATGATCGCCGGGCGCGGCCTGCAGGGGCTGGGCGTCGGCATGATCCCGCTGGGCGTCAGCGCGCTGCGCGACCTGCTCCCGCCGCAGCGGGTCGGCCCGGCGATCGCGCTGATGAGCTCGTCCATGGGCATCGGCGGCGCGCTCGGCCTGCCGATCTCCGCGGCCGTCGCCGAGTACGCCGACTGGCGGATGCTGTTCTGGGGCTCGGCCGTGCTGAGCGTGCTGGTCGCCGTCCTGATCTGGCTGCTCGTCCCGGCCACGCCCGCCCACGGCCGCGGCCGCCTCGACGCCGCCGGCGCCGTCGGCCTCGGGATCGCGCTGGTCTGCCTGCTGCTGGGCGTGTCCAAGGGCGCCGACTGGGGCTGGGGGAGCGGCACTACGCTCGGGCTCCTCGGCGCGGCCGTCGTGGTGCTGCTGCTGTGGGGACTGTGGGAGCTGCGCGTCCGTGACCCGCTGGTGGACCTGCGCACCACCGCCCGGCCTCAGGTCCTGCTCACCAACGTCGCCTCCGTCCTGGTCGGCTTCGCCATGTACGCCCAGTCGCTGGTCGTCATGCAGATCCTCCAGCTTCCCGAGGCGACCGGCTACGGCCTGGGCCAGTCGATGCTCGCTGCGGGGCTGTGGCTGGCGCCGTCCGGGCTGATGATGATGGCGGTCTCCTCGCTGGGCGCGCGGCTGTCGGCCGCCCGAGGGCCCAGGACGAGCCTGTTCGTCGGCGCGCTGATCATCGCGCTCGGGTACGGAGCCGCGTTCGGCCTGATGGGGTGGTCGTGGGGACTGATGGTCGCCAGCAGCGTCGGAAACATCGGCGTCGGCCTGGCCTACGGCGCGATGCCCGCGCTGATCATGAGCGCCGTGCCGCAGAGCGAGACCGCCTCCGCCAACAGCTTCAACACGCTGATGCGCTCCATCGGCACCTCGGTGTCGGCCGCGGTGGTCGGCGTGATCCTGTCGCAGATGACGGTGACGATGGGCGGGCACGCGCTGCCGTCCGAGTCGGGGTTCCGTACGGCGCTGCTGGTCGGTTGCGGCGTCGCCCTGGTGGCCGCGCTGGTGACCCTGGCCCTGCCCAAGCCCCGGCACGCCACTGCGCCCGCGCCCTCCCCGGCGGCCACGACCGTCACATCGGACGCGGCGCGCAACGAGCGGCCACGGCCGCCCGCCGCACTGTCCTCTTCCGCGCTGTCTTCTCCCGCAGCGTCCGCGCCCGCGTCGCCCCCACCGCCCGCGCCCGCCTCACCCGCCGAGCCACCTGCCACGCAGGTCTGGCCGCCGGCTCCGGTGCGGATCGGGCACGAGGAGCTGGGCCCGTGGCGGGACGCGTTCCGCCCGCCCGCACCCGCCTGGAACGACCGGGCGGAGGACGAGCCCGCGCACCCGGCGAGCCCGCGCTCCGAGGTCGCCGAGCTGCGCGCCGAGAACAACACACTGCGCGAGGAGAACGCCGAGCTGCGCACCGCCAACGACGAACTGCGAGCCGAGAACGACGAGCTGCGCAAAGAGCTTGACGTGCTCATGCAGGGCCTGTCGGCCTGGGTCCAGAACCTGGCCGGCCGGACGGGCTGACCCGGTCTCTTCCCCCACCGGGGGTCGGGCCGGGAGTCGATCGCGTCCCGGCTACGTGCCGCCGGCCACGGTGACGACCCTTGTTTTTTCATGAATGCCGCCCCGCATGAAAAGGCCCGCCGACCAGAATGCCGGCGGGCCCTTTTATCAGATCAGCCCTTCTTGTGACAGTGCCACTTGTAGTAGTAGTGATAGTGGCCCTTCTTGTGGTAGTGGCCCTTCCACCGGTGCCCGGCCTTGTGCCACTTCTTGTACGAGTGCTTGTGCCAGTAGTAGCCGTGCGGGCACTTGGCGGTGGCACCGGCCGCGGTCACGCCGGTGGCGACGCTCGCCTGGGCGGGAGCCGTGGCGGCGATTCCGGTAAGGGCCAACGAGGCGGCGAGGACGCCGCTCGCGAGGAGCTTACGCATGATCCCTTCCTTTCCGTGAGACTGATTCTCACGATAAGAAGGTCATTGATTCCGCTCCATGCACTATTACGTTCTCGGTGACAATTGTCCGGACCGATTAATGTGCTGATCAATAAATGCATTCACCACCGTCATGCGCTCAGGGACCGCCAGATGCGCTCGGGCAGGACCCGCGCCGCCTCCGCCAGGTCGATCTCCGGCGCCCCCGCCAGCCACCTCCTGGTCACCTCGGCGACCGGCCCGACCAGCAGCATCTCCACCTGCGCCACGGGCAGCCGGGCGACCGTGCCGGCGTCCATGTGGCCGAGGATCCAGCCGTTCAGCCGCGCCAGCCGCGGCGCCTTGTCCGCCGCGATCCGCTCGGCGTACGGGCCGAGGTCGATCGCGTACGGCGCCGCGTGGATGAACCGGGCCTGGTCGGCGTGGCCGGCAGTGAAGCCCAGGTAGGCCGTCACCACGCGGCGCACGCCGTCGCGGGCGTCCGCCGCTTCCTCGACGGCCGCCACCAGCGCGTCGAGCAGCGCCCCCATGCACCGGCTGTAGAGCGCGGCGGCCAGCCCCTCCAGGCTGCCGAAGTGGTGGTATACGCTGCCCATGCTGACGCCGCTGCGCGTGGTCAGGGCCCTGAGCGTGAAGTCGTCCGGGTAGATCTCCAGGGCCGTGTCGAGAAGCTTCCTGACCGTCTCCTCGCTGCGCTTGTGCCGGGTCATCGCACCGCCGTCAGCGCCTCGGCCTCGTCCCAGATCCGCCGGGCCAGCTCCCCGTCCAGGGCGGGCCCCTGCAACGGGACCTCCTCGGCCTGGTCGAAGTAGCGTCCGGTGCCGGTGCCGCCCGCCAGGGCCACGACCGGCGCGGCACCCTCCTCGGCCGTCGCCCACCTGCGTTTCACGGCCTTCAGCAGCCAGCCCAGCGGGCCGCCGCGGTCGCCGAGCCCGGTGCGGATCACGCCCGGGTGCACCGCGTCGATCGTGATGCCCGCCTCCCGCCAGCGCTCGGCGAACAGCGGCACGGTCAGCAGGTTGCACAGCTTCGTGTCCGCGTACGTCCGCAGCGAGGAGAAGTCCGCCCCCACGCACGTGCGCCCGGGCTCGGCCCTGCCCTTGACGTACAGGCCCGCGCTGACCTGCACCACCCGCCCGAGCCGATCCTCCAGCAGGTGGTTGAGCAGGAAAGGCGCCAGATGGTTGACCGCGAACGACTCCTCCACCCCGTCGCTCGTCAGCACCCGGCGGGTGGGCCAGACGCCGGCGTTGTGCACCAGCACGTCCACGCGCGGGCACCGGGCCCGCAGCTCATCGGCCAGCCGCCGCACCGACGCCGTGGTGGTCAGGTCGCCCGCCACGAACTCGACGTCCCCCCGGACCTCCGCGGCGGCCCGCCGCCCGCGTTCCTGATCCCGCGCCACGAGCAACACCCTGTGCCCGTCGCCGGCCAGCCGCTCGCACACCGCGTGCCCGATGCCGCGGTTCCCGCCGGTCACCACCATCACAGAGGCCATGGCAGAGCATTTTTCTAAAGAATTGCTCTAATTTCAATGGGTGGGGACACCCTTCAGCACCGCGGTCGCGGCTGCGTGACCCACCTCGAAGGCGGCGTGCAGCAGCGCCGCGTCGCTCTCCAGGCGGCCGATCCCCGGCGAGGTGTCCGGCGGCCTGATGGACAGCACCGCGGGGCCACCGCTCAGGGAGGGGCCGTCGAGGTCGTGCTCGGCCAGGAGGCGGTCGTCGGCGGCCAGCCGGGCGTCCCGCGACAGGAACGCCGTCCGCAGCGCCGGGGGGTGGCGGCGCAGGCCGACGCCGGTGACGAGCCGCGCCCCCCACGACGGCGCCGTACGGGCGGAGGCCCGGTCGACCAGGCGGCGGGAGCGCAGGACGAGCACGTGGCTGGCGCCGTCGCGCAGCGCCCGGCGGAACGGGATCGACTCGGCCACGCCCGCGTCGTACAGGAGCCGGTCGCCGATGGCCACGGGCGGGCCGGCCAGCATCGGCAGGGCGGCGCTCGCCCGCAGGGCGAGCTGCAGGTCACGCTCGCAGGTCAGCGTCGGGTGCAGGTCCACCGCCTCGCCCGTCAGTACGTCGGTGGCCAGGGGGTGGAACTCGATCGGGGAGGCCAGCACGGAGGCGAAGTCGAGCGGGAAGTCGCGGACGTAGACGGTCTCGATCAGGCCGCGCACGTCCACGACGGGGCGGGCGCGCAGCACGTTGCCGCGGCGGATCAGCGCCTTGGCGAACACCGGGTCGGTCCAGCCGCGCAGCCCCTCCGGACGCGTGCTCAGCAGCCAGGCCCCCGAGATCGCCCCGGCGGAGGCGCCGTAGACGGCGTCGAACAGCGGCAGCAGACCGAGCTGCTGGATCGCCAGGGCCATGCCCGCCGACACCGTGCCGCGCATCCCGCCGCCCTCGATGGCCAGCGCCACCCGGTGACCGTCGGTCCGCTCGCCCGGCCGGCTCCCCTCGGCGGCGCGGCGCGCGAGCACCGCCAGCATCCGATGCCGGCTCCTGACGTCGTCCACAACGGTCTCCTCGGGCGCGCGATCAACAGGACCACGACAGATTACGCCGCGGCCGGCCCGCGCTCGTGCGAGGGTGCGCCGTCACCGGGATCAGGACGATCTCCCGCCCGGCTGCCCGCCCAGGGCGTGCCGCAGCGTGTAGCCGGCGGTGGCGTAGTCACCACCCTGGAGCTGGTCGGCGGAGAAGAACTCCGCCGCGCCGGGGATGCGGCCGGCGTAGGCCTCCGCGTCGTCGAGGGGCTGGTAGCCGAGCAGGCCGTCGAGCTCCCAGAAGCGGCGGGTGTTGGCCGACACCGCGTACGCGGCCGTGAAGGTGACGCCCGGCCGGGTCAGCGCGGCCCAGACGAACCCGGCGCAGTCGCGCGGGCTCAGCCAGGTGGCCAGGTGCCGCGGCTCGCTCGGCTCCGGCTCCAGGCTCCCGATGCGCAGGCACACCACCTGCACGCCGAACTTGTCGGCGTACAGCCGCCCCAGCGCCTCCACGGCGACCTTGCTGACGCCGTACACGCCGTCGGGCCTGGGCGGCAGGTCCGCCGAGACCATCCGCGCGGCCGGGTAGCAGCCGGTCAGCCGGTTGCTGCTGGCCAGCACCACGCGCCTGACCCCCGCCAGCCGCGCCGCCTCCAGCACGTGGTGCGTGCCCAGGACGTTGCCCTCCAGGAGGTCGGGCAGCGGCGCCTCGTCCGGCACCCCGGCCAGGTGCACGACCGCGTCGGCGCCCTCGATGAGAGGCCGCACGTCGCCGACGCCGCCCAGCTCGGCCTGGCGCACCTCCTCACCCGGCCCCGCCGCGGCCAGCGGCATCCGGTCGACCGAGATCAACCGGCGCAGCCGGCGCCGCAGCGGCTCGCGCAGCACGGACCCGACGCTCCCCGCGGCGCCGGTGAGCACGACCGTCTCCATCGTCATGGGCCGCAGTATGGCAGCGGCCACCGACACTCCCGATCGCGACCGGACTAGGGTGTCGGCGCATGGACACGGACAACTGGCTGGAGGACACCCGGACCTCCTACGACACGGTCGCCGACAGCTACGCCGCCCAGCTGCGCGAGGCGCTGGGCGAGCGCCCGTACCTCCGGGCGGCCCTGGCCCTGCTCGCGGACCTGGTCCGGTCCGCCGGGGGCGGACCGGTGGCCGACGTGGGCTGCGGGCCGGGTCATGTCACGGCCCACCTGCACGAGCTGGGCCTCGACGCCTTCGGCATCGACCTCTCCCCAGCGATGATCGACGTGGCCCGGCGCGACCACCCGCGGCTGCGGTTCGAGGTGGGCTCGATGACCGAACTCGACCTCCCCGACGCCTCGGTCGCCGCCGTGCTCGCCTTCTGGTCGTTGATCCACGTCCCCGACGACGAGATCCCCGCCGTCCTCGGCCACTTCCGCAGGGTGCTGCGGCCCGGCGGGACGCTGCTGGTCGGCTTCCACGCGGGCGACGACGAGTCGTCCCTGAAGACGCAGGGGTACGGCGGCCATCCCATGCGGGTGCACGTCCACCGTCGCCGGCCCGACCGGATGGCGGCCTGGCTGCGCGACGCCGGGTTCGCCGTCGAGGCCCAGCTGCTGATCGACCCCGGCGAACGCGTACCGGGGGCGATCCTCTTCGCGCGCTCGCCCGGCGGATCGGCGCGCGTCACCTGACGACGAGGTCCCCGTAGTCGCGCAACGTGACGTTCTCGGCGGTCCTGCGGGCCATGTTCGCCATCAGGTTCTTGCCCGGCAGGTACGGCAAGATCTTGTAGTAGCGGTTGAGGAACGCGGCCATGAAGCGGCTGCCGGGGACCATGAACCCGGCGACGCCGTCGCCCATCTTCACGCAGCCCGCCGCGTACTCCCGCATCTCCTCCTCGTAGCGGGCGAACGCGACGCGGTGGTCGCCGCGGGCGGCGGCCAGCTCGCCCGCCAGCACGTACGCGCCCACCAGGGCCAGCCCCGTCCCCATGCCCGACAGGGAGGACGGACTGTACGCGGCGTCACCGACCAGGGCGACCCGCCCGCGTGTCCAGGTCTCCATGCGCACCTGGCCGACCGAGTCGAAGAAGAAGTCGGGCGCGTGCCGCATCTCGCGCAGCAGGCGGTCGCTCTCCCAGCCGTTGCCCGCGAAGTGCTCGGCGAGGACGGACTGCTGCCCGGCCACGTCGCGGCGGTCGAGGTCCAGCAGCGGCGAGGCGAAGTAGAACGCGGCCCTGGCCTCGGTGTTTCCGCGGGCGCTGTACAGCGCGACGAGCCTGCCCGCGGTGCGGTAGGCGTGGCCGGCGTGGTCGAGGCCGAGATGGTTGGCCGTGGTGAAGATGGCGCAGTGGACGCCGAGGTGCTTGACGTGGCGCTCCTCGGGGCCGAACACGAGGCGGCGGGTGTTGGAGTGCAGGCCGTCGGCGCCGATGACCAGGCCGAAGCGGCGGGGCGCGGCTCGTTCGAACGTGACGCGCACCCCGTCGGCGTCCTCGGTGAGCGAGGTGATGGAGTCGCCGAAGACGTACTCGGTGCCCTGCCTGGTGGCGTCGTGGAGGATGCGGGCCAGGTCGCCGCGGAGGATCTCGATGTCCCCGGCGAACAGGTCGGCCGGCAGCTTGGCCTGGGGCTTGCCCGCGCTGTTGACGTACCACGTCGCGCCCATGCCGGTGCGGGCGCGTTCGACGGCGGGCAGCACGCCCATGCGGCGCAGCACCGTCAGGTGCGCCTCGCCGCGGAAGTCGACGGCGTAGCCGCCGTCGCGCAGCGCCGGGGCGCGCTCCACGACGGTGGGGCGGAAGCCGTACCGGTGCAGCCAGTACGCGAGGGCGGGGCCGGCGACAGAGGCGCCGGAGATCAGGACGTCGCGGTCGGTCATGCCGGTGAGCCTGCCGGGCGGGGCTCACCGGAGGCTCACCGCGCGCTCACCGCCTCGACGACCGGTTGGAGGCTCACCGCGGGCTGCCCGCCTCGACGACGGGTTCGAGAGTCCCCCCGCGCTCACCGCCTCGACGACGGGCTCGGGCAGGCCGAGCATGCGCAGCGCGTCCGGGACGGAGGAGCCGATGGCGGACGCGGACGCGGCGCTCTGCCGGTAGCGGGCGCGGGCGGTGGCGTGGTCCCCGCGTGCCTCGGCGACACGGCCCAGCCCGGCCAGGGTGCGTACCCGGTTGCCGACGCTCTTGACCCAGTGCGGGTCGATGCGTTCCAGCGCGTCGGTGTAGAGCCGTTCGGCCTCGGCCAGGTCGTCGTCCAGGAGGGCGAGGTCGCCGAGCCCGCGCAGGGCCGCGGCCAGGCCGGCGGGGCTGCCCGCGCGGCGGGCCAGGCCGGCGGCCCTGGCGTAGTCGGCTCGGGCCGCCTCGGGATCGCAGGCGGCGAGCTGGTCGCCCCGGTTGACCAGCAGGTCGGCGCAGTCGTCCAGGGCGCCGAGCTCGTCGGTGAGCGAGAGTGCCCGGTCGGTCAGCTCGACGGCCCGCGCGCGCTCGCCGCGCCCCGCCGCGAGACCGGCCAGGACGTCGAGGGTGAGCGCGGCGCCCCAGCGGTCGCCGAGCGCGCGGAACCCGTCGGCGGCCCGGCCGAAGGCGCGCTCGGCCGCCGCGGTGTCACCCTTGCCGAGCTCGCCGAAGCCCGACACGTACAGGGCGGCCGCACGCGCCCACGGCTCCGGGCTGTCGCGCTGGGCGCGGACGAGCTCGTACGCGCCGTGCGGCTCGGCCTCGCTCGCGTTGCGCATCATCCACAGCAGCAGGGCGGCCGGATACCTGCCGGCCAGGGTGCCAGGCCAGGCGGCGGCCAGCGCCTCGCCCGCCGCCGCGCGGTGCCGCTGCCAGGCCGGCCGTCCGGCGGCGGTGGAGGCGGCGACGAGCACGCACGTCGCGTACTCCTCGCCGAGTCCGGGCGGGGGAGCGTCGCCGATCGCGTCGAGCAGCGCGATCGCCTGCGGCGCGGCCGAGGCGGCCACGCCGCGGATCCACAGGTACGCCGAGGCCGCCGCGACCAGGCGCAGGGCCGTGTCCACCTCCCGCGCCTCGACCGACCGGCGCAGCGCCGCCAGCACGTTGTCGTGCTCGGCCACGAGGACCGGCAGCCAGGCGAGCTGCTCGGCCCGCCGCAGCCGCGGGTCGGCGGTCAAGGCCAGGTCCAGGAAGTACCGGGCGTGGGCACGCCGGGCGTCGGCACGCTCGCCGGCCGCCGCGAGCCGCTCGGCGCCGTACGCGCGGACCGTCTCCAGCATCCGCAGTCGGCCGCCGCCCACGCTCTCCAGGAGCGACTTGTCGACCAGCGACTCCAGCGTGTCCTCGTCGGTGTCGCACACCCGCAGCGCGGCCCGGGTCGTCGCCCCGCCGGCGAAGACCGTGAACCGGCGGGCGGCCCGCTGCTCGTTCTCCGACAGCAGGGCCCAGCTCCAGGCGACCACCGAGCGCAGCGTCCGGTGCCGCCGGTCGGGGGTTCGGTTGCCGCGGGCGGTGACGGCGAGCAGGTCGTCCAGCCGTCCCGCCAGGTCGTCCACGTCCAGGGTGCGCAGCCGGGCCGCGGCCAGCTCGATGGCCAGCGGCAGGTCGTCGAGGGCCGCGCAGATCCGCCGGACGAGCGCGGGGCCGGCGGCGAAGCCGCGCCGGGCGGCGCGCGCCCGGTCGGTGAACAGGCGTACCGCCGACTCGCCGTCCAGCGGGCGCACCTGCCGGACGTGCTCGCCGCCGATGCCGAGCGGCTCCCGGCTGGTGGCCAGGACCCGCAGCCGCGGGCAGGCCGCCAGGAGCCGCGCCACCAGCGCGGCCACCTCCTCGACCAGGTGCTCGCAGTTGTCGAGGACGAGCAGGAGCGCCCGGTCCGACAGCGCCGTGACCAGGCGCTCGACCGGCGTGCGCGGGCCCCCCGCGAGCTGGAGCCCGTTCTGGCGCAGGCCGAGGGCGCCCAGCAACGCCTGAGCCAGACCGGCGCCGTCGCGCAGCGCGGCCAGCTCCGCGAAACACACCTCACCGGTTTCGGCGGCGGCGGCCTCCACCGACAACCGGGTCTTGCCGACCCCGCCCGGCCCGGTCAGCGTGACCAGCCTCGCCGTCCGCAGCAGCTCGCCGACCTCGGCCAGCTCCGCGCCGCGGCCCACGAACGAGGTGAGCTGCGCGGGCGGGGCGGCGGGCGACGGGGACGGGCCGGCGCTCAGCAACTCCCGGTGCAGCCCCGCCAGCTCGGCCGACGGATCGGCCCCCAGCTCCTCGGCCAGCCGCCGCCTCGTCTCCTCGAACGCCACCAGCGCCTCGGCCTGCTCGCCGCAGGCGGCCAGCGCCCGCATCAGCAGCGCCGCCGGCCGCTCCCGCAGCGGGTGGCGGCCCACCAGCTCACGCAGCTCAGGCACCAGCTCCCGCGGCTCGGGCACCGACTCGTGCGGCTCGGGCAGTTCGGGTGCCAGCTCGGGCAGCTCGTGCGGCTCGTGCGGCTCGGGCAGTTCGGGTGCCAGCTCGTGCGGCTCGTGCGGTTCGAGCGCCGGCTCGGGCACAGCCGCGTGGTGCTCGCCGAGCCGCAGCTCCGCCTCGATCCGATCTTCCTGCGCGGCGAGCCGCAGCTCCTCCAGCCGTACGGCGGCGGCCCGCGCCGTCTCGCTCTCGGGCAGCTCGGCCAGCGCAGGCCCGCGCCACAGCCGGAGCGCCGCGCGCAGCAGCGTCATCGCCCGCCGGGCATCGCCCTCGCCCAGCGCGGCCCGCCCCTCGGCGGCGAGCCGCTCGAACCGGCAGGCGTCCACGTCGTCGTGCGCGACCACGATCCGGTAACCGGTGCCGGTCCGCTCGATCACGGCCGCCGCGCCCAGGGCCGCGCGCAGCCTGGACACCTGCGACTGCAGCGCGTGCGCCGACGGCGCCCCGTCCGGGCCGAGCTCGCCCGCCAGCCGGTCGGCCGGCACGGCCTCGCCGGGGCGGAGCAGCAGCAGCGCGAGCAGCGCGCGGCGGGACGGCCCGCCCAGCGGAACTTCGGCCCCGTCGTCGCGCCACGCCCTGGTCTCACCGAGGATCCCGAACCGCATGCCGGTGATTATCTCGCGGCGCGCCGAGCCGGAGGATCGCCGAGGTGCGCCCAGCCGGAGGATCGCCGAGGTGCGTCGAGCCGGGAGGATCGCCTTCAGCCGTTCACGGGAAAGTTGGAGCGGAAGACGTTGTGCGGGTCACAGCGGTGCTTGATCGCGCGCAGCCGGGCCAGGGCGGCGGGGGCGAAGGCGTCGGCCGCCGTCTCGGCGGGGTTGAGGAAGGTGAACGGCTTGCGCCCGCTGACGGGCAGGGCCTCGGCGAGGCCGCGCTGCCTGACGGCGACGGCCGCGGCGGTACGCGGGTCGGCGGGGATGCCGAACAGGTAGAGCGCGTACGGCTCGGTCAGCGGTCCCTGCGGGGTGTCGGACGGCCGGGTGAACGCGCCGCCCAGGTGCCGGACCTGCACGCTGAGCAGCGGGGCGATAGGGTCGGCGAGCAGGGTCTTGGCCGCCGCGTCGTCCAGCTCGGTCAGCAGCTCGGCCCGCGAGAGGCCGGGGCCGGGATCGGTGGGCTCGGCGGTGATGCCGCCGAGCTCGGAGACCGCCATGACCCGCCTGCTGTCGGACAGCGGCCGGGCCAGCCCGTCCAGCGGGGACAGCAGGTCGCGGGCCGCGTCCTGACCGCCGAGGTACGTGGCGTCCACAGCCACCATGGGGGCCGAGCCGGGGAAGTGCAGCAGGTCCAGCCAGACCGTCAGCTCCTCAGGCGCGGCGGCGGTGATCTGCCGGTAGGCGTCCATGACCGCGGGGGCGTGCTCCGCCTGCCACAGGACCCGGCCGCCGAACAGGCGCGGCGCGGGATGCAGGGTCAGCTCGAGCCCGGTGACGACGGCGAAGTCGCCGCCTCCTCCGCGCAGCGCCCAGAACAGGTCGGGGTCGGAGCCCGCGGTGACGTGCCGCTGCCGCCCTTCCGCGTCCACCACGTCGAACGCGGTGACCGCGTCGGCCACCCAGCCGTGGGCGCGGCCGAACCAGCTCAGCCCGCCGCCGAGCGCCACCCCCGCCACGCTGACCACCGGGGAGCTTCCAGGCAGCCCGGTCAGGCCGTGCGCGGCGGCGGCCGCCTGCACGCGTCCGGACGGCACGCCCGCGCCGACCCTGGCCCGGCGGGCCGCCGCATCGATCTCCAAGGTGTCCAGCCGGCCGGTGCGCAGCAGGATCGTGCCGGCGGCGCGGCCGGAGGCGCCGTGCCCGTTCGGCTGGACGGCGACGCCCAGGCCGGCCGAGCGGGCGTAACGGACGAGCGCGGCCACGTCGCCGGCGTCGGCGGCCTCGACCACGGCCGCGACGGGCTGCTCGACGGCCAGGTTCCAGGGGCGGTGGGCGGTGTCGAAGCCGGCGTCGCCCGGCAGCAGGACACGGCCGCGGACGGCGGAGCGCAAGGTGTTCATAGCGTTCATGACCCCAACGGTATGGCGGTGAAAGACCAGATATAGGGTGCATTTCCGTGGCGGATTCGTGGGTCAATCTGGCGGAGCGGCTCGGCAGTGACCTGCACCTGGAGCTGGCGGGTCCTGGCAGCCGGCGCGCCGTGCTCACCCGCGCGCTGCGCGAGGCCGTACGGGACGGGAGGCTGGCCCCCGGCACCCGGCTGCCGCCCTACCGCTCCCTGGCAGCCGACCTCGGCCTTGCCCGCAACACCGTCGCCGAAGCCTACGCGGACCTGGTCGCCGAGGGCTGGCTGGTCGCCAAGCAGGGCTCCGGCACCCGGGTGGCGTCCCGTGCCGAGCCGGCCCGGCAGCCGCGCGTGCCGGGGAAGCGCCCCGCGCGCCCGGCCCCGCCGGCCCACGACCTCAGGCAGGGCCAGCCCGACGCCGCCTCCTTCCCCCGCTCGGACTGGCTGGCCGCCGCCCGCCGCGCGCTGAACGCCGCACCCCACGAGGCCTTCGGCCCCGGCGACCCGCAAGGCCGCCCCGAGCTGCGCCGGGCGCTGGCCGAGTACCTGGCGCGGGCCCGCGGCGTGCGTGCCACGCCGGACCGGATCGTGATCTGCTCCGGCTTCGCGCACGCGCTGCGGCTGCTCTTCGGCGGCCGGGTGCTGCGCGGCCCGCTGGCGGTGGAGTCCTACGGGCTCGCCTTCCACCGCTCCGTCCTGGCGGCGGCCTCCGTCCGCACGGTCCCGCTCACGCTCGACGAGCACGGCGCCCGTACGGCCGAGCTGGGCGGCCTCCAGGGAGTCCGGGCGGCACTGCTTACCCCGGCACACCAGTTCCCGACCGGGGGACCCCTGCACCCGGAGCGCCGCGTCGCCGCGGTGGACTGGGCCCGCTCCTGCGGCGGCCTGATCCTGGAGGACGACTACGACGGCGAGTTCCGCTACGACCGCGAGCCCGTCGGCGCGGTCCAGGGCCTCGACCCCGAGCGGGTCGTCTACCTCGGCTCGACCAGCAAGAGCATCTCACCGGGGCTGCGGCTGGGCTGGATGGTGCTGCCCGAGCGCCTGCTCGCCCCCGTCCTCGCGGCCAAGGGCGAGCGGGAGGCCTGGGCGAGCGTGACGGACCAGCTCACGCTCGCCGACTTCATCGACTCCGGCCACTACGACAGGCACGTCCGCCGCATGCGCCAGCGCTACCGCGCCCGACGCGACCGCCTGGTCGCCACCCTCGCCGCCAGGGCCCCGCACATCGCCACGACCGGCATCGCCGCCGGGCTGCACGCGGTGCTGCATCTGCCGCCCGGGACCGAGCGGTCCGCCGTCGAGGCCGCGGCCCGGCAGTCGATCGCCCTGGACGGCCTCGCCGGCTACCGCCACCCGGCCGCCGTCATGCCCGCCTTCGACGGGCTGGTCGTCGGCTACGCCACCCCGCCCGGCCACGGGTACGGGCCCGCGCTCGAAGCGCTGTGCCGCGTCCTCCCGCCCGCCTGAGCGCGGCGCTCACCAGCGGACCCAGGGGCTCTCGGCGCCGCCGCCCCAGGTCGAGCCGCCCGCCGCCCGCCACCGCTGGCGGACGTCGGTCTTGGCGCCGGTGCGCGGGGGCGACATCGTGAACGGGCCGCACACCGCCACGCCTCCTGTGCTCGGCGGGGCGACGCCGGTGCAGATGAACGGCTGGGAGAGGTTCGTGTCGGCGTCGGTGTCGTAGAGCTGCACGTGGATGTCGGACCGTACGGAGGCGGACCCCCTGATCTGGCCCTTGAGGTGGATGGTGTCGCCGGCCACGGCCATGCAGGGCGACATCTCGACGCCGCCGGCCACGGCGAGCCAGTCCCGGCAGCGCCAGACCGGCGCCGGCTCCTCGGACGACGGCTCCTCGCCGTCGTCCGGCGTCTCCACCGTGGGGGACGACTTCACCGGCTTGGGCGTGCGAACCCGGCGCGTGGGCGGGGCGGTCGAGACCGGAGGGGTGGACGGGGCCGGGACGACCGTCTTCGGCTTGTCCGCCGGCTCGTCGCGTTTCTCGAGGTCCTTCGGTGACGGGGTGCTGGTGGCCGGGGTGGGGGTCACGACCGGCCGGTCCGCCGCCTCACCGGAGGGTTGCGTCGACGCGGCGGCGGGTGCCGCGTCCGCGTCCGGTGTCCGCCACGGGGCGCCGACGGCCACCGCCGTGCCGGTGAGGACCAGCGCCGCGGCGGCGGTCGCGGCGATGACCAGGCGCTGCCGCGACCGGCCGCGCCTGGCCGAGGTCTGCGTCTCGTCGCCGTCGGACGCAACCGCGCCCGTCCCCTGCGGCCGGGCGGGCGGCGGCGGAGGGACAGGGTGCGACGGCGAGGCGGGTGACGGCGAGGCGGGTGACGGCGGGGCGGGCGACGGCGGGGCTGGGTGCGACGGCGAGGCGGGTGACGGCGAGGCGGGTGACGGCGAGGCGGGGTGCGGGTTCGCGGCGGGCAGGGGCTCGGAGGTGGCGGAGACGGCTTCGGACCGGGGGACCGGCGGCAGGGCGGGCAGGCCGGCCAGCGACGGGGCCGCCTCCTTCAGCGCCGCCGCCACCGCAGGGGCGCCGGGGCGTACGGCCGGGTCCTTGGCGGCGCAGGCCGCGATGAGCGCCCACAAGGAGTCGGGCATGCCGGGGAGCCGGCGGGGCGCGGCCGCGGCGTGCTGGCGCAGCAGCGCCATCGGGTGGTCGCCGACGAACGGGGGACGCCCGGCGAGCAGCTCGTACAGGATCAGGCCGAGGGCGTACACGTCCACGGCCGCGCCGGCGGCGGCGCCGTCGGCCACCTCGGGGGCCAGGTAGGCGGGGGTGCCGATGACCGCGCTGGTCTGGGTGAGGCCGGGGCCGTGGACGATGCGGGCGACGCCGAAGTCGGTCAGCCGCGCCTGGCCCGTGACCCCGTCGAGCAGGACGTTGCCCGGCTTGACGTCCCGGTGCACGACGCCGATCGCGTGCGCGACCGCCAGCGCGTCGGCGACCTGGCTCATCAGCCCGGCCGCCTCCCCGGCAGGCAGCGTGCCGCGCTGCCGCAGCAGGCCGCGCAGGTCCCCGCCCTCGACGAGGTCCATGACCAGGGCGAGGCGCTCTCCCTCGATGACGAAGTCGCGGACCGTGACGATGTGGGGGTGGCGCAGGGTGCGCATCACGTTGCGCTCCTGCACGAACCGCAGGACCAGGTCGGGGTCCCCGGCCAGCCCGTCGCGCAGCAGCTTGACCGCCACGATCTCCCCCGTGTCGCGCTGCCGCGCCCGCCACACCGTCCCCATCGCGCCGCCGCCGATCTCCTCCAGCAGCACGTACCGGCTGCCCAGAGCCGACTCGGACCCGCCCTGAGCCATCAGTGGTGATCCCCCCTCCGCCATGTGGAGATCAACAATAGCCAGGCAGGCCGGACGGCAGGAAGATCGCGAGTGGCGAGCCGGTCGTCCCGGCCGTTCGCGTTCAGGCCCGGGTCTGGTCCGTCGGCCGGATGAGCAGTTCGTTGACCGCGACGTGCTCCGGCTGGGTGACCGCGTACAGGACGGCGGCGGCGATGTCCTCGGGCCGCAGGGTGCGCATGGAGTCGGCCATCTCCCGCGCGGCGGCGCGCATCGTGGGATCGGTGCTGTGTCCGGCCAGCTCGGTGGCGACGAAGCCGGGCTCGACGACCACGACGCGCACGCCCTGCGCGGTCACCTCCTGCCGCAGCGCCTCGGAGAAGGCGGTGATGCCGAACTTCGTCGCGGCGTAGACGCCGCTGTAGGCCGAGGCGGTCCGGCCCGAGGTCGAGGAGACCTGCAGGACGATGCCCCTGCTCTCCAGCAGGTGCGGCAGGGCCGCGTGGACGGTGTACATCGACCCGAGCAGGTTGGTCTCCACCATGCGCGTCCACTCCGTGGTGTCCGCGCCCGCGATCGGGCCGCTGAGCATCACCCCGGCGTTGTTCACCAGGATGTCCAGGGCGCCGAAGCGCTCGGTGGTCTGCGCGACGGCGGCCCGTACCGACTCCTGGTCGGTCACGTCGAGATCGAGGGCGAGCATCTCGCCGGGCGCCTGGTCCGCCAGGAGCTTCAGCCGGTCGGCGCGCCGGGCGCCGATCGCGACGCGGGCCCCCGCCTCAGACAGGGCCAGCGCGGTGGCCTCCCCGATGCCCGAGGACGCTCCGGTGACGAGGGCGACCTTGCCCTTCAACGTGGTGTTCACGAGTGTGTTCTCCCTAGCAACTAAGCGGACCGGTCGGTCACCTTCAGCGTATCGCACGAAGCGGACCGCTCGGTCATGTTGCGCTAAGCTGAGGGCGGAAGGGAGACGCATGGCTGGGACGACGTCCGGAGCCTCGTCGCGCAGCGACGCGGTGCGCAACCGCCGGCTGCTGCTGGACGCCGCGGCGGCGATGTTCGCCGAGCGCGGCGTCGAGGTGTCCATCGGTGAGATCGCGCAGCGGGCAGGGGTGGGGAAGGGCACGGTCTTCCGGCACTTCTCCTCCAAGGACGAGCTGCTGGCGGCGATCATGCTCGGCCTGCTCGGCGAGCTCGCCGACACCGGCGGCGCGCTGCTCGCGGCCGACGACGCCGGCTTGGCGCTGCGCCGGTTCATGACCGCCTGCGTGGAGACCTTCGTCCGGGACCGGGCGTTCTGCGAGACCGTCGGGCGCCCGTCCTTGCAGCACGCGCAGGTGCGGCAGGCCATCCATCGCCTCTGCGAGGTCGCGGAGGCGCTCACCGCCCGCGCCCGCCAGGAGGGCGCCGTCCGTCCTGACATCACCGGCATCGACGTCGTCCTGCTGGTGAGCGGCATCCAGCACACGGCCGAGCCGCTGCTCGGCGCCGAGCCCGAGGCGTGGCGCCGCTACCTGGAGCTGGCCATCGACGGCATCACCGCCGGCACGGGGCGGGCGCTCCCGCACCCGCCTCCACGCCACCTCCCCCTGGCCGAGGGCGGTGAGGGAGCCGGGGCGGAAGCCTGAGGCACTATGGCTCCACTCCCTGGCGCTCCAGGCCCTGGCGGTGGTCCGCCACGAGCGCGGCGGCCAGCCCGGTGACGGCGAGGGCGAGGGCGGGCACGACCGCGAGGCGGGGCGCGGTGACCAGCAGGGCGGTGGCCTCGCTCACCATGCCGCCCCAGTCGGCGCCGGGCGGCAGCCCGACACCGAGGAAGCCGAGCGAGGTGACGGCGATCAGCGTCCGGGCGAAGTCCGCGGTGGCGACGGTCAGGACGGGCCCGGCCAGGTGCGGGCCGATGGTGCGGCGCAGCAGGTAGAGCGGGGACGCGCCGATGGCCCGTACGGCCAGCACGTGATCGGCGCCGGCCACCCGCCGGGTCGCCGTGTGGGCGACCAGACCGCAGCTCACCCAGCCGAGCGGCACGAGCGCGGCCAGCACGGTGACGTACCCGGGCCGCAGCACGCCTGCCAGCGCGAGCGCCAGCGTGAGCCCGGGCAGGGCGAGGGCCACGGTGGCGGCGAAGCGCAGCAGCCGGCCGGTCACCCCGCCCGCCAGCCCGGCCACCGCCCCGGCGACCGTGCCGAGCGCCGTGGTGACCGCGGTGATAACGAACGCGACCAGCAGGGAGGTGCGGCCCGCCATGGCCGTCCTGGTGAGGAGGTCCCGGCCGAGCTGGTCGGTGCCCAGCCAGTGCTCGGGGCCGGGCGGCAGCAGGGCGCGCCCCAGATCCGGCAGGTACGGGTCGTACCCGGTCAGCATCGGCGCGAACAGGCAGAACAGCACGACCAGCACGAGGACGCCGGCACCGGCACGGCCCGTCATCGGCGGCCCCCAGGCGAGGTGGCGGGCCGGCCACGCGCGCCCAGCCGCGGGTCAAGGGCCGACAGGCACAGCTCGGTCACCGCCAGGAGCAGGACCGTCGCGACCGCGACGACCAGCACGTACGCCTGCACGACCGGCACGTCCCGCTGCCTGATCGCCGCCACGGCGAGCTGCCCCACGCCGGGCCAGGCGAACAGCGTCTCCACCACCACGGCGCCGGCCAGCAGCTCCGCCAGCACCAGGCTCACGGCGGTGACCGCGTTCGGCGCGGCCACGCGCAGCGCGTGCACGACGACCGTACGCCGGCGCCGCAGCCCCTTGACGGTGGCGAGCCTGGCGAACGGCAGCCGCAGCGCCCGCGCCAGGTCGGCCCGCAGCAGCCGCAGCAGCGTGGCGGCGCCGGCCAGGCCGAGGGTGAGCGCGGGCAGCACCACCGCGCCCGGGCCGCCGTCGCCGCCCGTGGGGAGCAGGCGCAGGCCCACCGCCACCACGCTGATCAGCAGGATCCCCACGATGTAGGGAGGAACGCCGCCGATCGCCACCGTCACGAGCGCCAGGACGCGGCTGTCGAGGGCCCGCGGCCGGAACGCGGCCATGAGGGCGGCGAGCAACGCGAGCCCCGCCGCGACCGCCGCCGCCGCGACCGCCAGCCGCAGCGTGGCCGGCAACCGCGCCAGGATCTCGGCCGCCACGGGGGAGCGGTCGACGTAGGACCGGCCCAGGTCGCCGCGCAGCGCGCCCAGCAGCCACCGCAGGTACCGGCTGAACAGCGGCTGGTCGAGCCCCAGCTCCGCGCGGAGCGCCGCGACCCCGGCCGCCGTCGGCTGGATGCCGCCGCGGCGCAGGATCTCCTCGGCGGGGTCGCCGGGCGCGAGCGAGGTCAGCAGGAAGACGAGCACCGACAGCACCAGGAGCACGAGCAGGAGCTCAGCGACGCGCCGCAGGACGATGACGGTCACTTCCTGGGCGCCAGCCTGCCCAGATCGGTCACGTGGGCTACGTTCTGCGTCACGCCGCTGACCTCGGTGGTCGTGACGACGGGGTTGTCCTGGTAGGCCAGCGCGATCATCGGCCGGTCGGCCGCCAGCAGCCGCTGGATCCGGCGGTAGAGGTCGCGGCGGGCGGCCGGGTCCGTTCGCGTCGCGGCCCGGTCCACCAGCTCGTCGAACCCGGCGCTGCGGTAGCCGAGCCGGCGCTCGACGTTCCAGGACGCGTCCGAGCGCAGGAACCGGCGGAACAGGTAGTCGGCGTCGGCGTTCGGCAGGCTGTACGCGCTGAGGAAGACGTCGTAGTCCCCGGCCTCCATCACGGACTTCGTGGCCTCGGCCACCCTCACCCTCGCCGGCAGGCCCGCCTGCTCGAAGGAGGCGCGCAGCACCTCGGCGACGTCGGTGTAGGGGAACTGGCCGGTCTCGGCCGAGGAGATCAGGACGGTGACGGGCTCCGACGGCGGCCCCGCGGCGGCCACCAGCTCGCGGGCCCTGCCGGGGTCGTACGCGGCGGCGATGCCCGGGTCGGCGAGGTCGCCGAAGACCGGAGACAGGAAGCCCGCGCCCGGCGTGGCCGTGCCGGCGAGCAGCGTGCCGGCGATGGCCCGCCGGTCGACGGCCAGGTCGGCCGCCTCGCGCAGGCGCGGGTCGGAGAACGGCTCGCGGGAGGCGTTGAAGGTCAGGTAGTGCGTCAGCACCGAAGGGCTGCGCACCACCTGGAAGCGGCTGTCGGCGGCGACCGCGGCGACCTGGCCCGGCAGCAGCGCGCCCTTGTCGATCAGCCCGTCCACCTCGCCGGCCCGTAACGCGGCGACGCGGGCGTTGGCGTCCGGGATCACCCTGACCACGATCGTGTCGTAGGCGGGGGCGGCGCCGTGGTAGTGCGGGTTGGCGGCGAGCACGGCCTGCTGCCCCTTGGTCCAGCTCGCCAGCGTGTACGGCCCCGTGCCGATCGGCTTGCCGGCGAAGGCGCCCGAGGCGGCGAAGGCCTTCGGCGACTGGACCATGCTGTAGAAGCCGGCCAGCCTGCCCGGCAGGTCGGCCACGCCCTCCTTCAGCACGAACACCACCTTGCCGCCCTCGGCGCGGACGTCGCCGAGCTTGCCGTACGCCGCCTCCATCCCCGCGTCGAGGCTGAAGAAGGCCGACTGCCGGGGCGCGATCCGCAGGAACCGCTCGACGCCAGCCACCACCGACTCGGCGGTCAGCGGCGTGCCGTCGCTGAACCGCACGCCCTCGCGCAGCGTGAACGTCCAGCGCCGCCCCTCGTCGGCGGCGGCCCAGGACGCGGCCAGGGCCGGGACGGGCCGCAGCTTGTCGTCCACGGTCACCAGCGGCTCCCAGATCCGTAACGTCTGGTGGGCGTAGTACGGGTCCTCGGGGCCCGCGACGAGGTCGCGCGGGGCGGCCAGGGTGAGCCGGCTCCCGCCCTGCCCGCCGGGCTCCTGGCCGCCGCATCCCCACAGGGCCGCCGCCAGAAGTGCCATCACGATCATCGCGGCTCGTCTTCGCACCTGATCTCCTGCCGACATCCAGATCTCGTACGCAAACGATAACCGTCTTCATGCCGTTCGGGGAGATCATGGGGCTTTTGTGGTGATACGGTCTGCCTTCGGAAATGATTCTCATTTTCTGGAGGGTCCTTGAGAACGATGCCCGAGCCGCCGCCCGCCACGACGTTCGCGATGCCGCTGATCGTCACCCTGCTGGCCGGCGTCCTCGCGCTGTCGGTGCTGCTGGCGATCGGCCTGGGCGCCGCCGCCGTGCCGCCGGGGGAGACGCTGCGCTTCCTGTGGGCGGCCGTGACCGGCGGCTCGATCACGGCCGAGGAGGTCACCGCCTACCAGATCATCTGGCAGGTGCGGACGCCGCGCGTGCTGCTGGCGGTCCTGGTGGGGGCCGGGCTCAGCGTCGTCGGCGTGGCGATCCAGGCGATGGTGCGCAACGCGCTGGCCGATCCGTACGTCCTGGGCGTGTCGTCGGGGGCGTCGGCCGGGGCGGTGCTGGTCAGCGTCACGGGCGCGCTGACCGCCCTGGGGATCTACGCGGTCTCGGCCGGCGCGTTCCTCGGCGCGCTGCTCGTCTCCGCCCTGGTCTACCTGGCCTCGCGCGGCGCCGGTGGCCTGACGCCGCTGCGGCTGGTGCTCACCGGCGTGGCGATGGCCTTCGGTTTCCAGGCGGTGATGAGCCTGATCGTGTACTTCGTCCCGGACGGCGAGTCGACGAGCACGGTGCTGTTCTGGTCGATGGGCGGCTTCGGCGCGGCCACGTGGGGAGCGCTGCCCGTCGTGGCGGTCGTCACCGCCGTCACCGTCGTGGCGCTGCGCCGCTTCGCGCGCAACCTGGACGTGCTCGCCCTGGGCGACGAGACGTCGGTGAGCCTGGGCGTGGACACGGTCAGGCTCCGCAAGGGCCTGTTCGTGCTGACGTCGCTGGCCACCGGCGCGATGGTCGCGGTCAGCGGCGCGATCGGCTTCGTCGGTCTGGTGATGCCGCACCTGGTGCGGCTGTGGACGGGGGCGGCGCACGTACGCGTGCTGACGATCGCGCCCCTGGCCGGGGCGATCTTCATGGTGTGGGCCGACCTGGTGGCCAGGACCCTGGTGGCGCCGCGCGAGCTGCCGCTGGGCGTGATCACCGCGCTGGTGGGCGTGCCGGTCTTCGTCGTCCTGCTGCGCCGCCGCGGCTACCTGTTCGGAGGACGCTGATGGCCCGGCTGCTGCTGGAGGAGGTGTCGGTGTCCATCGGCGGCGCCCCGATCGTCAAGGATCTGGCGCTCGCGGTCGAGGCGGGACAGGTGGTGGGGCTGATCGGGCCCAACGGCTCCGGCAAGACCACGGCCCTGCGGTGCGTGTACCGGGCGCTGCGGCCGACGGGCGGCGCGGTCTGGATCGACGGCGAGGACCTGTCGCGGATGCCGCTGCGCGACAGCGCCCGCAGGATCGCCGCCCTCACCCAGGAGGGGAGGGCGGACCTGGACTTCACGGTCGAGGAGGTCGTCGCCCTCGGCCGCGCCCCGCACCTGCGCGGCAACCAGGCGCTCAGCGCCCGCGAGCGCGAGCTGTGCCGTCAGGCCATGGCGCAGATGGAGGTGCTGCACCTGGCCGGGCGCGGCGTGCTGTCGTTGTCCGGCGGGGAACGCCAGCGCGTCCTGGTCGCCCGGGCGCTCGTCCAGGAGCCGCAGGTACTGGTGCTCGACGAGCCGACCAACCATCTCGACCTGCACCACCAGATCCGCCTGCTGTCGATGCTCAAAGGCTCCGGGCTGAGCGTGCTGGTCACCCTGCACGACCTCAACCTCGCCGCCTCCGCCTGCGACCGGCTGGCGGTGCTGTCGCACGGCACCCTCGTCGCGTGCGGCCCGCCCGCGCAGGTCCTCACCGAGGAGCTGCTGCGCGAGGCGTTCGGCGTCGAGGCGAGCGTCGTCCCCCATCCGCTGACCGGAACTCCGCAGGTGCTCTACGGCCTGGGCACGGTCACGACGTCGAAAGGAACCCCCGAGTGAAGACACCTACCCTCGCCGTGCTCCTGGCGGGCACGCTCCTGCTCGCCGGATGCGGCGCGCAGGTGGAGGGCGGCGGCGCCGCCGCGCGCACGGTGACGGTCAAGAGATGCGGCGAGGACGTCCGGTACACCACGCCCCGCCGCGCGGTCGTCTACGAGGGCGGCAGCGCCGACAAGCTGTTCGCCCTCGGCCTCACCCAGCACGTGCACGGCTACGTCATGCCGCCGGCCAACCCCCCGGTCGAGGAATCCCCCTGGGCAGCCGAGTATGCCAAGGTCAAGTTCCTCAGCGACGACCTGCTCAACCGGGAGCTGGTCGTGGACGCCAAGGCCGACTTCGTGGTCGCCGGCTGGCGCTCCGGCTTCAGCGACCAGCGCGGCATCACCCCGGCCATCCTCGACGGCCTGAAGATCCAGAGCTTCATGCACACCGAGTCGTGCTTCAACTACCCCGGCTTTCCCGAACGCGTCACACCGTTCGAAGCCCTCTACACCGACCTCGAACGCCTCGGCAGGATCTTCGGCGTCGAGGACAGGGCCCGGGCCCTGATCGCCGGCTACCGCAAGCGCGTCGAGGCGGTCCAGGCCCAGGCCCCGAAGGGCGACCCGACCCCCGTCTTCCTCTACGACTCGGGCACGGACAAGCCGTTCACCGCGGGCAGCCAGGTGCCGCCCAGCGACATCATCCGCTTCGCCGGCGGCCGCAACATCTTCGGTGACCTGGACGCCCGCTGGAGCGAGGTCACCTGGGAGGCCGTCGTGCAGGCCAAGCCGGAGGTCATCATCATCCTCGACTACGGCGACAAGCCCGCCGAGGAGAAGATCAAGTTTCTGAAGGAGTTCCCCACCACCAGCAAGCTGCCGGCCGTCGTCAACGACCGCTTCCACATCCTCGACTACAACGAGGGCATCAGCGGCCCGCGCAACATCGACGGCCTGGAAGGGTTCGCGAAATACCTGCGTGAACTGAAGAAATGACCGGCAGGGAGACGTCGCCGGCCGGGGCGCGGCCGATCCTGCGCGACAGGCGGTTCGTCCGGCTGTGGTGCGGCACCACCGCCTCGGGCCTGGCGACCTGGGCGCTGCCCTTCGTGCTGGGGCTCGCCGTGCTGGACCGCACCCTCACCACCGCCGGCCTCGGCATCGTGCTGGCCACCCGCACCATCGGCTTCCTCGCCGCGGTGCCGATCAGCGGGGTCCTGGCCGACCGGTACTCGCGCCGGGCCGTGGTGTTGTGGGCCGGGCTGGCCGCCGCGCTCGCCACCCCGTTCATCGCGCTCGGGCTCGGCCGCTCGGTGCCGCTCATGGCCGTGGCGGCGGCGGTGGTCGGGGCCGGTCAGGGGGCGTGCCGGCCCGCGTTCCAGGCACTCACCGCGGAGGTGGTCGACGCCGGCCGCCGCCGGCGGGCCAACGCCGCCATGACGCTGGCCGTGCGCGTCACCACGCTGGTGGCGCCGGCGGGCACGGCGTTGCTGGCGGCCGTCCTGGACACCTGGTGGTTGCTGGTCGGCACCGGGGTGTTGTGGGTGGTCGCGGCGCTGCTGCCGCCCCGGGGCCTGCGCGCCCCGGCGCGGGCGGCGGCGGGCGCGCGGTTCTTCGGGGAGTTCGGCGAGGGCGTGCGTGAAGCGCGCAGGCACCCGTGGTTCCTGGCCGGCCTGGGCGCGCTGGCCGCCGTCATCTTCACCGGCTACTCGGCCACCGGCGTGGCGCTCCCGCTGGTCAGCCGCGACCGCTACGGCACCGAGGCGGTGCTCGCGGCGGCGCTCACCGCCTACACCCTCGGCGCGCTGGCCGGCGCGCTGCTCGTGGCCCGCTGGACGCCGCGCGCTCAGGGCTGGGCCGCCCTGGCGGGCCTCGCCCTGTACGGCTTCGCGCCGCTCAGCCTGCTGCTGCCGGCGCACCCCGCCCTGGTGTTCGCCGCCTACGCGCTGGCCGGGCTGGGCATCGAGCTGTTCAACGTGCCCTGGTTCACCGCCACGCAGCGCGAGGTGGAGCCGCGCCTGCTCGCCCGCGTCTCCTCGCTCGACTTCCTGGTCTCCTACGGCCTGGCCCCTGTCGGCCTCGCCCTCCTCGCCCCGGCCATCGACGCCTTCGGCCTGCAGCCGGTCCTGGCCGGGTGCGCGCTGGTGTGCTTCCTCGCCCCGGCCGCGGCGGCCCTGGTGCCCAGCAGCCGCGGCTTCTCGCGCCGATGAGACACTTCCCGCCTGTGGGACGCCGGACGCGCGATGGGTCGCCCGGCTCCTCAGCGCCTGCCCTGCCAAGAGTAGGAGCCGTGCAGGTGCTCGAAATCCGTAGTCGGCCGGCTCGTACTCCTTCGTGCCGAACGGGGCGCTGAGGTAGTCGCTGATGCGCGGCAGCATCTTGATCGGCTCGGGCGCGGCCTTGTTGAAGGTGACGTGGCCGAAGATGCCGGGGCCCTGCCAGGGCGTGGCGGCCGGGCCGTACGGGTAGCCGAGGTCGAGCGCGAACCGCATGTCGATCTTGATGAGGGTGGTCAGCGCCATCGCGCCGAAGCCGTCCTGCACCGAGGCGACCGTGCTGTTGTGGAAGTGGGTCTGCATGCCGGTGGAGCTGACCGTGAGGCTGTCCGGGTGCGCGGACCCGGCCTCGACCAGCTTGCGCATGACACTGCCTGACGGACGGGTGCGGCCGGTGGAGCGGATCGCGTCGAGGCGCTGACCGGTGCCGCAGCCGCGGCGACCGGCCGGTGGTGTGTCGTCGGTCACACCGTGTCACAGCCCGGGGGAGCGTTCCGTCTTCAGAGGGCATGACGAACACGGAACGGACCTCGGTGCTGATCACCGGAGGCAACAAGGGTCTCGGCCTCGAGGCGGCCCGGCGGCTCGGCGAGCTGGGCTGGACGATCTTTCTCGGCTCGCGGGACGAGGGCCGCGGGCGGGCGGCCGCGGGCAAGCTGGCCGCCGATGGCGCGAACGTGGTCATGGTCCCGCTCGACGTGACCTCCGACGAGTCGGTGGCCGCCGCGGAACGGCTCGTCCGCGAGCACACCGACCGGCTGGACGTGCTGATCAACAACGCCGGAGCGCCCGGCAGGGCCGTCACGCCCGCGCAGGCGACGGTCGAGGAGATCCACGCCGTCTACGACACCAACGTGTACGGGCCGATCAGGGTCACGCACGCGTTCCTGCCCCTGCTGCGGGCCTCGGACCACCCGCGGGTGGTGATGGTGTCCAGCGCCGTCGGCGCCTTCTCCGTCGTGACCGACCCCGAGCAGGCCGCCTCGAAGTTCCACGAGCTCGCCTACACCTCCTCGAAGACGGCGCTGAACATGATCACCCTCCGGTACGCCCAGGCGCTCCCGGACATCAAGTTCAACCTCGCCACCCCCGGCGAGGTCGCCAACCACAAGTTCGCCGCCACCGACATGAACAACCACACCGGCGAGCTGACGGTCACCGAGGGCACCGACTCGATCGTCAGGCTCGCGACGCTCGGCCCCGACGGGCCGACCGGGATCTTCGTCGACCGCCTCGGCCCCATCGCCTGGTGACCGGCGAGGGGCTGAGGCGCCTTCGATACTCTGGCGCCCTCCGATGAGCACGCGAGTCGAGGAGTGGAAGCCCGTGTCCGGAGCGGGGGATGAGACGGGCGCGAACGCGTACCGGCCGCTGCTGTTCTCCATCGCGTACGGGATGACGGGATCCGTGGGCGACGCCGAGGACATCGTGCAGGACGCGTTCCTCGGCCTGACCAGGGCGCGCCAGGCGGGCACCGTGATCGCCGACCAGAAGGCGTACCTGACGACGGCGGTGACGAGGCTCGGCATCGACCACCTGAGGTCGGCGAGGGTGCGGCGGGAGACGTACGTGGGGGACTGGCTGCCCGAGCCGGTCGTCGCGCCTGCCGGCGGGCCCGGGCCGGCCGAGCACGCCGAGCTGGCCGACTCGCTGTCGATGGCGTTCCTGGTGCTGCTGGAGTCCCTCTCGCCGGTCGAGCGGGCGGTGTTCATGCTGCGTGAGGTGTTCGGATACGGCTACCCGGACGTGGCGCGCCTCACCGGCAAGACCGAGGTGAACTGCCGGCAGATCTTCGCCCGCGCCCGGCAGCGCGTCGCCGCGGGAGGGCGGGAGCCCGCCGGCCCGCCGCCCCCGGCCCGGCGCGCCCGCGGCGAGGAACTGGCCCGCAGGTTCTTCGACGCCGCCGCGGGCGGCGACCTGGACGCGCTGCTCGGCATGCTCGCGCCCGACGTCGTCCTCCACGGGGACGGCGGGGGCAAGGCGCAGGCGATCGCGAGACCGGCGACCGACGCGCAGCGCGTCGCGCGGCTGCTCGTCGCAGGACTCCGCCGGGTCGCCGAGCTCGGCGTCTCCTACCGGCCGGCCCGGGTCAACGGCCGGCCGGGCGCCGTCATGTACGACGCGGAGGGCCGCGTGGCCGGCGTGGTCGGGCTCGACATCGCCGGCGGCGTGATCAAGGCGATCCACTCGGTGGTCAATCCCGACAAGCTTCGCCATCTCGGAGAGGTGTCCGATGTGGCGCGCCTGCCGCGGAGCTGACACGCACGGTCCGGTGCGGCGGCTGCGCGAGGCGGGCATGCCACCCACCGGCGACCCGGCCTGCCGCCGGGCCGGCGCGGCTCAGGTCGGGACGTCCATGCGCTGCGTGCCGACGACCGACAGCAGGCGCAGCGCCTGCTCGGACGGCGAGCCGGGGACGGCGGTGTAGATGACGACCTGCTGGTCCCGGTCGCTGATGTCGAGCACGTCGCAGTTGACGGTGACCGGGCCGACCAGCGGATGCTGGAAGGTCTTGGTCATGACGGGCGCGGCGGCCACGTCGTGCGAGTCCCACAGCCGGGCGAACTCCTCGCTGCCCTCGCGCAGCTCGCGCACCAGCCCGGCCACCTCCGGGTCGCCGGGGTAACGGGCGGCGGCGGCGCGCAGGCGGCCGGCCGACATGCGGGCGAACTCGTCGGCGTCCGACACCCCGTACAGCCGCCGTCCCTGCGGGTGCGGGCCGAGGAAGGCGCGGCGCACCAGGTTGCGCTCGCGCCGCGGCAGGGCGGAGAAGTCCTCCATGAGGGCCGCCGCCAGATCGTTCCAGGCGATCACCTCGATCGTCGCGGACGTCACGATCGCGGCGGCCTGCGGCAGCCGTCGCAGCAGGTCGAGGATGCTCTGGCGGACCTCACGCGAGGGACCGGGCGCCGGGGCGGGCGGCGCGCCGGCCAGGTGGTGGAGGTGGGCGCGCTCGGCGTCCGACAGGCGAAGGGCCCTGGCCAGCCCGGCCAGCACCTCGTGCGACGGGCGCGGCCCGCGGGCCTGCTCCAGCCGCGTGTAGTACTCGGTCGAGATGTAGGCCAGCTGCGCCGCCTCCTCGCGGCGCAGCCCGGGCGTACGGCGGCGCGGCCCGGCAGGCAGCCCCACGTCGGCGGGGGTGATCCGCTCGCGCCTGCTGCGCAGGAAGGCCGCCAGTTCTCGTCTGTCCATACCTCCAGCTTGCACGAGTCAGGAAAGGACAGGCATGTACTGCTGATACCTGGATGAGCACGGGGGCCTGCCGCAGGCTCGATCTCATGCACAACACCGATGACATGTCCATGGGCCTGCTGGCAGGCAAGGTCGCCTTCATCACCGGCGCCGGGCGCGGCATCGGCGCCGCCGCGGCGCGGCTGTTCGCCAGGGAGGGCGCCAGGGTGCTGCTCGCGGCCCGTACGGAGGAGCAGCTCAAGACGGTGACCGAGGAGGTGCGGGCGGCGGGCGGCACTGCGGACTACACGGTCTGCGACCTGGCCGACGCGCGTTCCGTGCGCGCCGCCGTCGATCGCGTCGTGGAGCTGTACGGCCGGCTCGACGTCGCCTTCAACAACGGCGCCACCATCACGCCGCCCGGCCCGGTCGACGAGGTGACCGAGGACGACTTCGACCACCTCTACACCGTCAACCTGAGGGGCCCGTGGCTGGCCATGACCGCCGAGATCGCCGCCATCCGGGCCACCGCCGGCACGGGGGCCATCGTCAACAACTCCAGCGTCGGCAGCCTGATGGGCAACCCCGAGCTGCCCGCCTACGGGGCGATGAAGCGGGCCGTCAACAGCCTCACGGAGTCGGCCGCCATCACGTACGGGCCGGAGGGGATCCGCGTCAACGCGATCGCCCCCGGCGGCACGCTGACCGAGATGATCCGCACGTGGGAGGAGCACTCGCCCGGCCTCGTCGAGCGGCTCACGACCCGCATCCCGCTGGGCCGCACCGCCGACCCCGAGGAGATCGCGCAGGCCGCCGCCTGGCTGCTCAGCGACCGCGCCTCGTACGTGACCGGCGCCGTGCTCAGGGTGGACGGTGGCGCCCGCGCCTGACCCGCCGCCCCCGCCCATGTCCAGGGCGCTGACCCGGCACGCATCCGCACACCCGCCGTAGTGGCGCGTGCCGGAGCGCGGGCGCGCGGTGCCAGGATACGGATCATGTCCGATGCCAAGCAGTACCCCCTGGAGCCGGGCCCCGCGCAGACGCGCGCCATGGGGGAGGCCGTGCTGGCCCTGGTCCAGCGTTTCCTGGACGAGTTGCCCGAGCTGCCCGCCTTCGACCTCGACGGCGCCGCGCCCCTGGCCGCGGCGCTGCGCGAGCCGGCGCCCGAGCACGGCAGCTCCTTACCCGGCCTGCTGTCCACGGTGCACGCGGCGGCCCGCAGCGGCGCCATCAGCGCCGGGCCCGGCTATCTCGCGTACGTGCCGGGCGGCGGCCTGTACGCGGCCGCGCTCGCCGACTTCCTGGCCGCCGCGCTGAACAAGTACGTCACCGTGTGGCAGCTGGCCCCCGCCTGCGCCCAGATCGAGGCCACGGTCATCGGCTGGCTCCGCGACCTGTTCGGCTACCCGGAGCAGGCGCGCGGCATCCTCACCTCCGGCGGCTCGATGGCCAACTTCTCGGCCGTCGTCACCGCCCGCACCACCCTGCTCGGCGAGAGCTTCCTCGACGGCACCGCGTACGTCACCGACCAGACCCACGCCTCCTGCGCCAAGGCCGCCCTGCTGGCCGGCGTCCCGCGCGACCGCGTACGCGTCGTGCCGGCGCAGGACAGCCTGGCGATGGACCCGCACGCGCTGGCCGCGATGATCGAGGACGACCGGCGCGCCGGGCTGCGGCCCTTCCTCGTGATCGGCAGCGCGGGGACGACGAACACCGGAGCCGTCGACCCGCTGCCCGAGCTCGCCGCCGTCGCCCGCGACGCCGGCGCGTGGTTCCACGTCGACGCCGCCTACGGCGGCCCGTTCCAGCTCACCGAACGCGGCCGGGCCCGGCTGCGCGGCATCGAACTGGCCGACTCGATCACCATCGACCCGCACAAGGCCATGTTCCTGCCGTACGGGACCGGCGCGCTGCTGGTGCGCGACGGCGCCCGGCTGCGCCAGGCCCACCACGTGGGCGCCGCCTACCTGCAGGACCTCGGCGAGGAGGAAGACATCCCGAACTTCACCGAGTACTCGCCCGAGCTGACCCGCGAGTTCCGCGGCCTGCGGCTGTGGCTGCCGATCAAGCTGCACGGCCTCGCCGCCTTCCGCCAGGCCCTCGACGAGAAGCTGGACCTGGCCGAGCTGACGTACGAGACGCTGCGCGCGCACGGCTTCGAGGTGCCGTGGCGGCCCACCCTGACCGCCGTGGCCTTCCGCTGGGTGCCCGGGCGCGGCGACGCCGACGCCTTCAACGCCGAGCTGCTGCGCCGCGTGACGGCCCGCGGCCGCGCCCTGCTGTCCAGCACGCGCGTCGGCGGCCGGTACATGATCCGGGTGTGCGTCGTCAGCCACCGCACCCACCGGGACCGGGTCGAGGAGGTCCTCGACGACATCCGCGAGGCCTGCGCCGAGCTGCGGGCGGAGCTGGATTAAGGCGCACCGGGCAGGCACCGCCCGGCCGCCTGGTGACGGCAGGCCGCCCCCTCGCGGGAGGGGACGGCCTGCCTCGGGCGGTCAGGAGACGGGTTCGATCCACACGTTGCGGAAGCGCGGGTTCTCGCCGGCATCGCCGTGATCCTGCAGGCGGATCCCGCCCGCTGCCGCGCTCTCCGGGATGTTGTCGCCCGTGCCGCCGTCGACGGGCACGTCGTCGTGTACCACCACCCCGTTCCAGACGACTGTCACTCTCGCGTCGTCGACCTTCACTCCCGCGCTGGTGTGGCGGGCCGCGCGGAAGGTGATGTCGTAGGTCTGCCACGTGCCCGGGGCGGTGGCCATGTTGCGGTCGGGCGCGCGCTTGGAGTAGATGGCGCCCGCCTCGTCGGCGGCCGGCGTGGTGTCACCGTACGACTCCAGGACCTGCACCTCGTAGCGTTCCTGCAGGAAGACGCCGCTGTTGCCGCGCCGCTGGCCGGTCACGTCCGGCGGGTAGTCCGGCTCGTACCACTCGACGTGGAGCCTGAAGTCGCCGAACGTCCGCCGGGTGCGGATGTCGCCGCCGTACGACTCCATGGAGCCGTTCGCGACCGGCCAGGTCGCCGCCCCGCCCGCCCGCTTCTCCCACGCCGCCAGGCTCGACCCGTCGAACAGCGTGATCCGCTCGGCCTGCGACACCGTGAGATGGTCGAGGCTGAGCTGTCCCGCGTCGCCGGAGTCGTAGCTGTAGGCGATCCTGTTCGAGCCCCGCTTGAGGCCGAGCGTCTCGGTCTGGACGGCCCAGTCGTCCCAGCCGCCGGTGGCCGCCAGCCGGACCTGCCTGACCCTGGTCCCGTTGACGTACACGCTCACCGACGTGCCGGCCGGCGCCGCGTAGCGGAGCCCGACGTTGTGCGGGCCGGGCGAGTCCGCCCGTACGGAGAACGACGTGCTCGCGCCCACGGCCGTGTAGCCGCCGACGAAGCCCTTGCCGGTGTAGCCCTGATGCTCCGTGCTCACCGCCGCGCCACCGCGCAGCGCGGCGTGCTCCGCCTCGAGCACCGGGCGCGCGGCCACGGTGATGGAGTCCAGGTTGACGTTGCCGGCGTCGCCGCTGTCGTAGGTGTAGGCGATGGTGTTGGCGCCCGCCTTCAGCGCGAGCGGCTCGATCCGGGTGGCCCACTGGTCCCACGTCTCCGTCGTGGGCAGCGGCACCTGCCTGACCTTGGTCCCGTTGACGTACACGCTCAGCGACTTGGCGCCGGGCGCGGGGTGCGGGCCGTTGGAGTAGCGCAGCCCCACGTGGTACGTGCCGGCCTCGGCGACCCGCACGGCGAACCGCGTGGACGCCCCCGCCGTCCAGAAGCCGTCGACGAAGCCGCTGCCCGAGTAGCTCAGGTGGTCGGTGTTCAGCTTCGCGCCGCCGCCGGGCGAGGCGCTCTCCGCCTCGTAGGTGGTGTCCGCCGGACGGCCGCCGACCAGCGAGTTGAGGGTGTACCAGGCTTCCGTGCTCCACAGCGGCCGCCCCGAGGCCGAGGCGAACGGGCGCGGTGAGCGCAGGTGCACCACCCGTCCAGGCTTCAGCCCGGCGAGCTTGAGCGTGACCTTCCTGCCGCCGGCCGTAAGCCTCGCGGAGGTGACGGTCAGCGGCTCCTCGTCCACCTTGGGGCCGCCGTAGGTGGAGGCCGCGACGTACCGCCACTGGGTGGCCTGGTACCTGGCCGCCAGCGACGCGGCGGTCTCCGCCGACAGCGGCTCGGTGTACTCCAGTTCGAAGCCGCCCTCCACCGCGCGCATCCGCAGGATGTCGAACGCCTTGCCCTCGCCCGGCGTCAGCTTCTGCAGGCCGTGGGTGAGCTTGCCGGGCTGGCCCCAGTTCCCGCCCGCGCCCAGGCCGCCGGCGTAGATGGCGCCGTCGGGGCCCAGGCTGATCCGGTTGACCCCCGCCTCCAGCCCCTGCGTGAAGCGGAAGACCGCGCCCTGGTACTCGCCGTTGACCTTCTCCAGGTAGGCCCGCTGGATCCCGCCGTACGTGACGTCGCCAAACAGCACCTGCCCCGCGAACCTGCCCCGCTTCATGACCAGCGGGTTGCTGGGGGAGTTGGCTATCTCGTTGTGCGGCAGCCACAACACGGGCGGGCTGACCGGGTTGCCGTCGAACGGGCCGTCCGGGTTGGTGTAGTGGTTGAAGAACCGGTCCTGCTTGACGTGCACGAGTTTCGAGGCGGGCAGCCAGCCGCCCTGATTGTCCATGGCGAACAGCTCACCCTCCGGGCCCCAGCCGAGGCCGTTGGGCGTGCGCAGGCCGCCGGCGACGTACTCGACCTTGCCGGTGGCCTTGCTGACCTTGATGGCCGTGCCCCTGTCCCGCGCGGGCTGCGGGTCGGTGGTGGCGCCGCCGTAGTCGATGGCGACGGACAGGTTGATGTAGAAGTGGCCGTCGCGGTAGAGCAGGCCGAAGGCGAACTCGTGGAAGTTGCCGCCGAACGGCCAGGTCGCCACGGTCCTGAGGTCGTCGGCGACCTCGTCGCCGTCGGTGTCGTTCAGCTCCACCAGCCGGGACTTCTCCGAGACGTAGAGCTTGCCGTCCACGTACTTGATGCCCATGGGCTCCTGCAGCCCGCCGGCGATCTTCTTGGTGGTCACCCGCTCGGGCGAGGTCTGGCCGGTGACGTTGCCGAGCAGGTAGACCTCGCCGAGCCTGGTCTCCGAGCCGCCCCACGTGGCGATCGCCAGCCGGCCGTCGGGCAGCCAGTCCATCGCGCTCACCTGCGGCTCGAAACCGGCCGGGCGCAGGTCGGTGAGCGTGAGATCCGGGTGCACGGACGCCAGGGGCAGCCCGTCGCCGGGGGAGTCGGCGCCGCTCTCGCACTCCTTGCGCCCCGGGGCGGTGACCCTCACCACGTCCGCGTCCGTGCTCAGCACCGAGGCCGGCACCAGGGAGAACGCGGCGGCCCCTGGCGGTTTCCACTCCAGCTTGAGCTGCTGGCCGTACAGGTGCTCGAAGTGGTCGACGCGCAGCGCGTGGTAGCCGGCGGCCAGCGTGATCGTGCCGTCCACGGCGATCGGCCCGTGCCGCCCGTCGTTGGTGATCACGACGGTGTCGCCGATGCGCAGCCGGGAGCCGTCGTCGCTGGTGAGGCGGAACTCGTAGGTGCCGGCGGCGGGGATGGCGATGTTGCCCACGGCCTCGGTGACGAACATGTCGGTCAGGCCGAAGTCCGCGTCGGTGGTCCAGTCGATCGTGGGCATCAGCTTGTCCACGTTCGGGGTCTGGCCGGGCTTGAGCGTGCACAGCTTGGACAGCTCGACCTGCACGTCGTAGGTGCGCAGGGTGATGCCGGGCTCCTGCGGCGGAACCTCGGCGTGTGCCGGGGCGGGCACGACCAGGCAGGTGATGATCAGTAAGAGGGATAACAGGGGTGACGTCCGCATGACCTGTCCCATCTCGGAGAGGGCGCCGCGTTCGGCGTGGGTGGGGGTGCGGCATCGCCGGAGGCGGAGATCCGTCGGCGGATGCCGGGGCTCATACGCTGGAACGTGAAGGGGATAACGCTGCTCTGCGCCGTAATATAAGACGAGATCTTCGTCTTGCCCATAGGCTTCCGCCGAATATCGAAGAAAGCCCTGACATGTCGGGGCAGAAGGGTGCCTCCGGCTGCCGACTCCCAGGTCGAACGCCTGTCGTGATCAGCCGGCCGCCCGCGGCGGCGCTCCCGTCCCTGCCTGACCGGCCTCCGTGATCGCGGCGGCCCTCGTCCCCGCCCGGGCTGGTGCTGTTCGCCGCGGCAACGTGATGACCGCGCTGGCGTCCGCGTACGGGCATCCCGCGCACCTCCCCGCGAATCCCGCCTCGATCGGGGCGATCTTCGCGACCTCGGCCTTGTAGCGTGCCACCGTGACGAACACCTCTGACCCTCGGCGTGTGGCCGAAGCGGTCCTGCGTGACCATGGGGCGGATCTCGGCGGGGCCCGGCGCGGCCGGGGCTGGACCAACGCCACGTGGCTGACCGACGACCTGGTCATCCGCGTCGCCTCCACGCCCGGACCGGCGGACCTGCTCCGCGAGCGGCGGCTGGCGGAGCTGCTCCCGGTGGAGGTCGGCTATCCCCCCGTCGTCGACGCGGGCGTCCGGCAGGGCCACGAGTGGGTGCTGTCCCGCCGGGTGACCGGGGAGAACCTCGAGGAGGTGTGGCCGTCGCTGGACGCCGCCGCCCGCGCCCGGGCCGTCGAGCAGATGTGGGAACGGGCCCGCCACGTGCACCGCGTCGACGTGGCCGCCGCCGCGCCGCACGCCCGCTCCCGCTCGCCCTTCTTCCCCGGGAGCCCGGCGGAGGCGGCGGCGGCCCTGGACCGGCTCGTGTCCGCGGGAGGGCTCGCCCCCGCCCAGGCCAAGGGGCTCGGCCAGGCGCTCGACCGCTTCTGGGCCGCGCTGCCCGGGGCGCCCGTGGCGCTGAACCACGGCGACCTCTGCACCCCGAACACCCTGTGGCACGACGGCGAGGTCGTCGCGCTGCTCGACTTCGAGTTCGCCGTGATCGCCCCCATCGCGATCGACCTCAACGAGGTCGTCAAGCTGGCCTTCGGCCCTGGCGACCCCGCCGGGCGCGCCCCGCTGCAGGCCGCCGTCCGGCGCGTGGCCGCCGCCGCGCTGGACGCCGCGGGCGGCCCCGACGTGCTCGTCGGGTACTCCATCATGCTGGAGATGTGGGTGCTGGCGCACGAGCTGGCCGCCGACGACCCCGACGAGGCCGACCGCGCCAACGCCGCCGCCATGCTCGCGGCATTCGCCGAAGGGGACGGCGGACACTTCGCCCCGCTCCTGGCTCCCTGACCGGCGGCCTTTCGGCAGGTCGGGTCGCCGGCGTGGAGGGCGGCCGGGCCGTGGCCGTAGTCTGGCCGGCGCGCTCGCCTGGATGAGCCCGTCATGGGCGAGCGGCCCCGAGCCCCTGCGGCTCGCCGGCGCTCCAGTCCCAGCCGGTGATCGTGGCGCGCATCAGGCGGGCCGCGGCCGACAGGTGGCTGTCGGCGCCCCAGTACAGGGTGACCGTGCGGCGGCAGTCGGGCTCGTCGACGGCGATCCAGGCGCCTGGGGTGCGGGTGGCGACGCGGCGGGCGAACGCGGGAACGAGCCCGATGCCGAGCCCCGCGCTGATCAGCTCCGCGATGGCGCTGGGCTCGTCGCTCTCGCAGACGATCCTCGGGGTGAGGCCGCGTGCGGCGAAGAGGCGATCGAGCAGCCGGCGGATCCAGTGCCCCTTGCGGGCGGTGATGAAGGGCTGGCCGGCGAGCTCGCCGATGCTCACGCGGGCGCGGCCCGCCAGCGGGTGATCGAGTGGCGTGCCCACCCCCACAGCCTCGTCGAACAGCCGCTCGGACGCCAGGCCTTCGGCGTGGACGGGCTGCGAGGCGACGCACAGGTCGACGTCCTGGGCCCGCAGGCGGCGGGCCATCTCCTCGGCCGCCGTCCAGTTCAGAACGAACTCGACGCCAGGATGATCGCGCTTGAAGGCCGCCAGCGGCCCGGTGAGGGTGAGGAACGTCTCCGAGGCCAGCCGCACGCTTCCCACCCCCTGGCTGACGGCGTCGGCGACGGCCCGCCGCCCGGCGTCGAGCTCGCCGAGGCAGCGCTCGGCGTACCCCAGGAAGAGCACGCCCGTGTCGTTCAGCCGCAGCCGGTCGGCCCGGTCGAACAGCGGGGCGCCCAGCTCGCTCTCCAACCGGCTGATGGTACGGCTCAGCGACGGCTGGGCGACGCGGAGCTCGTCGGCCGCACGGCTGAGGTGCTCCAGCCGGGCCACCACCACGAACTGCCTGAGCATGTTCAGGTCCATCATGACTCCCGATACATAACACCATAGCAATATTGATCTTAGACAAGATAACCCATCCTTCATATCGTCGGTGGTGCTCGTGAATCGGGAACGAAGAGGAGGGGCCCTCATGGCCACCGCGGCCGACATGGCGCATCCGGCGCCGGCGACGACGCCACCGAGGACGCCGGCGACGACGGCGTCGATGGGATGGACGGGGTGGGCGCTGCGGGTCGTCGTCAGCGCGCACGTCGTGGCGATCGCCGGGCAGCCGGTGTTCGCCGGGGTGTATCTGACCGGCGACTACGACAGCCTGCGCTGGCACGCGATCGGCGCCGACGTGCTCACGTCCATCGGCTACCTGCAGGTCATCGCGGCGATCGTGGTATGGGTACGGCTGCGCCAGGCCGGGCCGTTCCTGGCCACGGCGGCGGTGGTGGCCGCCGAGACGGTGCAGTACTTCGCGGGGCTGGAAGGCGCGCTGTGGCTGCACATCCCGCTGGGCGTGATGACCGTCGTGGCGCTGGTGGTGCAGTTCATCGCCGTCTGGCGCCGGCCCCTCCTGCGGCGGGAGGTTCGCGATGCGCGCGCACGATGAGGGCCGCGGCCTGAGCCGGCGGCGGGCGCTGGGCATCGGCGGGGCGCTCGGGCTGGTGGCGGCCACCGGCCTGTCCACCTCGGCCGCGCTGGCCCGCCGGCCGGCGATCACCGGTGCCGAGCTGCGCAGCGCCGTGCCGCTGCCGCCTGCGTACCAGGTGCCGCTGCCGATCCCGCGCACGCTGGAGCCGGCCGGCGCCGACCGGTACGAGATCGTCCAGCGGGAGGCCGTCGCGGAGATCCTGCCCGGTGTCAGGACGACGCTGTGGACGTACGAGGGCACCTTCCCCGGGCCCACGATCGAGTCGCGCCGCGGCCGCCAGGTCACCGTGACGCACCGCAACGAGCTGCCCGTGCCGACCGTCGTGCACCTGCACGGCGGCCGGACGCCGGCGGCCTCCGACGGGTACCCCACCGACCTCGTCCTGCCCCGGGGCTGGGCGCGGGCCGCCACGCACGCCGGGCACGGTTCGGGGAACGGGGCGGGATACGGCTCGGGGCACGGGTCAGGGCACGGGACGGGGCAGAGCTCTGGGCACGGGGCGGGGCAGGGCTCGGGGAGCGGGGCGGGGCACGGCATGCACGACCCCCGGGCGGTGGTGACCGAGCTGACGCGCGACTACACCTTCCCGCTCGACCAGCGGCCGGCGCTGCTGTGGTACCACGACCACCGGATGGACTTCACCGCCCCCGCGATCTGGCGCGGCCTGGCCGGGCTGCACATCGTCCGCGACGACGCCGAGGACGCGCTCGGCCTGCCCGCGGGGCCGCGCGAGCTGCCCCTCATGATCGCCGACCGGGCCTTCGCCGCCGACGGCGGCCTCGCCTATCCCGCCCTCGACCCTGCCCTGCGGGAGCGGCCGGGCGTGCGCGAGCCGTACCTGGCCGGGGTGCTCGGCGACGTGATCCTGGTCAACGGCGCCCCGTGGCCCGTGCACGAGGTGGACGCGGCCCGCTACCGGCTGCGCGTCCTGAACGCCTCCAACGCCCGCCACTACGAGCTCGAAGCGGTCGGCGACGACGGGCGGCGGCTGGACCTCGTCCAGATCGGCGCCGACCAGGGGCTGCTCGCGGCGCCGGTCACGCACAGGCTGCTGCCGATCGCCCCGGCCGAACGCTACGATCTGATCATCGACTTCTCGGGTGTCCCGGTCGGGAGCCGCGTCAGGCTGCTCAACCGGCTGGGCTCCGGCCGTACGCGTGACGTCATGGCCTTCCGCGTGGCGCGCAAAGCGGCCGACGACAGCCGCGTCCCCGGCACGCTGTCCACCGATCTGCCGTCCTGGCGCCGGCCGGACGCCGTCAGGGTGCGCGACTTCGCCTTCCGCACCGGGCGGATGCACAGCGGGCATGGCTGGCTGATCGGCGGGCTGCCGTTCGACCCGGCCCGCACCGACGTCACCGCCCGCCTCGGGGACGTCGAGGTGTGGCGGCTGATCGCGGACGTCCACCATCCCGTCCACCTGCACCTGGTCGGTTTCCGCGTGCTCTCGCGCAGCGGACGGCCGCCCCTGCCCCACGACGCCGGCCTCAAGGACACCGTCTCCCTGAGCCCAGGCGAATCGGTGGAGATCATCACCCGCTTCGACGGCTACCGGGGCCGCTACCTCTTCCACTGCCACAATGCCGAGCACGAGGACATGGGCATGATGGCCAACCTCGAGATCACCTGACGAGGCCCGCGACGGCCACCTGGGCCGGTGCCGAGGTGGCCTTGGGGTGGGGAACGAGTTCTGCGTGCTGCGCAGCAAAATGTCATTCATCGGGAAAGTGACATTCCGTAATTAAATGTGGAATTTCATGATTATAACCGTCAGTGGATGCACTTAAAAGGGGTGATTTGGGGTTTACATAAACGCTTCTCGTTCGTAACATCCCACTCATGGGAGCGCTCCCAAAAGCCGATCCGGCTATGAGACCGCAGCTACGGGATGACGTACGGTTCGTCGAGAGCCCCGACGGCGCCTACGTCCACAGCGACTACGGTGCGTGCACGCTGCGCGGGCGGCAGGCGTACGCCTGGCTCGCCAGGCTGGCGCCCGCGCTGACCGGCCGCCACACGCTGGCCGAGCTCACCGCGCACCTTCCCGGCGACCGGCGGGACATGGTCGAGCAACTGGTGGGGCGGCTCGCCGAGCAGCGGTTCGTGGTGGACGCCCGGCAGGCGCGGGCACACGGGCTCAGCGGGGCGGAGCTGCGGGCGTACGCGGAGGAGATCGCCTTCATCGGGTACGCGCTGGACTCGCCGGAGTCGCGCTTCGAACGCATCCGCCGCGCCCACCTGGTGCTGACCGGCTCAGGCCCGCTGCTGGAGGCGCTGGCGGGGGCGTGCGTCGGCGCGGGATGGCGGCGGGTCACGGTGATCTGCCCCGATCCCGGGCGGGTCGTCCAGGCCGCCGAAGCCGCCCGCCGCGACCCCGCCCAGGAGATCCACACGCTCCCCTCCGACATGGCAGGCTCCTCCGGCCCGGGCGGCTCCTCCGCCGGTGATGCGGAGGTGCTCGGCCGGACGATCGCCGGGGACGCCGACGTCGTGCTCCAGGTCAGCGCGGACCTCGATGACCTGGTGGCGACGGCCCGCGCCTGCGAGGCGGCCGGGGTCGTGCTGGGACAGGCGCTGGTCGGCCCGGCGGAGGTCTGGCTCAGCCAGGTGGGACGGCCCGCGCAGACCGCGGGGGAGTCGGGCTGGCATCGCCTGGCCGGGCTGCCCGCCTCGGCTCCGGTCACTGCGGACGAGGACCTGCTGGCGGGGCCGGTGCCCACGGTGGTCGCCGCCGTACTGGCGCTCGCCTGCTTCTCCCACGTGACCGGGCTCGACACGACCCCTGAACGCGCGCTCACCCGGATCGACCTGCGCACTCTCGACACGCTCCCGCACCGGTTCCTGCCCCATCCGCGTGCGGCCGCCCGCCCCGGCGGAGGCCCCGAAGCGGTCGAGGGCCTGACGAAGGCGCTGGCGACGCCCGGACCGGAGGCGGCGGCTTCGGGGCCGGTCGTGGTGGCGGAGGCGGCCTCCCGGCACGCGGACGGGCTGCTCGCTCTCACCGCCGAACTGGTCGACTCCCGGTCGGGCGTGCTCGGCATGCTGGACGAGCAGGCGCTGGTGCAGTCCCCGCTGGCGGTGTGCCAGGCGGTCGTCTCCGACCCGCTCTGCCTGCTGCCCGGCTGGGCGCCGAGACCGCAGGCGTTCGGCTGGGGCCCCGATCAGCGGACGGCCCGGCTGCGCTGCCTGCTCGCCGCCCTCGCCACGTACGGCCTGCTCGCATCCGACCTGGGCGAGGAGGGCCCGGCCTGGGGCGTGGAACTGCCGGACGGGCGGCCACGCCACCTACCCAAGGCCGACCTCCGGCTCACCACCGCCGCCACCGCCACCGCCACCGCCGCCGCCACGGCCACCGCCGCCGCCACCGGCACGGGCGCGATGCAGCCGCCGGTCGGCACCGGTGCCGGGCTGAGCTGGCTGGAGGCGCTGGCCGCCGGGTTGCGGGCCCACTGCGAGCACCTGCTGGCCACCCGCCTGGCAGCCGCCCCCGCCGGCCACGCCGCACCGAGCGCGCCGGTGGAACCCCGGGACGACCCGGCCGCGGAGGCGTTGCTGCGACAGCTCGTCCTGGCCGGCGAGACACCGTGCGTCCGCGACCACACGGCGGCCTTCGGCGCGCCGGCCGTCACCCTGACGACCCCCGGACTGGGGACGGTCGTGTCGGTGGCCGCCACCGTCCCCGACGCGCTGCGCGACGGCCTGGAACGGCTGCTGCTCCGCTGGCAGTCCCGCACCGCCGGGCAACCCGCGTACGCCGCCAGATGTCCGCTCTGGCCACCGGACGGCGACCCCTCCGAGGCCGTGCGGACGATGGCCGGCGCGCTGCGCCGCGCGGGCAAGGTGCCGGTGGCGGTGCCGCTCGACGGCGATCCAGAGGCGGCCCGGCTGCTGCCGTTCGTCATCCGAGTCGTCCTGCTCGATGACTGAGGCCACCATCACCCCGGTCCCGTCCGGCGCGGACCCCGACCGGGTGACCGTCCTCGGCGAGGGCCGCCTGCACGCCGCCATCCGCGCGGCCCTCGCCACCGCCGCCGGACCGGGAGGCGGTGCGATCGTCGTCGCGAGCGACGCCGACGACATGCGGCCGTACCCCGCGGTGGCGCGACGTGCGGCCGAGCGGGACGTGCCGTGGCTGCCGGTGCGCGTCGAGGCCGGCTGGGCGCTGGTGGGCCCGGCCGTCCGCCCGTCCCGTCCCGGCTGCCCGACCTGCGTGGCGCGCAGGCGCGCGGGCAACCGCCCGGACGCGCAGGCCCGTGACGCGCTGCGCGCAAAGTGGGCCGAAGACCTGGACTCGCGGCCCAGCGCCCTGCTCACCCCGCTCGTCTCGCGTACGGTGGCCGCGCTCGTCGCCGACGAGGTGCGCCGGCTGCGGCACGACCCCGGCTCCGCCCGTACCGCCGGCGCGCTGCTGAAGGTCCTCCTGCCCACCGCCGCGGTGCGCCGCCACGCGTTCCTGCCCGACCCGCTCTGCCCCGACTGCGGCGCCCGCCAGGACGACGGCCCGCACGCAGGCCGCTACGTCCCGCGCCCGGCCCCCAAGCCGGACCCCTGGACGTACCGGGTCGGGCGGATCACCGGCCGGGAGGCGGAGCTGGAGCAGCGGTTCGTCGACGCGGAGACCGGCATCGTGCAGGCCCTGGTCGCACAGGAACGCGGCGGTGGCCCGATGGCGGTCGCCCGGCTCAGCCCGGCCCGCACCGAGCACGAGAGCCACCACGGCTACGGCCGCAGCGACGACTTCGCCTCGGCCCGCGCCACCGCCGTCGCCGAGGCCCTGGAGCGCATCGCCGGCATCCACCCCCGCAGCCGGCGGACCACCGTCCGCGCCGCGTACGCGGACGTCGCCGACCATGCCCTCGACCCGCGCACGCTGGGCCTCTACCCCGACGACTGGTACGACCAACCCGGCTTCCTGTTCACCCGCTTCGCCCCAGAACGCCCCACGACCTGGGTGTGGGCGTACTCGTTCGGCCGCGACGCCCCGGTCCTGGTGCCGGAGAGCTACGCCTTCTTCGGCCCCCGCCCCCGCGACGACCTCGGCTATGCCTACGAGTGCTCCAACGGCTGCGCCCTGGGCGGCCACCCGGCGGAGGCGATCCTGTACGGCCTGCTGGAGGTGGCCGAGCGGGACGCGGCCCTGGCCACCTGGTACGCCCGCCTGCCCATCCCGCGGGTGGACCTCGGCTCGGCGGCCGACCGCCGCATCCCGATGCTCGCCCAGCGGGTGCGGGACCGGCTCGGCTACGAGGTGCACGCGTTCGCCGCGCTGCTGGAGCAGCGGGTGCCGGTGTTCTGGGTGATGGCCGTCGACGCCCTGGACCGGCCGGACCGGCCGCGGGCGCTGTGCGGCTCCGCCTCGCACCTCGATCCGGAACGCGCGCTGCGCAGGGCGCTGGAGGACCTCGGCCCCATGCTGGCCAGCCACCTCGAACGCTACGACCCGGCGTCCTCGGCGCGGCTCGTGGCGGACTCCGACCAGGTGCGCCTGCTGGAGCACCATCCCCTCACCTACGCCCACCCGGACGCGTTCGGCAGGCTGGGCTTCCTGCCGCTGGAGGGGCCCGCGCTGACGTTGGCCGAGGTGACGGCCCGGACGGCGTGGCCGGAGCACGACGACCTCTGCGCGGACGTGGCCGAGCTGGCGGGCCGCTACCTGGCCGGCGGGCTCGACGTCATCGCCGTCGACATCACCTCGCCCGAGGCGCGGGCGTGCGGCATGCACGCCGCGAAGGTCATCGTGCCGGGGACCCTGTCCATGACGTTCGGGCACCGCTACCGGCGCGTGCACGGCCTGCCCCGGCTGCCGAGCCTGCCGAGGATCCTCGGCCACCGCGACCGCGACCTGCGGCCCGAGGAGCTGAACCCGTACCCGCACCCGTTCCCCTGACCGGTCCCCGCCGTAGGAAGGAGGCAGACCCCGCGTGCACACGACCCCGGCGACGAGCGCGCCCGGCGCGGCCACGAGCCGCTACCTGGCCGCCATGCGCGACCGCGGCCCGCTGTCCATCGACTGGTCGGCCGCGCCGACCCGGCACAAGCGTTATCCCGGCGCCGAACGTGTCCGGCTGCCCTGGACCGCCGGCCGGCACCAGGGCGCCGGCCTGCTCGGCGAGCTGCTGCGGGACCTGCTCGGCATGACCAGGATCGTGTGGTCCCACCACCTCGACGACGGCGGCGAGCCTTCGGGGCGGCCTCCCATGCTGCTCACCGGCCGACCCGCGCCGTCGGGCGGCGGGCTCTACCCCATCGAGGCGTACGTGGCCATCGGCGAGCCGCTCCTGCACGCAGGCGAGTCGCGCCTGCCCGTCGGGGAACCATACCTGCCCGTCGGGGAGCCGCACCTGCCTGCCGCGCTGTACCACTACGACCCGGTGCACCACGTGCTGGAGCGCCTTCGCGACGGCGACCACGTCCCGGCGCTGACCGGCCTGCTCACCGATGCTCCCCCAGCGGACCTGGCGATCGTCCTGTCCGCGGTGTTCTGGCGGTCGATGTTCAAGTACGGCGACTTCGGCTACCGCCTGATCTGCCAGGAGACCGGCGTGCTCATCGCCCAGGTGCTGGCCGTGGGCGAGCGGCTGGGCCTGGCGGCCCGGGCCGGCCTGCGGTTCCCGGACGGCGAGGTGGACCGGCTGCTCGGACTCGACGGCACCCGCGAAGCCACGCTCGCCGTGCTCACCCTCACCCTGCCGCCCAGCGGCGCGCGGCCCTCGTCCCGTTCCGGCGAGCCGCGGTCGCAGCCCGCCCCTTCCTCCGGCGTTCCGCCGATGCGGCCTGCCGCGTTGCTCGCCGATGAGCCGCCGACGCCGTCCCTGGCGGGGGAGCTGATGTCGCGGCCGGTGGCGGGGGAGAGCAGGCCGCTGCCCAGGCCCATGCCGGACGGCCCCGCAGCCGCCCTGCACCGGGCCTGCGCGCTCGCTCTCCCCGGCTCGCCCCCGGACGGGGGCGCTCCGTACGCGGCCGGGTCCTCGGGTGAAACCGCCCCGTACGAAACCGGCTCCGCGTACGAAACCGGCTCCGCGGACGGGGCCGGCTCCGCGTACGAAACCGGCTCTGCGGACAGGGTCGGCTCAAGGGACCGTGCGCTGCGGCAGCGGCTGCCCGTGCGAGCGGGGCGGACCCTTCCGGCTCCCGAACCCACCACCGGCGCGAACCCGGCCGAGGCGGTGGCGCGCCGCGCGTCCCCCACGGCCGGCTACCGCCCGGTGCCGCTCCCCGGAGGAGCGCTCGGCGCTGTGCTGGCGGCGGCCGGCGGCGGCTACCCGGCCGACCTGCCCGGCGCCGCGACGGGACCCGCCGCGACCGCGCTGTGCCTGCTGTCCCTGCGGGTGGCCGGCCTGCCGCGCGGCGCCTACTGGTACGACCCCGCCCGGCACACCCTTCACGAGCTGTCCGGCACCGTCCGGATCGAGGCCGTGACCGCGGGCCCGCTGCTGGCCAACACGCGGGTGGCGCTGCGCGGCGCCGCCGCCGTGCTGATCCCCGTGGGTGACCCGGTCGCGGGCGCGGGAACGTTCGGCGACCGCTGGTACCGCATGCAGCAGATGGAGGCGGGCCTGATCGCCCAGCGGGCCGCGCTGGCCGCCACCGCGCTGGGCCTGGCCGCCCGCATCCACTCCGACGGCGCGAACGAGACCACCGACGAGGCGCTCGGCCTCGCCGGAACCCCGCTGCGGAGCCTGTCCTTCCTGGCGATGGGAACCCCACCGACCGGCGGGCCCCTGGTGACCCGCCCCATCCCTGCCCCGGTCAACGAGGAGGTGAGGCCCGCCCCGACGACAACGTGACCCTGTTCGACCTTTTCGTACAGAACACTTCAGAAGGAGACACAGATGTCCAGTGAGAACCTCAAGCTCGACCTGCGCGGCCTGGAGGTCGACTCGATCGACGTCGTTTCGGCCGACTCCATCGTGGCGGAGGGCCACGGCACCATCGAGACCGGTGCCTCCTCCTCCCCCGGCTACTGCTCGTCGTACCTGACGGCCATGAGCTGCTGGGCTCCGGAGCTGTAGAGCCAGCGTCGGCCCTCCGGTGAGCCGCGCGCGGCCACCGGGATGACGAGCAAGGCCGAGGGCGCCCGTGCAGTGGGCGCCCTCGGCCCCTGACGAACCCTTCGAGGAGCGCGTTCCATTGACCCAGGTAGCGCACGCCGTCCCCGTCGCGGGGGACGGCGACTCTGCAAGGCTCGCTGATCCCGATTATGCACTCTCGCCCGTCCTCGCCGTCCGCGTCGCGGGGCTGCCGGTGGCCGGGCTGGACCGGATGCGCTGCACCCGTACGTGGCGGCTGGTGGACGAGCTGGCGGACGTCTCGGCCCGGCTGCGGCGGGAGGGCGCGGAGCTGTCCGATCCGCTGCACGAGGTGATCGGCGGCGTGGCGGCGGGCCCGCTGAAGGCGGGCCTGGTGGCGCTGCGGCGCGCGGTGTTCGCGGGACGCCGCCCGAGCGGCCGGGCCGCGTCCGCCGAGGTGCTGGCGGCTCTGCCCGCGGGCCTGGCCGCCAGGATCGGCGCGTGGACCGCCCTGTGGCGCCGGGCGGAGGAGCTGCGCGCGGCGCTGCCCGCCGTGCTGGCGGCGGAGTCGCGGGAGAAGACGGCGGTGCTGCGCGAGGCGGTGTCCGACGCCGGCTTCCGCCACGGCCTCGCGCAGGGCAGCGCGGTGCTGGCCGGCAGGCTCGAAGCCTGGCTCGCCGGCCCCGCCGACCGCCCGCCCGAACGGCAGGAGCTGCTGCGGCTGGCCCGCTACCTCGCCCGCGCGAGCGTCAAGACCAGCCCGTACGCCACGTTCACGCTCAGCGGCCTGGGCCGGTGGGAGCCGGACGGGCCGGCGGTGCGGACGGGCGGCGAGCCGTCCTGGCAGCTCATGGCCGAGCTCGACCGGGCGGTCCTGCGCCCGCTGTGGGCGGTGCTCACCCGGCACCGGCGGGTACGGGAGCGGGCCCGGCTGCGCGTCAACCCGTCCGCCGCCGACGACGGGAACCGGATCTGGTTCCTCAGCCCCGGGCACGGCGAGCCGCTGGCCGGCGTGCCGGCGAGCCCCGACGTCCGGCAGGCCCTCGACTGGGTGCGCGGGCGGGAGACCGCCACCCTCGCCGCGGCCCCCGGGATCGAGCCGCTGGCGGAGGCGGGGCTGCTGGAGTACGTCCCGCCGTACGACGAGCAGGGCCCCGACCCGGTGGGGGAGCTGGCGGCATGGCTCGCGGCGGACGGCCCTACCCCGTACGCGCGGGCCGTGGGCCGGGTCGCCGAGGCACTGCGTGACCGCGGCGAGGCTGCCGGGGACGTACCTGTGCAGTCACGTAACGGCGACGAGGCGGCCGGGGACGTACTTGCGGTGTCGCGTGACGGCGACGAGGCCGCCGGAGCCGTTCATGCGGTGCTGCGGCGTGACGGCGTCGCCGGGGACGGCGCTGAGGCGGCCGCGGTCATCCGGTCGGCGTTGCGGGAGGTGCTGCCGCCCGGGCCGTCACTGCCCGACAAGAACCTGCTGTGGCACAGCGCCGTCATACCCGGCGTCGCGGGACGGCTGAACGCGACGGCCTGGCGCGGGGTCTGCGACGACCTCGACGCGCTGCGCGGGCTGCTCGGCCTGTTCGACCCCGACCTGCCCGTCAAGATCGCCGCCACCGCGTTCTTCCTGGACCGTCACGGCCCCGGCGCCCGGATCCCCGCGGTGGACCTCTACCGCGAGATCCACCGCGAGGCGCCGGGCGCGGGCGGAGCGCTGCTGCGCGCCATGCTGCGCGACCCGGTCGCGGGCGTCCGCGCGCTGCCGGACGCCGAGCCGCCGCCGGGCCTCACCCGGCTCACAGAGCTGCGGCGAGGCTTCTGGGAACGGATCGGCGCCGGTCCAGGAACTCACAACACGAGCCCCGGAACTCACAGCGCGGGTCCTGGTACGCACAGCGCGGACCTCGGAACCCGGGAGTCGGTGGATCTCACCGCGGCCCGGCTGAAGGCGCTGGCGCAGGAGTGGCCGAGCTTCGTCCGTCCGCCGGGGTCGATCTGCTGCTATCTGCAGGCCGTGCCGGGGCCCGGCGGTGTGCGCGCGGTCGTCAACTCGATCTCCGCCGGGTACGGGCGCGGCCTGTCGCGGCTGCACCGCCTGGTCACCCTGGCCGGCGGCGACGCGCCACCCGCCGACGGCCTGCGGGCGGCGCAGGGGGACGTCATGGTGGCCGAGTGCCGCGGCCTCGTCGGCGGCGGCCTCAACGTCCGCCCCGCCACGGCCGATCTGGCCCTCGACCACCCCTTCACCGCCCCCGACGCGCACCTCCCGAGCGTCGCCCCGGCGGACCTCACCGTCGGCTACGACCCGGGCTGCGAACGGCTGGCCCTGTTCGACCGCGCGGGCCGCCAGGTCAGGCCGGTCCATCTGGGCATGACCGCCCAGTACTGGCTGCCGCCCTGGCTGCAGTTCCTGGTGCGGGCGTTCGGCGAGCCGTCCACGGCGATGGTGCCCGGCTGGGTGTTCCGCACCCGGAGCGAGCCGCCTGCCGAGGGCGTGGTGGAGCGCTGGCCGCGGATGGACGTCGGACGGGTGACGGTCGCGCGGGCGGTCTGGCGGCTGCGGGCCGGCGCGTTCCCGGTGCCGGCCAAGGGCGAGAGCGAGGCGGCGTACCTGCCCAGGCTGGCCGGGTGGCTGGCGCTGCACGGGGTGCCCCGCCGCTTCTTCGCCCGGGTGGTGGACCTGGGGAACGGCCTGCTGGCGGGGCTGCTGAGCAAGGACCGCAAGCCCATGTACGTGGACGTCACCGACCTGCTGCTGCTGAGCGGCTTCGTTCGCGCGCTGCGCGACCCCGGCGCGCTGCTCGTCCTCGAAGAGGCCCTGCCCGACCCCTACCAGGCACCCCGGTACGGCGCTGACGCCCGCGTCACCGAGTACGTCGTGCAGCTCTCCGCGAAGCCGGGCCGCCCATGACAGCGGCCCGTACGGACACGAGCGGCGACGCCCACCCCCGCCGCTCTGACGCCAGGACTGTGTGGGGCGATGGAGGGGAACGCCTGCCCGGCCCGGCCGCTGGTGCTCGGGGTGGTGCCGAGGAGCGCCTGGCTGGCGCCGCCGGTGCTCGGGGTGGTGCCGAGGAGCGTCCGGCTGGCGCCGCCGGTGCTCGGGGCGGTGCTGAGGAGCGCCTGGCAGGTGCCGCCGATACCCAGGACGATGCCGAGGGACTTTGGGTCGGTGCGCACCTGTTCCATTTCGGCGACCTCGACCCGCTGATCACCGGCGTGGTGGACCCGGTGACGCGGGAGCTGGCGGCGGACGGCACGGCCCGCGGCGCCTTCTTCCTGCGCTACTGGGAGGGCGGCCAGCACGTGCGGCTCCGGCTGGAGGTGCCGGACCCCGCCCGGCGGCCGCGCGTCCGCGACCTGATCCGCGAGCGGGCGGCGGCTCACTTCGCCGAGCACCCGTCCCCTCAGGTCGACGCGGCGACCTACCGCGCCTTCGCCGCCGCCATGGCCAGGGGCGAGCGGCGTACCAGCTACGACGAGCAACTCCACCCGGCCGGCTCGGTGGCGTTCATCGGCTACCGGCCCGAGCACGAGGCGTACGGCGACGCCGCCTGCGTGGCCGCCGCCGAACGGCACTTCGCGGTGTCGAGCCGGCTCGCGCTGGACGTGCTGCGCGCCGGTACGGACATGGGCCGCCGCACGGCTATCGGCCTGGCCGCGCTCACGATCGCGATCGCCGCGTGCGAGCCGGACCTGCCCGCCGCCGCCCACCGCCTGGCCACCGCCGCCCGCCAGACGAACGCACCACCGTCCGGTACGGCGTCTCCCGGCGCCCCCTCCGGGACTGCGTCTCCCGGGACTGCGTCTCTCGGGGCGCCGTCTCTCGGGACGGCGTCCACCGGGACGGTGCCTCCAGCGGCGGCGTCCACCGGGACGCGCTCCGCCATGGAGGAAGACTGGCGGCGCCGCGAAACCGCCCTGCTCGCCCAGACCCGCACCCTCTGGGAGGCGCCCGACACCGGCACCGGCCTGCTGGCCACGTGGGCGTCCTCGATCCGCGCGCTACGGGCCGACCTCGACGCCCTGCACGCCGCAGGCCGCTGCGCCCCCCTCGACCCGGGCTCCCCGCACGCGTTCCTCGCCCTGGCCGCGCCGCCCGAGCGCCGCACGGTCTCCCTGATCCTGATGCGCTGCGTCCACCTGTTCCACAACCGGCTGGGACTGCGCGCCGGAGCCGAGCAGCACACGTCCTTCCTGGCGGCCCGCGCCGTCGCCGGCCTCGCCGACCCCCGGAGGTGGTCCCCCTGACCCGCTCGCCCGCATCCGACACCCCCACCTGGCACTGCGTGCACGTCTACTACCACGCCCCCGACAAGGACGGCCTGCTTCTGGACGCCGTCCGCCCGCTGTTCGACGGGTTGCGCGGCCAGGTGGCGGCGGCGTACGTGCTGCGTCACTGGCGGCAGGGCCCGCACCTGCGGATCAACGTCAAGGCGTCCCCGGCCGTCTGGGAGCAGGTCGTGCGCCCCCGCGTGACCGAGATCGTCGGCGCCTACCTGCGCGAGCACCCCTCGACGGCCGCGCTCGACCCGGCCGCCAGCCTGGACAGGCACCGCCTGCTCGCCCTGCGCGAGCAGGAGCGCGGCCCGCTCACCCCGTGGCCGCCGGACAACTCCATCCGCGACGCGCCGTACGACTCGCGCCGCCACGTGCTCGGCAGCGACGACGAGGCCGACCTGCTCGCCGCGTTCTACACCGACGCCACCCCGCTGCTGTTCGGCATGCTGGAGCACCTGCGCGCGGGCCGCGACGGCAGGCTCGGGCTGGCGCTGAGCCTCATGCTGACGATCGCGCACACCTCCCAGCGCATCGACCGCAGCTACCTGTCGTTCCGCATGCACGCGGAGGGCTACCTCACCTGGGCGGCCGACCCGGAGCAGGCCCGCGCCTCCTTCGAGCGCGACTTCGGGGAGCGGCGCGCGGCCCTGACGCAGCGCGTGCGGGACGTCGTCGCCTGCCTGGACGACGTCACCGCCCCGCCCGTGCCGTTCGTCCGGGAGTGGGCGGCCCTGCTGGAGCGGTACCGCCCGCGGATCGCGGAGATGATGGCCGACGGCCGCCTGATCCAGCCGACGATCGAGCCGGGAGAGGCCTTCCAGCCGCGGCCGGGCGACCCGCCCGCGCCGCACCGCGAGCCCAGCGAGCTGCAACGCCTCGTCTTCGACAACCCCGCCTACCACGCGGCGATCTTCGCGAACCCGGCCTTCCGGCGTTACCGGGTGCTGCTCAACTACACGTACCTGCACCTGACCCGGCTCGGCCTCACCCCGCTCGACCGGTTCAGGACCTGCCACCTGCTGGCCGACGCGGTGGAGGACGTCTACGGCCTGTCGGGGCTCGACGCGCTGCGCCGCTTCAGCTCTGCGCGACCGATCAGGATCGAAGAAGCGGACCGGAGCGCCCAGCCCCTGGCGTGACCTCCGAAAGCGCAGGAGCCGCAACCGCGACCGGAGGGCACCGTGTCACTGCAAGCAAGCGTGATCATGCTCGGCGTTCGGGGACGTGAGCTGGGCGGACGTTCCCGCTCAGTCGAGCACGGCGGTGGCCTCGACCTCGACCAGCAGGTCCGGCTCTCCCAGCGCGGCGACACCCAGCAGCGTGATCGGCTTGACCGGGTCGACCCCCAGCTTCGCCGCCGCCCGCGCGACCCCCTCGCCGAGCAGCGGCATCTTGTCCGGCGTCCAGTCGACGACGTAGACGGTCAGCTTGGCCACGTCGTCGAAGGATCCGCCCGCCGCGGCGAGGGCGGTGCCGATGTTGAGGTAGGCCTGCTCGACCTGGGCGGCCAGGTCCCCCTCGCCCACCGGGCGGCCCTGGGCGTCGCGGGCCACCTGGCCCGCCAGGAACACCATCTTCGATCCGGTGGCGATCGACATCTGGCGGTAGACCTCGGGCTTCGGCAGCCCGTCGGGGTTGACCAGCGTCACGGTCATGTTCGCTCCTCACAGCAAGTCCGGCATCTCCTGTAAACATAGCAAAGCTATGTATTGTGGTGCCATGGTGAGGACGAAGGACCCGGCGATCCGCTCCCTGCTCATCGACCGCGCCGCGCAGCTGCTCGCGGCCCGGGAGCCGGTCACGCTCCGCTCGCTGGTGGCCGGGACAGGGGTGTCGACCATGGCCGTCTACACCTACTTCGGCGGCATGGACGGCCTGTGGACGGCGATGCGGCAGGAAGGCTTCACCCGCCTGGCCGCCCGCCTCGCAACGGTCTCGCCGACGCGCGATCCGGTGCGGGATCTGGCCGCGCTCGGCGCCGCCTACCTGGCCAACGCCATGGCGGGCCCCGACCTCTACCGGGTGATGTTCGACGCCGGCTTCGAGCTGGAGGACGCCGCTGCCGCGGACGACACGCTGCACCACCTGGTACGGACCGTCGAACGGGCCACCGCGGCCGGCCGCTTCCGCGACGACGTCGACCCGCTGGAGCTGGCCACCCAGAGCTGGATCATCGGGCACGGGCTGGCGTCACTGGTCGCCACCGGCCCCCTGCCGCAGCCGGCGCTGGCCCATGGCGTGCCGCTCCTGACCGCCCTGTTCACCAGCGCCGGCGACGAGCCGGGACGGTGCCGCCGATCGGTCGAACGCGGCTGGCGCCTCTGACCGCCCCGGCACGGCTCAGCGGGGTGCCGCCGATCGGTCGAACGTGGCTGGCGCCTCTTCCGGCACGGCTCAGCGGGGTGTCGCCGTCACCAGCGTGAGCTCCGCCTTCCCGCGCCGATCGGCCCCGGCGATCGTTGGTTGCCGGAAGGTCCGAGAGCACAGAGAGGCACAGCCATGAAGGCACTGCGGCACACCGCGTACGGCGAGCACCCGGTCGTCGAGGAGATCCCGGAGCCGGCCCCCGGTCCGGGCGAGGTCCTGGTCCGGGTCGCCGGGGCGGCGCTGAACCCGCTCGACGTCAAGATCGGCGCAGGCCACGTCCGGGACCACTTCCCGATCATCTTCCCCTCCGTGGTGGGCACCGACCTCGCCGGCACCGTCGCGCGGATCGGGCCCGGCGTCACGGGCTGGAACCCGGGGGACCAGGTGATCGCCCGTACCGATCCGATCTCCGGCGGAGCCGTCGCCGAGTACGCCGCCGTCCCCGTCCCGAACCTCGCCGCGGCTCCGGCCGCGGTCCCGCTGCACCTCGCCGCCGCGCTGGCGACCGCCGCCGCGACGGCGTGGCAGGCGGTGGTCGAGGTGGCGGAGCTGCGGGCCGGCCAGACGGTGCTGGTGCACGGCGGCGCCGGCGGGGTCGGCGGCTTCGCCGTCCAGCTGGCGCGCCAGGCCGGCGCCCGCGTGATCACCACCGTCTCGCCGGCGGGCGCCGGGATCGCCACGAAGCTCGGCGCCTCCCAGGTGATCGACTACACCACGGCCGATTTCCGGGCCGAAGCCGGCCACGCGGACGTGGTGATCGACCCGATCGGAGGCGACACCGAGGCGGCGTCGCTGGACGTGCTCCGTCCTGGCGGGCTGCTGGTGAGCCTCAACACCCCGCCGGACCTCGGGCGGGCCGCCGATCGCGGGGTGCGCGCCGAGTTCGTGTTCCACCGCACCGACGCCGGCCGGCTCGCGAAGGTCGCCGCCGCGGGGCTGGAGATCGTGACCGACCGTACGGTCCCGCTGGCGCGGGCCGCCGAGGCCTTCCGCCACCTCGCCGGCGGCCATGCCAAGGGCAAGGTCATCGTCCGGCCGTGACGGCGCTCAACGATGCCCGCCCAGGACCCCGAGCAGCGCGAGCTGCTCCGCCGCGTCGCCCCCGGCCGGTGCGGTGAACCACAGCAGCCGCTGCGTGCCGTCCTCGCTGAGCAGGCTCAGGCAGTCGAGCTCGATGGCGCCGAGCTCCGGATGCATGATCCGCTTGCGGTCGGACCGGCGTACGGCGACCTCCTGGCGCGCCCACAGGCCGGCGAACTCGGCGCTGGACGACAGCAACGCGCCGACGAGGCCGGCCACCTCCGCGTCGCCGCCGCGCCGCGCCGCCACGGCACGCAGGTCGGCGACGAAGACGCGGGACTGGTGCTCGTGCTCGTCCGGGTGGTAGCGGGAGCGGGCGTCCGGATCGGTGAACCAGCGGTACACGAAGCTCGCCTCCCGGCCCCGCGCCGTGCTGATCGGCCCGAGCAGCGCGGTGGCCAGGCGGTTCTGGACGAGCGTGGCGTGCAGGTCGGTGATCACCGCCGCGGGGGTCGCGGGCAGCCGCTCCAGGAGGTCCAGCATGCCGGGGTGCACGTGCGCGGCGAGGCCGTGCCGCGGCGGGACGGGGCGGCCGGCCAGGAAGTACAGGTGCGACCGTTCGTCCTCGGTCAGCCGCAGCGCGCGGGCCAGCGCCGCCACCATCTGCTCCGACGGCTGCGCGCCGCGGCCCTGCTCGAGCTGGTTGTAGTAGTCGACCGACAGCCCGGCCAGCCCGGCCACCTCGTCCCGCCGCAGCCCGGGAACCCGGCGCCGCGCGCCCACCGGCACCCCGACCTCGCCGGGCCGGATGCGGTCCCTGCGGGACCTGAGGAACTCGCCGAACTCGCGTAGCTGCATGGTTACCATTGTGTACCGGCCGCGCACGCGGGAGGCAGGCGACGCCGTCACCACCCTGGCCGGATCAGCCGGGGCTGGACCGGCCGCGCCGCCAGTAGCCGAGGAACGCGATGTCGCCCTTGGGCGTGCCGCGCTCGTTCACCAGGTGCCGGCGCAGCCCGGTGGGCAGGCGGGACTCGCCCGCGACCCAGGTGTAGAAGCGGCCGCCGGGCAGGTCCGCCCGCCTGACGGTCTCCAGTGCCAGCTCGCCGGGGGTGCCACCGGCGCCGTCGCGGGGCAGCCAGTGGATCCGCACGCCCGCGCCAGGCGTCACGTCCGTACGGATGTCCGCACTCTCGGGCACCTCCAGGAAGACCTCGGCGACGAGCGAGGCGGGCGCGCTGTCCAGGATCGCCAGGATGGCGGGCAGCGCGCTCTCGTCGCCGACGAGCAGATGCCAGGAGACGTCCGGCGGTGGCAGGAAGCTGATGCCCATGTCGAAGATGCCCGCCGGCTCGCCGGGACGCGCCCGCAGGGCCCACGCCGAGGCCGGGCTCTCGTCGCCGTGCAGGGCGAACTCGATGTCCACCTCGTTCGCCTCGGGGCGGATCCGCCGGATCGTGTAGTTGCGCACCCAGGGGCGGCGCGACTTCGGCAGCAGGAGCACCTGCGCCATCCAGGCCTCGTTCGACAGCGTCGGCATCCTGAGCCCCGCCTGGCCCTCGCGGGGGAAGAACAGCCGTACCGTCTGGTCGAAGCCCATCGGGCGCAGCCGCTCCAGCTCGGGGCCGCCGAGGGTGACGGTCGTGAAATGAGGGCTCAGCCTGGTGTTCCTGACGACCTCCAGGGTGATCATGTGCCGCGATTCCGGCAGGCGTACCTTCGGCAGCACCTGGTGTTCTCCTCACAGGTCGATGACAAGGCGGGATGACAGCGAGCGGGACACGCACGCGTGCATGCGGCCGGGCGCGGCGCCGGGGTCGTCGCGGTGCTCGGGCTCGCCCTCCAGGACGGTCAGCTCGCAGCTGCCGCAGACGCCTTCCCGGCATCCGGCGGGCACGGGCAGGCCGGCGTGGGTCAGGGCGGCCGGCAGCCGGGGATGAGGAACAGCGGCCCGATCCCGTCGTTTCCCGGCGAGGACCTGTTCGACGGAGACCTCGCGAGGCCGCCGAAGGGTCGGCGGACGATCAGCGAGTGGCGTGTTTTGCCTGCTCATGGCACTATTATGAGCAATTATTCAGTTCTGGCGCTACTCGCTTTCAGCGCTCTTCAGCAGGAGGTCGGCGGTGCCGAGGGACCCACGGATCCACCCGCGCAAACAGCCCCGCCAGGTCCGCGCCGAGCTCACCCGCCGGCGCATCCTCAGGGCCGCTGCTCAGGTTTTCGCCGAGTACGGCTACGCCGCCGGCACCACCAACCGGATCGCCGAGCGGGCCGGCGTGTCGATCGGATCGTTGTATCAGTACTACCCGAACAAGGACGCGATCCTGCTGGAGCTGACGGCCGGGCACCTCGAGAGCGGCGCCGCCGAGGCCGACCGCCGCCAGGCCGGAGAGCCGCCCGGCACCGTCGAGGGCGTCATGCGCGCCTTCGTCCAGGCCTCCATCGCCAACCACCTGGAGGACCCGCAACTGCTGCGGGTCATGCTGGAGAGGACGCCGCGCTCGCAGGAGCTGCTGGACAAGGTCCACCGGTACACGGAGGAGCGCACCGCCCGCACCCGCGAGCTGCTGCGCAGCTACCCCGAGGTGCGGGTCCAGGACGTGCACACCGCCGCCCGGATCATCAACGCCACGATCGAGCTGGTCGTCCACCAGGTCGTCGCCGAGCACGAGCCCGTCGACCTGAAGCGCCTGGAGGACGAGCTCGTCGCGATGTTCACCCGCTACCTGACGGCGGGCTGACCGGCTCAGGACCAGGTGACCGGCAGCGAGCGCACGCCGAAGACCAGCATCTCGTCGCGTACCGGCACCTGCTCGGCCGGCACCGCCAGGCGCAGGCCCGGCAGGCGGGAGAGCAGCTCGCCCAGCCCGATCCGCAGCTCGATCCGGGCGAGCTGCTGGCCCAGGCACTGGTGCACGCCGTGCCCGAAGGCCAGGTGCGGCGTGCGCGCGCGGCGCACGTCGAGCACGTCGGGGTCGGGCCAGTGCCTCGGGTCCCGGTTCACCTCGGGCGTGGCGATCACGACGGTCGCGCCGGCCGGCAGGTCCACCCCGCCCAGCGTCACCGGCTCCGTGGCGACCCGGCTGACCCCGAGCTGGATGATCGACAGGAACCGCAGCAGCTCCTCCACCGCGCCGTCGATCAGGCCCGGCTCCGCCCGCAGCGCCGCGAGCTGGCCGGGATGCTCCAGCAGCGCGAACGTCCCCAGGCCCAGCATGTTCGCCGTGGTCTCGTGGCCCGCCGTGAGCAGGAGGAGGGCGACATCGACGAGCTGCGCGTCCGTCAGGGGCGGGTCGGCGTCGTGGACGAGCCCTGACAGCAGGTCGTCGGCGGGGTCCGAGCGCTTGGCCGACACCAGCCGCCTCATGAACGCGTGCAGCTCGGCGCGCGCCGCGGCCTGCTCCTGCGGGGCGGAGCTCGCGCTCAGCCCGACCGCCGTGCGCTCCTGGAACTCCGCGCGGTCGGCGTAGTCCACGCCCAGCAGCTCGCAGATGACCAGCGACGGGAGCGGCAACGCGAACGCCGGCACCAGGTCGGCATGCGTGCCCGCCGCCCGCATCGCCTCGATGTGCTCGACCGCGATCTCCCGCACCCGCGACTCGAGCTGCCGCATCCGCCGCACCGTGAACTGGCCCGTCAGCGCCCGCCGCAACCGGGTGTGCTCCGGCGGATCCATGAAGACGAAGGCCCCGTCCTCGCGCTCCGCCACCTGCGCCTGCGCCTGCGCCTGCGTCTGCGTCTGTGGGGGCCGCGGCGACGTGGCGTCGTGATGGCGCAGCTTGTCGGCGCTGAACCGCGCGTCCGACAGCACCGTACGGGCCTCCTCGAACCCGGTCACCAGCCACGCCCTGGCGCCGTTCAGCAGATCCAGCGGCCGGACCGGGCTGCCTCCCCGCAGGCCGGGCGGCGGGTCGAACGGGTTGCGGCCCCGCTCCACCACGTCCGGCGGCAGGATCCGCCGCATCCCGGCGGTGCTCACGCCCGCGGACTTCCCGGTGGGGCTGCTGTCGGTCATCAGGGTGTCCTCGATCTCTTAGGGTACGGACCCGTATCTAACGAAGGACACCGTAGATCACCGAAATAAGATACGCAACCGATTCTCAAGCGAAGGCGCTCCCGGCCGGATGTGCCACGCCTCAGAACTAGTAGAAACAAGGTCACTTTGAATTTACTAGTAGACATGAATATCCTAGGCGCATCTCGATGACTAGCAGGGAGACTGTGATGGGTGAGAATGCGCGCGTGCGTCCCAGCGTCGTGGTGCTGGGCGGCGGATACGGCGGCTCGAGGGTGGCCAGGCTGCTCGACGACGTGGCGGAGGTGACCCTGGTCGATCCGTCCGACGCGTTCATGCACAACGTGGCCGCGTGGCGGGCGCTGGTCGAGCCGGAGTGGCTGGACCGGATCTTCGTGCCCTACCGGCGGCTGCTCACGCACGGGCGTTTCGTGCGCGACCGCGCCGTGGCCGTGGACGGCACGCGGGTGACGCTCGCCTCCGGTGCCACGCTGGAGCCGGACTACCTGGTGCTGGCGACGGGCTCGGCGTACCCGTTCCCGGCCAAGGCCGGCAAGCCGGACGCCGAGCTCGCCAAGGCCGAGGCGCGCGCCGCGCACGAGGCGCTGGCCGGTGCCGAGCGGGTGCTCCTGGTCGGCGCGGGTCCCGTGGGGCTGGAGCTGGCGGGGGAGATCAAGGCCGCGTTCCCCGGCAAGCACGTCACGCTCGCCGACGTCGCCCCCGACATCCTGCCGGGACCGTTCGAGCAGGAGCTGCGCGACGAGCTGCGCAGGCAGCTCGACGAGCTCGGCGTCGAGCTCAAACTCGGCAGCCCGCTGCGGGAACTGCCCGGCGCGCCGCCTGCCACGGCGGCCCCGATCGCGATCGCGACGGAGGCGGGCGAGAAGCTGACCGCCGACGTCTGGTTCCGCTGCTTCGGGGTCGTGCCCCGCACCGACTACCTGCGCGGAGAGCTCGCCGAGGCCCGGGACGGGCAGGGATACGTCAGGGTCGACTCTTCCCTGCGGGTGCTCGGGCAGGAGCGGGTCTTCGCCATCGGCGACATCTCCGACGCCGACCGGAACATGGCCGGGTTCGCCGGGCAGCAGGGCGAGCTGCTGGCCGCGAACCTGCGCGCGCAGATCACGGGCGAGGGCGACATGGTGGCCTACGAGCGCCGCCCCGCGCTGATCCTCGTGCCGCTCGGCCCCGACGGCGGCGCGGGCCAGCTCCCCGGGCAGGGCGTCATCGGCGCCGAGGCCACGGCCGAGATCAAGGGCCGGGCGATGCTGGTCGAGCACAGCACCGGGCACTTCGACGCCGCCGACCGGGCCTGACCCGGGCGGCGCGATCGTGGCCCGGAGGCCGCCCGCGGTGGGGCCTCGTGTGCGCGATCGGCGGCGTGGCCTAGCATGCGGGCATGCAGACTGCTGCGGGCGTGGTGCTCGCGGGTGGGCGCTCCACCCGGATGGGACGGCCGAAGGCCTGGCTGGAATGGCACGGCTCGACACTGCTCTACCGGGCCGCCGCGGTCCTCGCCAGGACGGTCGACGGCCCGGTCGTCGTGGTCGCCGCGCCCGGGCAGGAGCTGCCCCCGTTGCCCTCGGGGGTCTCGGTGGCCGAGGACCCCGTCGAGGGGCTGGGGCCCATGCAGGGGCTGGCCGTGGGGCTCGCGGCGGTGGCCGACCGGGCCGAGACGGCGTTCGTGTGCTCCACCGACATGCCGTTCCTGCACCCGGCCTTCGTACGGCGGGTCCTGCGCGCGCTGACCCCCGGCACGGACGTCGCGCTGCCGGTGGCCAGGGGCTTCCGGCAGCCGCTGGCCGCCGGCTACCGGACCGCCCTGGCCGGGCTGGTCGCGGACCTGCTGGCCGAGGGGGACCTGCGGCCGGGCATGCTGTTCAAGCACTGCGAGGTGACCCAGCTCAGCGATGCGGAGCTGCTGGCGGACGCGCAGCTCGCCCGGCACGACCCGGCGCTGGAGTCCGTGGTGAACGTCAACTCCCCGGAGGACTACGCGGAGGCCAGGGGCCGGCAGCCGCCGGAGGTCGTGGTGGAGCGTTTCGGCGCGCTCGCCAGGAACGGCGGCCACCGGCCGCACGCCGTCCGGGCCGCCACGCTGGGAGCCGCGGCCGCCGCGGTGGGGCTGGCGCTGGACCGGCACGTGGTGGCCGCGCTCAACGGCGACCAGGTCACCCGCGACACGGCCCTGCCCCTGGCGGCCGGGGACACCGTCGCCTTCCTCTCGGCGGACGCCGGCGGCTGAGAGGTCCCGCTCCGTCGTAGAGTCGGGGGCATGGCTCCTGGCGGGTTCTTCGGACGGGCGTTGCTGGTGGACGTCGCGGGCAGTACGGCGAGCGGTGTCCCCTACGAGCTGGACGAGCGGGTGCTGCGCGCCTACCTCGGGGGGGTGGGCCTCGGCACGTGGCTGCTGCATCGGCTGGCGCCCGCCGGGGTCGATCCGCTCGCTCCGGCGGCGCCGCTGGCCTTCGTCTTCTCCTCGCTGGTCGGCACCCCGCTGACCACCAGCGCGAAGTTCGCGGTGGTGGCCAAGTCCCCGCTGACCGGCCTGCTGACCGACGCCCTGGCCTCCAGCCAGTTCGCCATCGCCGGCAAGCTGACCGGTCACGACGCGATCGTGATCCGCGGCCGGGCCGACGAGCTGTCGGTGCTGCTGATCGACGGCGACGGCGTGCGGCTCGAAGCGGCGCCGGAGCTCGCCGGGCTGCCCGCGGCCGAGGCGGAGCGCGCGGCGCGGGCGCGGTTCGGCCGCGCCTGGCGCACCGCGGCCATCGGCCCGGCGGGCGAGCGCCAGGTGCGGTACGCGACCATCAGCCATGACGGCCGCCACGCCGGCCGGGGCGGCCTGGGCGCCGTGATGGGCGCCAAGAACCTCAAGGCCGTGCTGGTCAGGGCGGCGACCAAGGTGTCGGTGGCGGACCAGGCCGGGGTGCTCGCCGCCGCCCGCGACCTGCGCCGGCGCAGCTTCGGCCCGGCCACCGCGAAGTACCGGGAGCTGGGCACGCTGGCCAACCTCCTGGCGTTCAACGCCGTCAGCACCCTGCCCACCCGCAACTTCACCGCCGCCACGTTCGAGGGCGCGCCCCGGCTGGCCGCCGAGGAGCTGCACGAGCTGCGCGGGGTGGCGCGCAACAGCTGCGCGTCCTGCTCCATCGGCTGCGAGCACATCTACTCGCGCAAGGGCGGCGGCAAGCAGCGGATGGAGTACGAGAACGTCTTCGCGCTCGGCCCCCTGTGCGGCGTGTCCGACCCCGACGAGGTGTTCGCCGCCAGCGCCCGCTGCGACGAGCTGGGCATCGACACCATCTCGGCGGGCGGCACGATCGCGTGGGCCATGGAGTGCGTCGAACGCGGCCTGCTCGACGAGCCGTGGCTGCGGTTCGGCGACGGCGCGGCCCTGCTGCGCGCGCTGGACGCGATCGGGGAGCGCTCGCCGGGCCTGGGCGAGCTGCTCGCGCAGGGCTCGCGCCACGCGGCCGGCGTGCTGGGGCACTCCTCGATCGACTTCGCTCCGCAGGTCAAGGGCCTGGAGCTGCCCGGTTACGAGCCGCGCAGCCTCCAGGCCATGGCGCTCGGCCTCGCGGTGAACGCCAGGGGAGCCGATCACAACCGGTCCGGTGCCTACGAGGCCGACCTGTCGGGCGAGCTCGACCGGCTGGCCGGCGGCGCGGCCCACGTCGCGGCCGCCGTCGACACCGAGGACCGCGCCGCGGTCATGGACTCGATGATCCTCTGCAAGTTCCTGCGCGGCGTCTTCGACGACCCCTTCGCGGAGTGGGCCGCGCTGCTCGCGCTGGTCACCGGATGGCGGCTGGACGCCACCGAGCTGCGGGAGACCGCCAGGCGGATCGTCCGGGCCAAGCGCGCGTACAACCTGCGCGAGGGCGCCACCGCGGCCGACGACACGCTGCCGGCGCGCATGCTGGAAACGCCGCTGGAGCTCGGCTCCGGCCGCCGCGCGGCGCTGGACGCGGGCCGCCTGCGGGCGATGGTCGCCGGCTACTACGCCGCGCGCGGCCTGGACGCCGAGGGGCGCGTCGCGGCGGCTGACCTCCCGGATCTCCTGCTGAACGGGTAGAAGATCGCGGGTAGGGGGTAGAAGACCGGACGCACGTGAGGGTAGATTGCTCGCATGGTGTATGCCGTATTCTGTATGCCAGCTTGGAGTTGAGATGACGACGCTCGAGGAGCCGGCGACCGCTGTACGGACCGTGACCGTCGAGATCGACGGCCGTGCCGTGACCGTGCCGGAAGGCACCAGCATTTACGATGCCGCGAAACTGCTGGACATCGACATTCCGGTGTTGTGCCACAACGAGCGTTACGACCCCGTCGGGGTGTGCCGCATGTGCGTGGTGGACACCGGCGGGCGGGCCTTCGCCGCCGCCTGCGTGCGCCCCTGCGAGGAGGGCATGCAGGTCAAGACCAGCACGCTGGAGGTGGAGCGCAACCGCGCCATGCTGACCGAGCTGCTGCTGTCCGACCAGCCGGCGCGCGCGGAGGACCCGAAGCAGACCACCACCGGCGACAACCTGCTCCTCGACCTCGCCGACCGGTTCGACGTGGCCAAGGAGACGACGGACCTGCCGTGCGGCTCGGGGCGCGGCCTGGACATCTCCAACCCGGTGATCGCGGTGAACCACGACGCGTGCATCCTGTGCGACCGCTGCGTCCGCGCGTGCGACGACATCCAGGGCAACGACGTCATCGGCCGCTCCGGCAAGGGCTACTCGACCAGGATCGCCTTCGACCTCGACGACCCGATGGGCGCCAGCTCCTGCGTGACCTGCGGCGAGTGCGTGCAGGCCTGCCCCACCGGTGCCCTGACCAACAAGGCGATCAACGACGTCCCCATCCGGCCCCGCGAGGAGCTGGACGCGGTCGACACCGTGTGCCCGTACTGCGGCGTCGGCTGCGCCCTCACCTACTACGTCGACCGGTCGCGCGGCGCGATCGCCTTCGCCGAGGGGCGCGAGCAGCCGGGCTCGAAGAGCCGGCTGTGCGTCAAGGGCCGGTACGGCTGGGACTACGCGGCCTCCCCGCAACGCCTGACCATGCCCCTGATCAGGAAGGAATCGTCCTACCCCAAAGGCCCGCTGTCGGCCGACGTGCGCGGCGACACCGGCAACGGCAGGGGACGCGCGGGCGGCGGCGACCGCGGCGCCAGGCTGAGCAAGAACGGCAAGGACGGCCGGCGCAAGCCCGGCGGGCTCGTCGACTACGACGAGGTGCTGCCGCACTTCCGCGAGGCCACCTGGGAGGAGGCGCTCGACCTCGTCGCCCGGCGGCTGAAGGAGATCCACGCGGAGCTGGGCCCCGGCGCCATCGCCGGTTTCGGCTCCGCGAAGTGCTCCAACGAGGAGGCCTACCTCTTCCAGAAGCTGATCAGGGCCGGATTCGGCACCAACAACGTCGACCACTGCACCCGGCTGTGCCACGCCTCGTCGGTGGCCGCGCTGTTCGAGGGCGTCGGCTCCGGCGCCGTCTCGACCACGTACGGCGACGTCGCCAACGCCGAGGTCGTGATCATCACCGGCTCGAACCCGACGGCGAACCACCCCGTCGCCAGCTCCTTCTTCAAGCAGGCCCGCCGCCGCGGCACGAAGATCGTCTATGTCGATCCGCGCGCCAGCACCGTGGCCGAGCACGCCGACTACTACTGCCAGGTCAAGCCCGGCACCGACGTGGCGTTCTACAACGCGATCATGCACGAGGTGATCCGGCTCGGCCTGATCGACAGGGAGTTCATCAAGGCCCGCGTCTCCGGCTTCGAGGAGCTGGTGCGCACGGTCAACGACTACCCGCCCGAGCGCGCCGCCCAGATCACCGGCGTGGACGCCGACCTGATCCGCCAGGTCGCGCGGGTCTGGGGCGAGGCCAAGGCCGGCGTCATCTACTGGGGCATGGGCATCTCCCAGCACACCACCGGCACCGACAACGCCCGCTGCCTGATCGCGCTCTGCTCGATCACCGGCAACGTGGGCAGGCCGGGCACGGGCCTGCACCCGCTGCGCGGGCAGAACAACGTGCAGGGCGCCTCCGACGCCGGGCTGATCCCCATGTTCTACCCCGACTACCAGGGCGTCGACCGGGAGGCCACCCGCAGGCGGTTCGAGCAGGCCTGGGGCACCGAGCTCGACCCCGACCGCGGGCTCACCGTCACCGAGATCATCGGGTCGGTGCTGAAGCCGGGCGGCGTGCGCGGCATGTACATGCTCGGCGAGAACCCGTTCCTGTCCGACCCCAACATCAACAAGGTGCGCAAGGCGCTCTCGCAGCTTGACTTCCTGGTCGTGCAGGACATCTTCCTGACCGAGACCGCCGAGTTCGCCGACGTCATCCTCCCGGCGTCGTCGTACCTGGAGAAGGACGGCACCTACACCAACACCGACCGGCGCGTGCAACTCGGCCGCAAGGTGATGGACCCGCCGGGCCAGGCCCGGGTCGACTGGGAGATCATCCAGGACCTCGCCCGGCGGATCGGGCTGGACTGGTCGTACGCCTCGCCCAGCGAGGTGTTCGACGAGATGGTCGAGCTCATGCCGTCGTACGCGAACCTGCGCCACGACAACCTGGGGCTGACCGGGAAGCTCTACCCCAACGCCGACCCCGAGCACTCCGACGGGACCGTGGTCCTGTTCGACGAGCGGTTCAACACCGACGACGGCCTCGCCCACCTCGTCCCCGCGCAGTGGCTGCCGGCCAAGGAGCTGCCGGACGCCGAGTACCCGCTGGTGCTCAACACCGGCAGGCTGCTCGAACACTGGCACACCGGGTCGATGACGCGGCGGTCGTACGCGCTGGACACGATCTCCCCGGTCGCCGAGGTGTACATGCACCCCAAGGACGCCGCCGACCGCGGCCTGTCGCACGGCCAGCCGGTCCGGGTGCGCTCCCGGCGCGGCGCCATCGAGCTGCAGGTCCGCATCTCCCACCGCGAGCAGCTCGGCAACTGCTTCATCCCGTTCCACTTCCGGGAGGCGGCGGCGAACCTGCTGACCATCGACGAGATCGACCCCTACGGCAAGATCCCCGAGTTCAAGTTCTGTGCGATCCAGGTCGAGGCGCTGAGCGCCGAGCCCACGTGGAGTGTGTCCGAATGACCCTGAGTTTCGATGTGGGACGCGGCCGGGTTCCAGGTGTCGAGGCGCGAGCCGGCAAGTTCCCCGGCCCGTCGCTGATCCCGGCGCTCAACGCCATCCAGGCGCGGGTGGGCTGGCTGCCGCGGGAGGAGCTCGAGGAGCTGGGCCGCACCATGCGGCGCCCGCTGTACGAGATCGAGGGGCTCATCTCGTTCTACCCGCACTTCCGCACGACGCCGCCCGCCAAGGTGAGCGTCAGCGTGTGCCACGACCTGTCGTGCTGGCTGCGCTCGGCCGACGACCGCATCGCCGAGGTCCGCGCCCGGTACGGCGACGACACCGAGATCGAGCTCACCGAGGTGTCCTGCCTGGGCCGCTGCGACAGCGCCCCGGCCCTGGCCGTCAACGAGCACCCGGCGCCGGTCGCCGGCCTCGACGCGCTCGTGGCCGCCGCCCGGGAGGAGGAGCTGGCCGAGGCCACCGTGACGGGACGCGCCGAACCCTGGCCGAACGACCCGTACCCGGCCGGCTCGGACGTCAGGGCCCGGTACGCGAGCCTGCGCGCGTTGCTGGCCGGCCGGATGAGCGCCGAGAGCGTGGTGGCCACGCTGGAGGCGTCCGGGCTGCGCGGCATGGGCGGTGCCGGGTTCCCCACGGGCCGGAAGTGGGGCCTGGTCGCCGCCACCGAGCCGGGCGGCGTCAAGTACGCGATCTGCAACGCCGACGAGTCCGAGCCCGGCACGTTCAAGGACCGGCAGATCCTGACCGACCAGCCGCACCTGGTGATCGAGGGCCTCCTGCTCGGCATGGCCGTGGTCGGCGCCGAGCAGGGCTGGATCTTCATCCGGCACGAGTACGGCCCCGAGGAGCGCGTGCTGCGCGCGGAGCTCGCGGCGCTGCGCGAGGCCGGCGTGATCGGCGAGGACGCCTGCGGCAGCGGCCGCCGCCTCGACGTCGACATCTTCGTCTCGCCGGGCGGCTACATCCTCGGCGAGGAGACCGCGCTGCTGGAGTGCATGGAGGGCCACCGCGGCGAGCCGCGCAACAAGCCGCCCTTCCCCGGGAACTACGGCCTGCACGGCCGCCCCACGCTGATCAACTCGGTGGAGACCTTCGCCGACGTGCCGGTGATCCTGCAACGCGGCGCCGAATGGTGGGCCGGGCAGGGCGAGGGCGACAGCGCAGGCTGGAAGTTCTTCGCCGTCTCCGGGCACGTCGAGAACCCCGGCGTGTACTGCGTGCCCATGGGCACCACGGTGCGCGCCCTGATCGACCTGGCCGGCGGCGTGCTCGGCGGCGCCCGGATCGGCGCCGTGCAGCCGGGCGGCGCCTCGTCCAACTTCATCGGCCCCGACCAGCTGGACCTGCCGCTGGACTTCGGCCCGCTCGCCGAGGCCGGGACCATGCTCGGCTCCGGCGCCCTGGTGGTGCTCGCCGAGGGCACCGACCTGCTGGCCGCCGCCACCAACGTGCTGCGCTTCTTCCGCAACGAGTCGTGCGGCAAGTGCGTGCCCTGCCGGGTCGGCTCGACCAAGGCCCACGAGGTGCTGCGCGGGGTGCTGGACTCCGGGTCCGCCACCCTCGACGACACGCAGCAGGGCCGGATCCTTCAGCTCGAGGAGACCATGCGCAAGACTTCCATCTGCGGGCTCGGGCAGGTGGCGCTCGGGCCGGTGGTGTCGGTGCTCGGGCTGAACAAGGGCGCCGCGGCGGCCCGCCCGCAGCCCCGCCCCGAAGGATCGAAGGAGCAGCCGGACCGTTGAGCGGCAGAGAGTTCTTCACGGCGCGGACCCTCGCCGAGGTCCGCGCCGGATTCCGGCCCGCGCACCGCACGCCGACCGAACGTGTCCCGCTGTCCGAGGCGCTGCACCGGGTGCCCGCCGCCGACATCACCGCGCCCGCCGCCCTGCCCGGCTTCGCCCGGTCCACCGTGGACGGCTTCGCGGTCCGCGCGATGGACACCTACGGCGCCTCCGACGCCCTCCCGTCCTACCTCGACCTGCTCGGCGCGGTACGCATGGGCGCCGAACCCGACGTGGCGGTCCGGGCCGGCGGATGCGTCGCCATGCCGACCGGAGGCGTGCTCCCGCCCGGCGCCGACGCTGTCGTCATGGTGGAGTACACCGCAGAGACGATGCCGGGCACGATCGAGGTGACCCGGCCCGTCGCGCCGGGCGGCGGCATCGTCCGTGCCGACGAGGACGTCGCGCAGGGCGGCGTGCTGGCGCCGGGCGGCCGGCCGCTGCGCGCCCCCGACCTCGGCTTCCTCGCCGCCGCGGGCGTGACCGAGGTCGAAGTGCACCGCCGCCCCCGGGTGGCGATCGTCTCCACCGGCGACGAGGTGGTGCCGCCCGGCACCGCGCGGCTCGGTCCCGGGCAGGTACGCGACGCCACCGCCTCCGCGCTGGCGGGGCTGGTCGCCGACGCGGGCGGCGAGCCGGTGATCGCCGGCATCGTCCCGGACGAGCCCGGCGCGCTCAAGGACCGGCTGACCGCGCTGCTGCCCGAATCCGACCTGGTCGTCGTGTCGGCGGGCTCGTCCGTCGGCACGAGGGACGAGACGGCGGGCGCGGTGGCCGCCGTCGGCGAGGTCTGGTGCCACGGGATCGCCATCAAGCCGGGCAAGCCCACGCTGCTGGCCGAGTGCTCGGGCATCCCGCTCATCGGGCTGCCCGGCAACCCCCTGTCGGCGCTGGTCGTCTTCGGGCAGGTGGGCGTGCCGCTGCTGTGGCGCCTGGCCGGTTGCCGGACCCCGCCGCCGCAGCCGAGCACGCGCGCGCGGCTGTCACGCGACCTGGCCTCGGCGGCGGGCCGCCTCGACGTGGTCCAGGTCGTCGTGCGGGACGGCCTGGCCGAGCCGATCTTCGGCCCGTCGGCGCTGCTGTCGGTGCTGACCCGCGCCGACGGCTACGTGATCGTGCCGGAACCGGCCACCGGGCTGGACGCGGGCACCGAAGTAGAGGTCGTCCTGTACCGATGAGCGCAGATAGTCCTTTTGTCTCCGACGTCCCTGCGGCGCAGGCCCTCGCCGTCTGGCGCGAGGCGCGCGCCGCGGCGGGCTGCCCCGCCCGGGTCGGCCTGCTCCGGGCGCCGGTCGCCGCCGCCGTGGGGCGGGTCACGGCCGAGCCCGTCTGGGCCGTGCGGTCCTCGCCCGCCTTCGACTCCGCGGCCATGGACGGCATCGCCGTACGCGCCGCCGACACCGTCGGCGCGGCCGAGACCAGCCCGGTGCTCCTGGCCCCCGGCGACTTCGCCGTCGTGGACACCGGCGACCCGCTGCCCGACGGGTACGACGCCGTGGTCATGCGGGAGCACGTGCACCGCACCGCGGCAGGCGAGGCCGAGCTCCGCGCGGCCGTCCCGCCCTACCAGCACGTCCGCTCCATCGGGGAGGACATCAGCGCCGGCGAGCTGCTGCTGCCCGAGGGCCACCGGCTGCGCCCCGTCGACGTCGCGGCCTGCGCCGCGGCGGGAGTCGCCGAGCTCGGCCTGCGGCGCGCGCCGCGCGTGGTGATCGTGCCGACCGGCGACGAGATCCGCCCGATCGGCGCCGACCTCGCCCCCGGCGACATCCTCGACACGAACTCGCTGATGCTGGCCGCGCAGGCGCGGGAGGCCGGCTGCGAGGCCCGGGTGACGGAGATCGTCCCCGACGACCCCGAGGCCCTCGCCGCGGCGCTCGCGGCGGCCACCCGCGACGCCGATCTGGTCCTGCTCATCGCCGGCTCCAGCGCCGGCCGGGACGACTACACCGCCCGCGTGGTCGCCGAGGCCGGCGTCGTCGCGGTCCACGGGGTCGCCGTGCGGCCCGGCCATCCCGTCGTGCTCGGCGCGGTCGCGCGGACGCCCGTGATCGGCGTGCCCGGGTACCCGGTGTCGGCGGCGCTGACGTTCGACATCTTCGCGGCCCCGATGCTCGCCGAGCTGGAGGGCGCCGCGCCGCGCGAACGCCCGGCGGCCACCGCGCACCTGGCCAGGAAGCTGCCGTCCGCCCTCGGCATGGACGACTGGGTACGCGTGCGCCTGGGCCGGGTGCGGGACCGGCTCGTCGCCACCCCGCTGCCCCGCGGCGCCGGCGTGCTCACCTCGCTGGTCCGCGCCGACGGCCTGCTCGTCGTCCCCGCGGGGGTGGAGGGCCACCACGCCGGGGAGCAGGTCCGGGTCGAGCTGCTGCGCGGCCTGTCGGAGATCGGCCGGACCATCGTCGCCATCGGCTCGCACGACCTGGTGCTCGACCTGGCGGCCTCCGCCCTGCGCGCCGCCGACCCGCTCGTCACCCTGGCCTCGTCGAACGTCGGCTCGCTCGGCGGCCTCGTGGCGCTGCGCGACGGCCTGTGCCACCTGGCCGGCTCCCACCTGCTGGACCCCGCCACCGGCGAGTACACGCTGCCCTACGTGGACCGGCTGATGGGCGCGGACGCCGACCTCGCCGTGATCAGGCTCGTCCACCGGGACCAGGGCCTCATCGTCGCCCCCGGCAACCCGCTCGGCCTGACCGGCATCAAGGACCTGACCCATCCCGGCCTGCGCTACGTGAACCGTCAGCGCGGCGCCGGCACGCGGGCGCTGCTGGACCACGAGCTGGCCGGCCACGGCATCGACCCCGCCGAGGTGCCGGGCTACTCCCGCGAGGAGCACACCCACCTGGCGGTCGCCGCGGCAGTGGCCGCCGGGCGGGCGGACTGCGGCCTGGGCATCCTCGCCGCCGCCCGCGCCTTCGGGCTCGACTTCGTGCCGGTGGCGCAGGAGCCGTACGACCTGGTGCTGCGTACCGGAACGCAGGCCGAGGAGCTGCTGGCTCCGCTGTGGGCGCTCCTGGAACAGCCCGGCTTCCGCGCCGAGGTGGAGGCGCTGGGCGGCTACTCCTGCGCCGAGACGGGGCGCCGGATCCGCTGACCCGTTGACGTCGCCGCGTCCTGGCCGCCGGTGCGGCTCCAACGCCCCGGCCAGGAACGGCAGGGCCACGCCGTGCGGCACCATGCCGTGCGGCACCACGCCGTGCGGCAGCGCGCCGTGCGGCAGCGCGACCGCGGGGCCGGAGCCGCCCGAACGGTAGCCCAGGCTCGTGCCGAGGGCGGCCGAGCGGCCCGTCTGGATCGCACGTTCAGAGATTCGCGGCCGGGATGGCGACGCTCAGAAAGGCGCGTCATGGAACCCGAACCGGACTTACGACCGTCCCTTGGATAGAAGGGATCTGTCGACCGCCTACCTACCGCACCCGTCCCGTGACACCCCGCAGGCCGAATTCCGCTGGACCACCCCCGTTCGACACAAGGAGTACGACTCGGTGAATCCGCGCGCACTTGCCCACCGGGCACACCGACAAGGCTGGGACGTGCAGACCGTCCCGCGATCCTCCGGCCCCGTAGTCATCCTGCAGCGTGACGGCTGGCGCCTGGAGATCGCGTTCGACGGTCACGCACCCAAGGAGGCCACCGCCAACGGGCCCGGGCAGAACACCGGCAGACAGCTCAACCTTCGCTCGATCAACGACTTCGTGCACCGGCCCGGGACGGACCGGTTAATCCACTCGCGCCACGGCCAGCGGCGGGCCGCCCGCCGCACGAGCGACCACGAGCAGGGCTCGCTGCGGGACCTCGGAGAGTAGCTCCCGGCCAGGATCCGCTGCGGGATCTCGCAGGGTTGCTCCGGATTTGGACCCGCTCCGGGATATTTGCAGGGTTGCTCCGGGCCTGGACCCGCGCGAGCCTGCTCGACCCGCGACCTCGCCGGTATGTCAGGCGAATGCCCGACAAATTCTCCTAAGTCGTGGCCTTCCCTGGTGGGGGAGACGTTAGGCTGCCGTGACGGCAAGGGCGTGAGCGCTTCGAGAGGTGGCGGTTGGCAGGGGAGGCCGCGGGGCTGCTGGTGCGTTTCGGCCGCAGGTACGCCGCTGCGGTGCGCCTGGCGACTCTGGTGCCGAGCTGCGCCATCGCCCTGTTCCGGGCCCCGGACGAGCAACTGGCCGGCACCGTGGTCGTGGCCGGCCTGGCGGCGCTGTGGACCTGCGGGTTCGCGTGGTGGCTGCGGGCGGGCCGGGGGAACGTGCTCGTCGCCGTCGACGTGGCCGTCCTGCTGGGGCTGTTCGGCACCATCTTCTTGATCGACCTCGTGGAGGCCAGGAACACCGGCTGGCTGCGGCTGCTGGTGACCTTCGCCTGCGTGACCTACCAGTGGTACGCCTCGCTGGTGGTGGGCGCGATGGCCGCGATCGCCGCCGGAGGCGGGGCGGTGGCGCTCCTGCTGGCGGCGGGCGCGTGGGAGGTGGACGCCAGCCTGGTCACCGGGACGGTGTGGGCGCTGCCGGCCGCCGCGCTCTCCAGAGCGGCCTGGATCCTTGTCTGGCGTGCGGCGAAACGGGCCGACCTGATGGCGGCGGAGGCCCTGCGGGCGCGCGGCGAGGCCGAGGTGGCCGCGGCCGTGCGCGCCGAGGAACGCGAGCAGGTCAACTCGCTGCACGACACGGCGGCGACGACCCTGCTGATGGTGGGCCTGGGCCAGGTGCGCTCCGACGCCGGCTGGCTGGCCCCGCAGGCGCGGCGCGACCTGGACAAGCTGCGCGCAGGCGGCGGGCGGACGCCCGAGGAGGCCGACCTGGTCGGCCTGCTGCGGGCCGATCTCGCCGTCACCCACCTGAGCGTGGACTTCGACGGTCCCGAACGGCTCCGCCTGCCGTTCGGCGTCGCCAGGGCGATCACCGACGCGGCGGGTGAGGCCCTTGCCAACGTGCGTCGCCATGCGGGCACCACCCGCGCGGCCGTCCGGCTCAGCGGCGACGCCGGGGCGCTCCGGGTCGAGGTCGCCGACCGGGGGAGGGGGTTCTCGCCGGACGGGGTGCCGGAGACGCGGCGCGGGGTGCGGGAGTCCATCCGCGGCAGGATGGAGCGCGTCGGCGGCACGGCCACGATCACCTCCGTCGCAGGCGAGGGGACCCGGGTCCGGCTCGAATGGCGCGCCGCCGATGGGTGACGCCATGGTGAAGGATCCCGCCGTGAGGGACGCTGACGCCGTCGAGGAGTCGGCGCGGGCGCAGCTGCGGCGCGGCCTGCGGGTCGCGACGCTGGTCGTCGCCCTGGTGGTCGTGTTCGGGCTCGGGCTCTCCACCCTGCTGCGCCACCTCGACTCCTACGAGACGCCGCTCGCGCAGTTCGCCGCCTTCGCGGCGGTCGGCGTCGTGCTGATCGGTGAGGCCGTGCTGCTCGTCCGCGACCGGTCGTGGGGACGGCTGCGCGGCGTGGCCATCGCCGTCGTGCTCAGCGCGTCCATGCTGTCGTACCTCACGCTGCCGGACGGCCGCACCTCGACCGGCCCGGACTGGATGTTCGGCGCGGCCAACTGGGCGGGCCTCGTCGTGGTGCTGGACCGCCCGCTGCGTGCCGCGGTGCTGTTCCTGCTGGGCCACGAGCTGACCGCGCTGTTCAACCTGCTCGTGTTCGAAGGGGCCAGCCGCGGGGCGCTGGCCCGGTTCGCCACCGGGTCGGTGACCGTGGTCGGCTTCCCGCTGTGCGTGGCGGTGGTGGCGACCGTGCTGCGCAGCCTCGGCGCGGCGGCGGTGGCCGCGCGCAGGGAGATCGAGCGGGTACGCGTCGCCGAAGCCGTCGCCGCCGAGTCGCACCATCGCAGGCAGCAGCGCTTCGCCGAGCTGTCGGCGACCACGGTGCCGCTGCTGGAGGGCCTCGCCGACGGCTCGCTCCGCCCGGAGGACCCGCTGGTCCAGCGGAGCTGCGCCATCGAGGCGGCCCGCATGCGCAGGCTGTTCGCCGAGTCCGACACGGTTGACAACCCCCTGCTGCACGAGCTGCGCCACTGCATCGACGTGGCGGACCGCAAGGGCGTCGTGGTCGAGCTGGACGCCCGCGGCCGGTGGCCGACGCCGCCGCTGGCGGTCAGGCGGGACCTCACCGAGGCCGTCCTCACCGCCCTGGCCACCTCGGCCACCCGGGCGCGCGTCACGGTCGTGGGCAGCGACGCGCTGGTGTCGGTCAGCGTGGTCGCCGACTGCGGCGAGCTCGACGTGCCGATGCCGGCCACGGAGGGCGTGCGCGTCGAGGCGCTGGCCCACGGCGACACGGTCTGGGTGGAGGCCCAGTGGCAGCCCACCGGCTGACAGCGCCGCGCGCTGCGGGGACGTACCCTAGGACGGGCCGAGGCTCCACGCCCGCAGCAGCCGGTCCTCGCCCACCGTCACCACGACGGGGCGCCCGGCCTGCTCGGCCAGGGCCAGCAGGCGGATCCCGCCACCGGCGCCGTGCCCGAACTCGCCGACGATCGCCCCGTCGTCCAGCCGCCGCACCCCCACGAACGCGTCCGCGCCGTGCGGCGCGTGCGCCACGACCGCGACCGGCACGCCGCCCAGCGTGCCCGCCACCAGCGCGGCGGCGCCCCGGTCGTCCGGGCTGCGGTCGCTGAACTGCCACTTCTTCCTGCGCCTGCCCGTCGCCAGGTCGTACACGCGCAGGGTGGCGTCCAGATGGGTGGAGACGAGCACCGGCTTGCCGTCCAGCTCGCCGCACGCCAGCCGCTCGATGCCGCCGACCTCACCTGTCTTGTACGTGTGCGTCACCGCGCCCGTGGCCAGGCGGCGCACCCGTACGTGGTTCGCGCCGTCGCCCGTCACCAGCACGTCGTCACCGTCCAGGCGGCCGAAGGCCAGGCCGTTGATCCCCTGGAAGTGCTCGGTGCTCGTGGGGCCGATCTGCCTGCCGGTGCCGGCGTCCCACAGGCGTACGGTGCCGTGCAGGTCTCGCAGGCTGTCGTACTTCTGCGACACCGCGACCACCCGGCCGCCCGCGATCGTCACCGCGACGATCGGATCGCCGGACTTCCGCGTGCCCAGGCTCTCGCCTGACGGGCTCCACAGCCGCATCCTGCCGTCGGTGTGCCCGGAAACGATCACCGGTGTGCCGCCGCGTCTCCCGTAGGCGACCGCCGTCGTGCCCGCACCGCCGTCGCCTGGCTCGGAGCTCGTGGCCGTGGAGAGATCCCAGATGAGGATGGACCCGTTGCTCGTGCCGCAGGCCACCCCGGACCCGCTCGTGGCCATCGCCGCGGGCGTGCCTGTACCGGGGGGCAGCCGCACCGGCTCCCCGATCAGCGTCCCGAACGGCTCGGCGGCCGGGGTCCGCGCGGGAGAGGGCGACGCGGAGGCGGTGGGTGAGGGCGGCTGGTCCCGCGTCAGGCCCTGCCGGCCGGTGCCGCCGTCCGGCCTGAGCGCGACGAACGCCGACACCGCCGCCGTCGCCAGCGCCGCCGCCCCCGCGCTGAGCACGGCCCGGCGGCTCACCCGCTTCCCGCCGCCACCCGGTGACGTCTCGACGTTTCCCATCCCGGCCTGCTGCGGCGACACCACGCCCGGGTGGCCCGGGTACCCCGGGCCGCCGGGCGCCGCCGGTCCAAGCCTGCCATCTGCGGGCTGACCTGCACCGGGTGCGCCGCTCGCGGGCTGACCTGTACCGGGTGCGCCGCTCGCGGGCTGACCTGTACCGGGTGCGTGGCCTGCGGGCTGGCCTGCACCGGGCGGCGCGGTTGCCGAGCCCGTGGGTGCGAGGTCGGGCGGAGGCGAGGCCGTCCCTCCAGGATCAGGGGCCCACAGGTGCGGTGGCGGTACGGCGGCGGCCGCACCAGGACGGCTCGTCAGCCGCTTCATCAGGTCGAGGGGCAGCGGCCGTGCCGCCGGATCCTTGGCGAAGCAGTCCCGCAGCACCTCCGCGAGCCGCGCGGGCACCCCGCTCAGCTCGGGAGAGCCGGTGAGCACGGCGTTCAGGATGGCCGGGACCGTCTCCCCGGGGAAGGGCGGCCGCCCCGTGGCCGCGAACACCATGGTCCCCGCCCAGCCGAACACGTCCGACGCCGGCCCCACCCGCAACCCCTCGAACTGCTCAGGTGACATGTACGTCGGCGTCCCCACCACCCCGGACGTCATCGTCGTCGCGTCCAGCGCCTTGGCGATGCCGAAGTCGATGACGATCGGCCCTTCGGGCCCCATCAGCACGTTGCCCGGCTTGAAGTCCCGGTGCACGATGCCGGCCTGGTGGATGGCGGCCAGCGCGGTCAGCGTGGAGATCGCCAGCCGGTCCAGCGCCCCGCCCGCGCGCGGCCCCGCCGACCGGACGACCTGCTGCAGCGTCTCACCCGCGATGTACTCGCTCACGATGTACGGCTGACCGCCGGCCGTCCCGACGTCCAGCACCGCCGCCGTGCAGAACGCCGCCACCCGCCGCGCCGCCTCGGCCTCCCGCAGGAAGCCCCGGGTGATGGTGTCGTCGCCGCTCAGGTGGCTGTGCAGCAGCTTGACGGCGGCCTCGCGCCCGTCGTCGCCCGCCGCCTTGTAGACCGTCCCCTGGCCGCCGGAGCCGAGCACGCCGATGAGCCGCCAGCGGCCGACCCGTTCGGGGTCGCTCGGCCGGAGCGGGCGGATTTCCGGCATCCCGCTCCTTTCCCGGGGCTTCCACGCGCGATCCACACGATAGCCCTTCGCCGGTCTTCGGGGATCGTGCGGTGCCGGCGGCCGTCGAGACGCACCTCCGGCCGCCGCGCGGGACGACCCGCCGGAGCGATGGGGGAGGGGCCGTCAGTCGCCCACGTCGGTGGTCACCGTCTCGGGGTCCGGCGCCTTGATGGACACCTTGGCGCCCCAGCCGGTGAAGCGGCTGTCGATCGTGATCGTCTTTCCTTCGAACTGGTTGGTGTCGAACACGCCCGTGGCCGCGTACGACGACTTCACCCTGCTCACCAGCCCGGCCGAGGTCAGCGTGAGCGTGTAGGACACCTTCGTGTCGTCGTGCATGCGCAGCGGGATCGAGGCGCCGAACCAGCGCGACACCCTCTCCAGCTCCTTGAAGGTGATCTTCCCGGTGAGCGTGCTCCCGCTCAGCTTGCCCTTCTTGACCAGCGCGGCCAGGGTCTTCGGTTCGGCGGGGTTGATCACCTGGCCGTAGAAGCCGCTGCCGCCGCCGAGCAGGGCGTTGCTCCTGACCCAGGACTTGCCCTCCGGCAGGCGGTCCTGCCACATGCCGCCCGAGGTGTAGCTGACCTTGCCGACGCTGATCGTACGCTCGCGGGGGCGGCCCACGGGGTTGGCGGTGATGTCGGAGGCCGCCACGCCCTTGGCGTTGAACTGGAAGGTCCCCTTGCGGCTCTGGATCTTGGTCTTGCCGTCGCCCGACAGCACGGTCGTCTCGGTGAACCGTACGCCGCGCCCGGAGGTGAGCTCGCTCTTGAGAGCGCGTACGGGGTCCTTGGGGGCGGCCTGGGCGGGTGTGGCCGCCGCCAGCAGGCAGCCGCAGGCCACCAGGGCCGTGATCGTCGTCTTCTGCACAAGCCGTGATCTTGCCGTAAGCGGATCACGATCGGAGCACGGCCACGTACGCGCCGCCGGACCCGTCGATCGCGGACGCGGTCAGCCGCCCGCCGTGGTGGCCGGGACGCGGTCAGCGGCCTGCTGTGGTGGCCGGGACGCCGTCGCCGACCACCAGGCCCGCCTCCTGCAACCGGGCCAGGAGCTGGAACGCCGTCGGCTTGGACAGGCCGGTCAGCTCGCTCAGCTCGGGCCGGGTCAGCGGGCCTTTCTCCAGCAGGATGCGCAGCGCGGCGCGGTCGTTGATCGCGCGCATCAGCCTCGGCGTCCCGTGGACAGGGGGCTTCACGTCATCTCCGCGTCAGGGGCGTCACGTCGACGTCAGCACGAGAGCGTACAGGGCGATCGCCGCGAAATCGTCGGCCGGCTCGGAGGCCTGCCAGGAGCGCACGTCGTCGACGAAGCGGCTGCCGTGCCCGGTGAACTCGGCATAGCGGTCCACGCCGCCGGCCGGGCAGGGCGGCATCTCCTCGAAGTGCCCGCCCAGGCCGCCCTCGAACAGCTCCGCGCCGTTGGGCCCGTTGACGACCGCGCCGGTGGCGGCTCTGCCGGTGATGTTGGCGATCTGGTGGTGCGGGCAGGCGATCGAGTTCTTGCCCGCCCCGGCGACGAAGGACACGCCCCACGGGTTCGCGCCGAGCGCCCAGTTGCGCTGCTGCGTGCCGAGGGCGTCGTAGGCGCGGTCGCCGGTCACCGACCTGTAGAGGCGGGCGGTGGCGGCCAGGCCGAATGCGTGCGGGACCGAGTCGAACGTGTCGTACCGCGCGCCGGCGCGGAACGGGTCCGCGGCGGCGCGGCGGGCGCCGAGGTCGAGCTGGGCCTTGAGCCCCGCGATCAGGTCCGCCTCGGTGACGGCGAGCCCGCCGGTCGCGCTGGCCCCGCCGGTCCTGCCCAACTCCCCGGTCGGGCTGGTCCGGGGGGTGCCGCCGGTCGAGCCGGTGGAGCCGGTCGAGCCGGTCGAGCCGGTTGAGCCGGTTGAGCCGGTCGCTCCGGTCCCGGGGGTGCCGGCGGGACCGCCTGTCCCACCGGCCTCGGCGGCCCGCATGGCCTTGAGGAGGTCGGCGTGGGCCAGGGCGCTCACGTCGTACAGGTTGAGCGTGTCGCCCTGATCCTCGTCGAGGTAGCCGCGCGCCCAGCGGGCCGAGTCCGCCAGCCACCGCCCGGCGCGCGGGTCGCGCAGGCGCTGCGCGGCCAGGGCCAGCTCGGCGGCGCCGAGCTGCATGTCGTCGCGCCAGACGCTCTCGGGGTAGAACGCGTGCGGCAGGGAGGTGACCAGCCGGTCTACGCCGGTGGTCCTGGCGGTCGCGTAGACGGAGGCGGCCTGGTCGAGCAGGCGGGCGGCGCGGCGAGGGGACGGTTCGACCTGCGCGGCCAGGGCGAAGGCGGCGGCGGTGCGCCCGGCCAGGTTCGGGCTGATCGGCTGGCCGGGGGCGGCGGCGCGGAAGACCGGGCGATGGCGGATGAACTGGTGCCCTGCGGCGTCGTCGCCGTCGTCGGCCTCGGGCAGGCGCCAGATGTCGTGGTCGCCGACGAACGTGCCCTCGGCGTTGCCGGCGCCGATGCCGACCTGGATGTAGAGGGTCTTCGACTCCTCATCCCACATCTTGTCCAGATATTTCAGGCCATGGGCTGCTTCGTTGCGCAGGGCGCGGCCGGGGGCCTTCCCGTCCCGCTGGGCGGCCCACAGGAGCGTGTCCACGTACGCCAGGATGTGGGTGAACTTGAGGTAGTCGCCCGCGTCGAACCAGCCGCCCTCGACGTCGACCGGGCCGCCGATCCTCCTCAGCTCGCCCTTGATCTGGTCGGTGTCGGGGCCGGTGAACTCGGGCCAGTCGTAGACGGAGGCGGCCCGGTCGTTGAGGTGGCTGGGCGTGCGGGGCGCGTCGGCGCCGTCGCGCTGCAGGCCGAAGAAGCCCAGCACCCCGGCCGCCGGATTCCGCGACGGCGCGATCTCGAACTCGGCCGGCGCCGCCCCGGCAGCCTTGACGCGGTAGCTGCCGGGGGTGCGCAGCCGGGTCAGGTCGAGGTCGTAGACGTGCGGGTACGTGCTGTTCCAGGCCCCCCGGTCGGGGCCCGCCCGCCCGGTGAGCACCACCCGGCCGCGGCGGTCCACCACGGTGAAGCGCCCCGCCCGGCCACTGGTCATCAGGTAGGCGTGCTTGCTCTCGTCCGGCAGGAAACCGACCTGGTCGACCCGGATGTGGCCGCGCGCGGCTGCCTGGGCGGGGGTGTTCACGCCCGCCAGCAGCGCCAGCGCGAGCGCGGCGGGGATCAGCCTTCTCATCTGCTCCTCCTGAAATGATCGCGAACTGCGGTTCGCGCGGCCTCGGCCGCGCCGAGCAGGTCCAGCCCGGCCAGGGCGGCGCCCGCGACAGGGGGGAGCGAGCTGACCACGACCCGCGCGAGCGGCGCGCTCGCGCCGATCGCGGCCTCGATCAGGCCGTGCAGGTACGGGTCCCGCGCGGTCAGCACGCTGCCGCCGAGCACGACCTCGGCGGGCGTGTCCAGCAGGCCGAGCCGCTCCAGGCACACCCTGGCCATCACGGCCACCTCCTCGGCCTGCCGGTCCACCAGGCCCCTGGCCACGGCGTCGCCGCCGGCCGCGACCGCGAACAGGTCAGGCACCAGCTCGTGCAGCCGGGCCGGGTCCAGCTCGCCGAAGTGCAGGGCGTGCACCACCTCCGCGACGCTCGCCGTGCCGAACCGCGTGACGACCAGCTCGGCCAGCGCCGTGGCCGGGCCGCGCCCGTCCTCCATGCGGGCGGCGTGCCAGAGCACCCAGGCGGCCAGGTCCTCGCCGCCGCCCCAGTCGCCGCTCCACCTGCCGACCGCGGGGAAGCGGGCCACCTCGCCGGACGGCGCGACGCCGGCGGCGTTCATGCCCGCCCCGCACACCACGACGACGCCCCACGGCAGGGAGGCGCCCGCGCGCAGCACCGCGAAGGTGTCGTTGGCCACCGTCACCTCGCCCGCGCACCCGCGCGCCTCGAACTCCGCGCGCAGCGCCTCCTCCTCGGCGGGGAAGTCGGCTCCGGCCAGGTAGGCCGCCATCACGTCGGCGTACGGCGCGGCCATGCCGTCGCGCAGCGCCCTGGCCCCGCGCTCCACCACGTCGGCGGCGGCGGCCACCCCGGCGCTCTGCGGCACGAACGGGCCGGCCCGGCCCGTGGCGAGCACGGTCCCGTCCTCGGCCACCAGCGCGAGATCGGTCTTGCTGTTGCCGCCGTCCACCGCCAGGATCGTCCTCACCGCGTTCCCGCCCACGGCAGGTGCGCGCGGTTGGCCTCCACCAGCAGCGCGGCCAGCTCGCCCGCCAGGTGCTCCTGCCCGACGAGCGGGTGGGCGAGCAGCGCGTCGGCGACCCGCTCGTGCCCGCCGCGCAGCGCGGCTTCGACGGCGAGCGTCTCGTACGCCGACACGTGCGCGATGAGCCCCGCGTAGAGCGGCTCGACGGGGGCGACGGGCAGCGGCGCGGCGCCGGAGGCCGTGATCCTGGCCGGGACCTCGACGACCGCCTCGTCCGGCAGGAACGGCAGGACGCCGCCGTTGCGCACGTTGACGACCTGGGTGTCGCCCCGGTCGCCGAGCAGCGAGGCGATGAGCGCCACCGCCGCCTCGGAGTAGAACGCGCCTCCCCGCTGTTCCAGCAGGTCCGGCTTGACCGTCACGCCGGGATCGGCGTACATGGCGAGCAGCCGCCGCTCCATGTCCGCCACCTGCGCCGCGCGTGACGGCTCGGCCCGCTGCTCGGCCACCACCAGGTCGTGGGCGTAGAAGTAGCGCAGGTAGTACGACGGCACGGCGCCGAGCCGGGTGATCAGCTCGACCGGCAGGCGCACGTCGGCGGCGATCTCCGGGGCGTGCTCGCCGATCAGATCGGGCAGCACGTCCACGCCGTCGAGCCCGACCGACCGCACCCAGGTGAGGTGGTTGAGGCCTACGTGACCGAGCGACACCCGTGACGGCGCGACGCCCAGCATGGCCGCGAAGCGGCGCTGGAAGCCGATCGCCACGTTGCACAGCCCGATCGCGCGGTGCCCGGCGTCCAGCAGCGCGCGGGTGACGATGCCGACCGGGTTGGTGAAGTCGACGATCCACGCCTCGGGCGCGTGCTCGGCGATCACCTCGGCGATGTCCAGCACCACCGGCACCGTCCGCAGCGCCTTGGCCAGGCCGCCCGCGCCCGTCGTCTCCTGGCCGACGCAGCCGCAGCGCAGCGGCAGCGTCTCGTCCACCTCGCGGGCCGCCTGCCCGCCCACCCGGAGCTGCAGCAGGACGACCGCCGCCCCGGCGACCCCTTCCCGCAGGTCGCCGGTCGCGGTCACGGTGGCCGGGTGCCCGGCCGCCCGCAACATCCTGCGGGCCATGCCCGCGACCGGCCCCAGCCGCTCCGCGGCCGGATCCACCAGGACGAGCTCGGTCAGCGGCAGATCCTCCCGCAACCGGGCGAACCCGTCGACCAGCTCAGGCGTGTACGTCGAGCCGCCCCCGACCACGGCGAGTTTCAACCCTTCACTCCCGTCAATGTCACGCCCTCGATGAAGACCCGCTGGGCGAAGAGGAAAACGATGATCACCGGGGCGGTCACCAGCAGGGTGGCGGCCATGGTGAGGTTCCACTGCACGCTGTGGAAGGCCTTGAAGGTGGCCAGCCCCAGCGACAGGGTCCAGCCCTCCTGGTCGACCCCGGCGTACAGCAGCGGCCCGTAGTAGTCGTTCCAGCAGTAGAAGAACGAGAACAGCGCCACCGCCGCGATCGCGGGGCGGGCCATCGGCAGGATGACGGTGAACAGGATCTTCACGTCCGAGCAGCCGTCCACCTTGGCCGCGTCGGTGTAGTCGCGCGGGATCGTGATGAGGAACTGGCGCAGCAGGAAGATCGAGAATGCGTCACCGAAGAGCATCGGCAGGATCAGCGGCCACAGCGAGTCCGTCAGGTCCAGCCGCGCCCACACCAGGTAGATCGGCACCGCCACGACCTGGGGCGGCAGCATCATCGTGGCGATCACGACGAGGAACGCCGCCTTGCGCCCCCGGAAGCGGAAACGGGACAGCGCGTAGCCCGCCGGGATGGACGACACCAGCATGAACAGCGTCGCCAGCGAGGCGTAGACGAACGTGTTGACCGTCCAGGTGAGCAGCTCCGAGCGGGCGAAGACGTCGGCGAAGTTGGCCCAGTTCCACCGCTCGGGCCACAGCTCGCTGGTGAGCGCCTGCTCGTCGGTCATGAGCGCGGTCAGCGCCACGAACGCGATCGGGCCCAGGAACATCAGCGCGAGCGCGATGGCCAGCGCGTGCCGGGCGACCCACATCAGGCCGCGCCTGCGCCTCACGAGGCCACCTCCGACTTGCTGAACTGGCGGAGCAGGATCAGCGTGAACAGCATCGCGACCGCGAACAGCAGCAGCGCGTGCACACAGGCCAGCCCCATCGACCAGTCACGGAACCCGGTGTGGAACAGGTGCTGGGGCAGGGTGAGCAGCGAGCCGTCCGGGTAGCCGGGGGTGAACGTGGAGCCGGCCGAGTCGGTCGCGCCGGAGGCCACCCGGGAGGCGATCATCGCCTGGGTGAAGTACTGCACGGCGTAGATCACGCCGGTGACGGCCGAGAACATCAGCACGGGGGAGATCATCGGCAGCGTGATGCTGCGGAACTGCCGCCAGGCGCCCGCCCCGTCGATCGCGGCGGCCTCGTACAGGTGCCTGGGCACGTCCAGCAGCGCCGCCAGGAAGATCATGATGAGGTTGCCCGCGCCCCACAGGGCGAGCAGCGTCAGGCTGGGCTTGGCCCAGGCGGCGCTGCCGAACCAGTCGGGCCCGGTGATGCCGAACCACGCCAGCATCTGGTTGACCGGGCCGGTCGCCGGGTTGAGCAGGTACACGAAGGCGACCGTGCCGGCCACCGCCGGCACCAGCGACGGCAGGTAGAAGATCGTCCGCAGGATCCCGCCGCCGCTCTTCACCTTGGTCAGTAGTTGCGCCACGCCGAGTGCGAACAGGACCTGGGCCGGGACCATGAACACCACGAGCCAGAGGGTGTTCAGGGCCGACTGCAGCACGCGGGTGTCGGAGAAGGCGTAGCGGTAGTTGTCCAGGCCGACGAACTCCAGGGTGAACAGGTCGTAGCGGTGGAAGGAGAAGTACACCGTGGACAGCAGCGGGTAGACGAAGAAGACCGCGACGCCGATGATCCACGGCGACAGCCACAGGAGGGCGCGCGCGCCCTCGCCGCGCCGCCGGCGGGGCGGCGCCGCGTGGGTGGAGACCATCATCAGCCCCCGGAGAGCTTCAGCTTGTCGTTGATCCGCTTGTCCACCTCGGCCAGCCCGGCGTCGAGGTCCTTGACCGCGCCCTTCTCCCACTGGGTGAGGAAGGTGGAGAAGGCGTCCTGGTTGAAGACGCTGTTGACGTTGGCCGGCAGCGTCGAGGTCTTGGGATGGGAGAAGATGGCGAGGAAGGTGGCGAAGTTGTCGTCCCTGGCCAGGCGCGGGTGCTCCATGGCGGCCTTGGTGGTCGGCACGTTGCGCAACGCGTTCGACAGCGTCACGAGCGACTCGGTGTCGGTCGTCAGGTGCTTGACCAGCTCCCAGGCGTGCTGCGGGTGCGCGGCGCCCTTCGGCACGCCGATCACGGTGCCGGCGGTGAAGCCGCTGCCGTACAGGTCGGGCTTGTCGTCGGCGACGGGCAGCGGGGCGGTGCCGTAGTCCATGTCCTTGGCGTCGGGGTCGCCCGCGATCATGGCGTTGCGCCACTCGCCGTCGAGGATCATCGCGACCTTGCCCTCGAAGAACGGGTGTTCGGCACCCCACTCGTCGCCCAGGCCCTTGCGGAACTTCTCCAGCTTGTCGTAGCCGTACCAGTCGACCAGCTCCTTCTGCCAGCGCAGGAGCTGCTTCCACGCCGGGTCGGAGCCGATGGCCGAGGTGCCGTCGTCGTTGTACCACTTCGCGCCGACCATCGGCCCGAGGTGGCTGGGGGAGTTCTCGTAGTACTGGAAGCTCGGGATGAACCCGGCGACCTTGATGGTCCCGTCGGCGTCGCGGACGGTGAGCTTCTTGGTCAGCTCGGTCAGCTCCGACAGCGTCTTCGGCGGCTGCTCACCCTTCATGAGCGCCTTGTTGTAGTACAGCCCGTACGCGTCCGCGAGCAGCGGCATCGTGCACCGCTTGCCCTCGAACTCGGTGTACGCGCGGGACGCGGCCGGCAGCACGCTCAGGTCGATGCCGTCCTGCTGGATGACCGGGGTCAGATCCTGGAAGGCGCCGCTCTTGCACCACTGGGCGACGTTGTCGGTGGTGAACGAGGCCGCCACGTCGGGAGCCTTGCCGCCGCGGATCGCCTGGGTGATCTGGTCGTCCTGGATGCCCTTCTTCATGGTGACCTTGATCTGCGGGAACTTCTTCGTGAAGCCCGCGACCGCCTCCTCGAACGCCTTCGTCTCGACGTCCGTGGAGAAACCGTGCCACAGCTCCAGCGTGGCGGCGGGCAACGCGGCGGCGGCCGGGCCGGTGCCGCTCGCGGTGGGTCTGGGCTGGGCGCCGAGCGACGGCGGCGCCTGCTTGCCCGCGGTGCAGGCGGTCAGCGACAGGGCCAGCAACCCGGCCGCCGCGAGAGGGACGAAGCGCACGAGGGTCTCCTATGAGCGGGGATGACGCCAGCGTTAGTAAGGTTTCCTAACTTGGAAAGGACGGTAGGCGTGCGGCCCCGCGTGGTCAAGCCTCGAAATCAACTCGTGACGCCGCTTTCCGGACGATTGGGCGGCAGGACTGTTAACCAAGTCCGGGAACGGCGGCACCCCCTTCGGCTTGGAGGCAGACCTTTGCGGAGGACAGGCGTGATGCCTCGTCGGGTGCGCTCAGCGAGCTGATTCCGCCGGGCCGGCGCCCGAACACAGCGATACGACGGCGACGCCCGGCGCCAAGGGCCAGGCTGACGACGTGGCCGCCGCCGGTGAGCCGCATCGCGGCGATCTGATGCTCGACGGTAGGGGAGCCGCCGCCATGGCCGCATCGGTGAAGTCGCCGGTCCCGGCGGATCGCGCTCGTGCTCGCCGCGCGGGCCGACGAGCTGCGGCGGCCGCCTGGCCCGCCAGGTCTGACCATCCGAGCCGCCTGGCCCGCCAGGCCTGACCATCCGAAGGGTGCGAGGATGTCCGGCATGCTCACGATCGGCCAGCTCGCGCACTACGCCGGAGTCACCACCAAGGCCATCCGCCACTACCACCAGCGCGGCCTGCTCACCGAGCCCGACCGCGACTCCTCCGGCTACCGCCGCTACACCGCCAAGGACGCGATCGACCTCGTCAAGATCAGGACCCTGGCACGGGCGGGCGTGCCCCTGGCCCGGATCAAGGACCTGCTCGACGCCGACGCGGACACCCTCACCGCGGCCATCGCCGAGCTCGACCACGACCTCGACGACCGCATCACGCAGCTACGGCGAACCCGCGAGCAACTCGCCGAGCTGCGCGGCGGTGACCGGCTGTTCGTCTCCCCCGAGGTGGCCGACTACCTCGACGAGCTGCGCCGGCTCGGCGTGAGCGAACGCCAGCGGAACCTGGAACGTGACGGCTGGATCCTGATGCAGACGGCCTCACCCGACGACGCCGCCGTGTGGATCGCCGAGAAACGCGAGCTCCTCGGCGACCCCGAGTTCCGCGCCCTCTACCTCGACCATGACGCCGCCTACGACTGGCCGCCGGACGATCCCCGCCTGCCTGCCCTGGCGGACCGTACCCGCGGCTGGTACGCCCGGCACCACAGCCGATCCGAGACCCGACCCGTCCGCAACGAGGCCATCGCCCGGCTGGCCGAGCAGTCCCAGCCCGGAGCCTCGTCCCCGGCCTGGGACCGGCTCGCCCGGCTCATGCAGGGCTAGCAGGCACCGGAAGGCCTCGGGCCACGATCAGGCCCGTCACCGCGACGAGCAGCGCGACAGCGCCCATTCCCGCGGAGAAGCCCATCGTGCCGGTGGCCGCGCCGCCCGCCAGCGGCCCCGACGCCAGCCCTGCCGCATAGGCGAGGTTGTACAGCGCGTAGGTGCCGCCCAGGGTCGGCGGGTCGCTGCGCCGGCCCTGATCCCCGATCAGCGCGGTGACGGGGGCGAGGAGGAGAGCGACGGTGACGCCCAGCCCGGCCATGGCCAGCGCCGCCTGCCACACCGTCACCGCCCACCCCAGACCGGCCAGTGACCCCGCACCGATCAGGGCTCCGGCGGTGACCAGCCGCCGGGCGGGGACCTGCGCGGACAGCCCGCCGACGACGGGGTTGGCCACGATAGCGGTGAGCACCGCCAGCGCGAACAACGCACCGACCCCGCTCGGCCCGACCCCGAGCGCGCCCGCCAGCCGGGCCGGGAGCACCGGTTCGACCGCGGCCATCACCGCCGCTCCCAGCGCGATGACGACCACGATCGTGATCGAGCCCCGCACGCGCAGGACCGTCAGTGGCCCGCCCGTGTCGTCGGTCACCTCGCCGGTCTTCCTGACCAGCAGGATCCGGGCCAGGCCGTCGGCGAGCGCGAGGCAGGCCGCCAGCACGAACGGGGAACGTACCCCTGCCTGCTCGACCATGATCCCGGCGAGGGGCGGCCCGAGGAGCGTGCCGAGGGAGATGGCGCTCAGCGCGATCCCCATGGAACGCGCCCGGGTGCGCATCGGAGTGCACGCCGCGATCAGCGACAGGCTCGCCACCCAGGACAGGCCCCCGGCGGCTCCTTGCAGAGCGCGGGCGAGCAGCAGCAACCAGAACGGCTCGGCCACGCTGAACAGCAGCGTCGCCGCCGCCAGACCGGCCAGGCCGGCCAGCATGGGGGTCCGCGCCCCCTTGCGGTCGGTCAGCCGGCCGGCCAGCGGGGTCACGGCGACCATCGCCACGGCGTAGGCGGCGAACAGGACGCCGCCGGAGGCCGGCCCGGCGGCGGCCACCGAGGGCAGCAGCGGCAGGACGGGCACGGCCAGCCCGTAGACCAGCATGTCGGTGAACAGCGCCGCACTGGCCACGGTGACGGCGACCCTGGGGGAGCCGGCGGGACGTGGGGAGCTCACCCCTCCTCCTGGCCGGGAAGCAGGCCCGCCACGACGGCGCGGGCGATGCCGGCGGCGGCCTCGGCGGCCGGCAGTTCGTGGGGGGCCGTGGCCGCGGTGACGGTGACCCCGTGCAGCATGGCCATCACCGTGAACAGGGCGTCCTCGGCCCGCAGTCCCTGGCGCAGCCCGGGGGTGTCGAGGAGCGGGAGGATGAGGGCGGCCCACTGGTCGGTCTCCTCAATCTTCTCCTTGACTCCCTCCCCGACGTCGAGGACCTGGGGGGCCACGAGCACCGAGGCGACCGCCAGCGCGCGGAAGGACTCGTTCTCGGCGAGCAGCCGCAGGTAGCGGGTGAGGAAGCCGGTGAGTCGCCGGCCGGGGCCGTGCTCCGGACGGACCAGCTCCTCCAGGGCCGGCGCGGCGTGGCGCCGCCAACCGGCGCCGAGCGCCTCTTCCAGCAGCAGCTTCTTGTCCCCGAAGTGGTGGTGGACGGCTCCGCGGGTGACGCCGGCGCGTGCGCCGATGGCGTGGAAGGTCGCCTCCTTCCAGCCCTTGTCGGCGAACACGAGGATCGCGGCCTCCAGCACCCGGGCACGGGTGGCCGCCGCTTCTTCAGCAGTGCGCTTCATGGGATACATGCTGACATGTATGTAAAACGGCGCAACTGCCGGTTCTGGGAAGGCGCCTGGGCGTCCTGCCCGGTATGCCGCAGGTATGTTCCGCGCCGCCGCGCACCGCGGTTTCTTGCGGTACGGCGGGCCGGATCGCGACCATCGTCTCTGGCCGCCCGGCAACGGGCGCGACATCCTCCTCACCCCTGGAGTCACCATGGCGAAGTTCCTGGCCTTATCAGCGGCGGCTTGCGCGGCCGCCGCCGTGTTCGGCGTTCCCGCCGCGGCGAGCGCCGATCCTCCCAAGGCGAGCAAGAACGTGAAGCTCATCACGGCGCTCAGGCTCACGGCAGATACGGCCGCCGGCTACGACGCGTGGCTTCGTGCGCGGGCCGACCGCGACAAGAAGGGCCACATCAAGAACATGAACTTCAACTGGCGGACCGACTACTGCGACAAGAGCCCGGACAAGCCCAGCGGCTTCGACTTCAAGAACGCCTGCGCGCGGCACGACTTCGGGTATGCGAACGTCAAGCACCTGGTCGGCTCCGCGTCCTGGAGGAACACCCACCGCAAGAAGGTGGACGAGGCCTTCAGGACGGACATGCTGAGGGTGTGCTCGGAACAGTCGTCACGCTCGAAGATCAACGACTGCATCGACATCGCGATGAAGTACTACAACGCCGTCAGGCTCCTCGGCGGCCTCACCTAGGAGTCGCCCCGCCGCGGCACGCAGGCGGCCGCGACTGCTGCGGCGTCCCCGGCAGCGGACGGCCTCCTGCGGGCGGTCAGTAGTAGCCCTTCTCGCCGTCCACCAGCTCCCTGATGATGTCCAGGTGGCCGGCGTGCCTGCCGGTCTCCTCGACCATGTGGATGAGCATCCAGCGCAGGCTCGCCGCGGCCGAGCGGAAGCCGGGATGCTTGCCCACGTCGTCCAGCGAGTGCGCGGCGACGATGTCGTTCGAGATCTTGCACTGGCGCTCGTACTCGTCGAGGAGCTGCGCCAGCGGGACGCCCTCGACCCGCATGTCGGCGTCCTCCACGCTCTCGTCGAACTGCGGGTTGCCGTCCGCGGGGAGGCCCAGGAAGAGCACCTCGAACCAGCAGTGCTCGGTCCAGCGCAGGTGCGAGACCAGGCCCGCCACGGTCATGAGCGGCGAGGTGGGCAGCACCGGCCGGTAGGCGTCCTCCTCCGACAGCCCTTCGCACTTCCACCGGACGATCGCGCGCTGCGTGTCGAGCCAGCCGACGAGCTGGGTGCGTTCGTCGGCGACCAGGGGCGGCCGTACGCGAGGAATGCTCATGAGGGCGGATGCTACTGGGCTAACCCTGACATCGCACGACATTTTCCGCCGTGCGGGTCCGGCCGGCGACACCTACGCGACGTCGGGACGGGTCATCAGCGGCGCCCGCAGATGCAACGCCAGGCCGGGGCCGGTCAGGGGCACGGTGCTCCAGGTCGCCACCGCTGTCCCCGCGCCGGCGTCGACCACCAGCCGCACCCGGTGCGGGGTGGTGATGACGTAGAGGTCGGCGACCGTCCAGTGGTGAACGGTGAGGCGGCGGCCCTGCTCCGAGATGCCGGCCGGCACGTGGCCGGGCAACACGTCCACCACCCGGTCGTCCAGCGAGAGCAGCCCGTCGGCGATCGCGAGCCCCACGGCGACCGAGGTGAACGACGTGGTCAGCGAGTGGAGAAGGTGCGGGCGTCCGGCCGAGTACGGCGCCCATCAGCCTTCGGCGACGACGTGACCGTGGCGTACGACCATGAGGGAGTGACACTCGACGGATCGTGCTTCGAGCCGGTCCAGCAGCGCGGCGACCGCGCGGGACGACGTTCCCGAAGCGGCAGGGGCCGACCGCGGCAGTAAGGCGCGCTGAGAAGGCATCCCGGCACCCTGACAAATCCGCCGTGTTGGTCAGCGGTGCACGTGTGTCCAGGTGCCGTGCGGTGCCGTCCGCAGCAGCGAGGACAGCCCGGCTTCCTGGAAGGCCAGCTCCAGGTCGGCCAGCCCTTCGGAGAAGTGGGCCCAGCCGTCGTAGTGGGCCGGAATCACGAGGCCCGCGCCCAGGACCGCCGCGGCGGCCGCGGCTCGTCGGCTGTCGAACGTCAGCGGGCGCCCGCCGAACTTCGCGGGTACGCGGGCCGCTCCGGCGTGGAGCAGGGCTACGTCGATGTCCGGCAGGCGGCGGGAGATCTCCGCCACGGTACGGATGGAGGCGTTGTCGCCGCTGATGTAGATCGTGGGAAGTCCTGGACCGGACAGGACGAACCCGGTGACCTCGCAGTTGACGTGCCCGTCGGCGTCGCGATCGCCGTCCTCGGGGCCGTGGACGGCGGGGACCGCCAGGACGGTGAGCCGGCCCCCGCCGTCGCCCAGGGGCACGTGGTAGCTGTCCCAGGGAGCGAGGCCGATCGCGGGCGGACCGAGCCGTTCCGCGGAGAGCGGGCCGGTGATGACCATCGGGGCGCTCCTGGCGCATGCGCGTCCACGCTCGTCGAGGTTGTCCGGGTGGCCGTCGTGGCTGACCAGGACCAGGTCGATCGCGCCCAGGGCGTCCTCGGCGACGGCCGGACCCGCCGTTTTCGTCAGGTAACCGTGCGGCCCTGCGTCGTCGAAGGTCGGATCACTGACGATGCGCAGGCCGCCGAGGTCGATGACGGCCGTGGGCCCGCCCAGTGTGGTGATCGCGCATTCCTGCCGGGGCATGTCCATGCTCTGCGCCTCCTGCGCTCCTGTCAAAGGGTCGGCACGATGGGATTCGTGCGCTCTGCCCCGGGAGCGGGGGATTCGCTGGTCGTCCGAGGCCGGCGTGCGCCCGCCGGCGCCGCGGCAGCCGGTGAGCGCCTTCGCGGTCGCCGGGGTGGTGGAGACCTGGGCCGCCCCGATCAGCGGTTTCACGCGTGCGCTCCCTTGAACGCGGCCGTGAGGTCGCCGGTGGTGGTGATGGCGTGGGCGAAGGTGGGGCCGTTCAGCTCGTGGGCGGCGTGCATCATCTCGGGCAGGAACGCCGCGGTGGCGTCGCGCACCAGCGTGACGTGGTAGCCGAGCTCCATGGCGAACCGGCCGGTGGACTCGATGCAGGTGTTGGCCAGCAGGCCGACGAGCACGACGTGGGTGATGCCGTGCTGCTTGAGCTGGAAGTCGAGGTCGGTGTTGGCGAACCCGCTCTGTGCCCAGTGCTCCCGGGCCACGATGTCGCCGGGGCGCGGCTGGAAGTCGGGGTGGAACTCCCCGCCCCAGGTGCCGCGGGCGAAGCTGTGCCGCTCCATGATGCCGCGCTGGGTGGGATTGGGATGGTCCCACGTCTCGTAGTCTCCGGGTTCCCAGCGGCGGTGCGGCACGATCATCACACGGATGCCCGCCTCCCGGGCGCAGGCGATCACGGAACGCAGGTGGTCCAGCAGCCCGACCTGCTCGGCCACGGGCTGCACGCGCGGCCAGATCTTGCCGCCCTCCGACAGGAAATCGTTGTACGGATCGACCAGCAGCACGGCCGTGTGGCGGGGGTCATACGCCTGGGACATGGCACTTGCTCCTTGCTGATCAGTCGACGCGCCAAATTACAGGATGTTTCTCATCATCCACAGAGTCAAGAAAACTACGGTCAAATAGCGCTTTGCTGTTGATGTGTATGATGTACGTCATCCAGACGACGAGGCGCGGCGATTCCACCGCAGGAGGGGGAGGGCCGGTATGGGCCATTCGCAGGCGGACAAGGCGGCGACCCGCGCGCGGGTCCTGCGGATCACCTCCCGCAAGATCCGCGCGGAAGGCGTCACCCGTCCCGGCATCGCCGAGCTGATGAAGGAGGCCGGGCTCACGCACGGCGGCTTCTACAAACACTTCGCCTCGCGGGACGATCTGATCGCGCAGGCCGCCGCCGTCGCCCTGGCCGAGGGCTCGGCGAAGATGGAGCGGGCCGCGCGCGGGAACGAGCAGAGCGCGCGGGCCGGCCTCGTCGACGCCTATCTCGCCAAGCGGCACCGCGACAGGCCGGCCACCGGCTGCGCGCTGGTCACCCTCGGAGCCGCCGCGGGACGGGGCGACGAGCAGGTAAAGCAGGCCTACGAGAAGCAGGTCCGCGCGTACCTGGAGCTGATCGAGGGCCTGGACGGCGACAGCGAGGACGCCAGGGCCGAGGCGATGCTCACCCTCAGCGCCCTGGTCGGCGCCGTGCTCATGTCCCGGGCCGTGGCCGACGAGGATTTCTCGGACGAGTTGCTCACGACAGTCGCCCGGCGGCTCAAGGAACCCGCCCCGGCAACCGTGACCGCCGGCTGACCCCAGCGGCGTCCCGGCCGACGCGGCGCGTCAGCGCCCGACCGGCTCCGACAGTGCCGCCTTGACGCTGCGGCTCTGCTCGTCGGCCAGCACTTCGGCCTGGTCACGGAGCAGGGCGTCCATGGTCAGCTCGGCCACTGTGCCGGCGCTGATCTTCGGCGCGTCGGTCCAGGCGCTGAGGTCGGTGTCCACGAAGCCCGCGTGCACCCCGACCACCAGCGTTCCCTGCGCGCGCAGCGCCTTGCGCAGGGCGTCCGTCAGCGACCACTGCGCGGCCTTGGAGGCCGCGTACCCGGGGAACTCGGGCTGGCCGACCCAGGACGCCACCGACAGCATGTTGACCAGGGCTCCACCGCCGTTGCGGGCCAGGACGGGAGCGAAGGCCCGCGCCACCGCCCAGGTGCCGAAGTAGTTGACCTCCATCGCCTGGCGGGCACCGTCGAAGGCGCCCTCCAGCAGCTTGGTGCTCGCGCCGCCGACCCCGGCATTGTTGACCACGATGGAGACGTCGCTCGCGATGAACGCGGCCGAGGCGACGCTCTCCTCGTCGGTGACGTCCAGACGGACGGGGACGACGTCGGGGTCCGGCACGCCGGCCGGGTCGCGGACGCCGGCGTAGACCTTCTTCGCGCCGTGGTCGATCAACGCTCGGGCGAACGCGCGCCCGATACCGCGGTTCGCACCCGTCACCAGGGCGACCGATCCCTTGATCTCCATGTTTCCTCCTTCACTGTGCACACATGTCAGCGCGCCGTCACCTCAGGGCGTTCCCCGCCGCGCGCCGAGCACCTGCCGGCCGCGCCGCGACTCGGGGAACCGGCCGAGCATGGCGTGCAGCTCGGCCGCGTCCACGTTCGCGCCGAACGGTTCCGTGCCCGGCTCCATGCGCACGCCCTCGGCGAGCGGGCCGGCGATCACCGGGTCGAAGCCGAGCGCGTCCACGATCGAGGCGACGACCTCGACGTCGCCCGGGTCGTCACCGGCGACGGCGATCGCGCGGCGGCCGGGCGCGCCGGCGGGCCGGGCGCCCTCTTCCAGGTCGTGGTAGCCCATGTGGTTGAAGGCCTTGACGACCCGGGCACCGGCCAGGAACGCCTGGACGATCTCGCTGGAGGATGTCCGCGGGTCGGTGAGGTCGTCACGTACCCCGTCCACCTCCTGCCAGTGGTTCATCGCGTCGATCACCAGCTTGCCCCGCAGCGCCTCGGCCGGCACGTGGCGATACCTGCCGAGCGGCAGGGCCAGCACCACGACGTCCGCCCCGGCGGCCTCCGCCGCGCTCACCGCGACCGCGCCGGGCGTGACGACCTCGACGATGAGGGAGATCCGCGCGGCCTCCCCGGAGCCCGCGATCAGGACGCGGTAGCCGGCCTCCACCGCCAGGCGGGCCAGCACGGTGCCGACCTTGCCGGCGCCGAGGATGCCGATGGTGCGCACGTCGCCGGGCTTCATGCTCGCTCCAGGTCGCCGGCGCGCCCGGCGGCGAGCAGCTCGCGTACCCGCGGGGCGACCTCGCGGCCGAGCAGCTCGATCGTGCGAGCCCGGGCCTCGCGCGGCAGGTGCATGATGTCGTACTTCAGATCGAAGCGGCTCAGCCGCAGATCGCGGGCCACCTGGACGATCTTCCGGGCGACCGTCTCGGGCGAGCCGACGAACAGCGCGCCGTGCGCGAGCTCGGCCTCGTAGCGTTCCCGGTCCGGCGCGTAGAAGCCGCGCTCGGCCGCGAGCGCCTCGACGACCGGCTGCCAGTACCGCCACCAGGTCTCCACGGCCTCCTCGTCGGTGTCGGCGACCAGGCCGAGCGAGTGCTGGCCGATCGGCAGCTCGGGCCGGCCGAAACGCTCCAGCGCCGTGAGGTACAACTGGACGTTCCTGGCGAACCGCTGAGGCCGCCCGCCGATGATGGCCATCATGAGGGGCAGGCCGTGACGGGCGGCGCGCAGCACGGAGTCCGGGCTGCCGCCCACGCCGATCCACGTCGGGATGCCGCCCGGCCGCATCCGCGGGTGCAGCCGCTGCCCGGTGAGCGGCGTCCGCACCGTCCCGGACCAGGTCACCTCCTCCTCCCGCTCCAGCCGCAGGAACAGGTCGAGCTTCTCCTCGAACAACCGCTCGTAGTCGGCCAGGTCGTAGCCGAACAGCGCGAACGACTCCACCGCGGAGGCGCGGCCCAGCACGATCTGCGCACGGCCGCCGGACACCGCGTCGAGAGTGGAGAACTCCTGATACAGCCGGACCGGGTCGTTCGTGCTCAACACCGTCACGGACGTGCCGAGCCCGATGCGCCGGGTGGCGGTGGCGATCGCGGCGAGCAGCACCGGGGCCGCCGAGTCGTTGTGCCCCTCGCGGTAGTGCTCTCCCACGCTGAAGACGTCCAGCCCCACCGCCTCGGCCAGCCGGGCCTCCTCCACGAGCAGGCGCAGCGTCTCGGCGTCGTCGAGCACCCGCCCGCCATCCGTCGCCACCTCCCCGAACGAGTTGAGCCCCACCTCGAAGCGCGGGTGTTCGATCCTGCCGACGCTCACGGTTTCCTCCTGCTCTGTGGTGTTCCTAGCGATCGATGCCGATGCCGATGCCGATGCCGACGCCGGCGTGGGCGTCGCGGTGGATCTCTCCGGGCGGTGGTTGCCGTGCCGGCCGGGGTGTGCGGGACCGTCCGGCCGGCACGGGGCTCAGGCGGCCTGGCGCAGCGGGGCCAGGGCGCGGCTCCAGGCGACGACCTCGTCGAACATGGTCGCCAGGGCCGCCACCTGGTGGTCACCGGCGGCGAGCTTGCTGAAGTCGCGGAAGTCGGTGAACAGCGACAGGGCCACGTTGGTGCGCACGGCGGCGAGCTTCAGCTCGCCCCCGATCAGCCGCAGGTGCTCCGCCGCCCGGGCGCCGCCGACGCTCCCGTAGGACACGATGCCGAAGGCCTTGTGGTTCCACTCGGCGAACAGGTAGTCGATCGCGTTCTTCAGCACACCCGAGGTGGAGTGGTTGTACTCGGGCGTCACCATGACGAAACCGTCGTAGGAGGCGATCTTGGCGGCCCACGCCTTGGTGTGCTCGTTCTGGTACTGGCCGTAGGCCGGCGGCAGGGGCTCGTCCAGGTGCGGGAGCGGGTAGTCCAGCAGGTCCACGAGCTCGAAGACGGCGTCCGTGCGCCGGGAGGCGTGCTCCAGCACCCACTGCGCCACCTGTTCGCCGTTGCGACCGGGGCGGGTGCTGCCGAGGATGATGCCGATACGAGTCATTGCGGGGTCCTTTCAACAGAGGTTTCTCACGGAGGTGAACCCGTGTGGGATGGCGGGTGACCCGTGGTTCGGGGTCGCCAAGGAAGCCCTGGGCAGGCCATGGCCAGGGCATGGGCAGGCCATGGGCAGGCTCGGGTCAGGTTCGGGGCGGGGGAGCATCACGCGGCAAGGCGTGCGGGCACGGCACTGCGACGGGGGGCGGCGGGGTGCCTCGGGGTCCGTGGAGAGCGCCGTTCCGTGGGTGATGGGCGCCCTGCCAGGGAAGAGCGGTCGGCTCAGAGGGTGGGCGAGGGCATGCTGATAATCTCCCGTACGTGCGCCGACGGCTTCGAGCAGGGCTTTCCGCCGGCCTCAGTGACTTCCGAGTACTGAATACACGCCGGTGATCGGTCACTTCAACGGAACCGTGGTCACATGGAGTGAACCGTCCAGGTCTCAGCCGAGATCGTCGGGGTCGTGGCCGGCGGCCTGGTCGAAGGCGCGGCGGTTGGCGCGGAGCGTGTCCTGGTTGTCGGCCGCCCACCGGGCGATCGCCAGGACGGGCTCGGACAGGGTGCGCCCGAACGGGGTGACCTCGTACTCGACCCGGGGCGGGATCTCCGGAAAGATCACACGCTTGACCAGCCCGTCCCGCTCCAGATTGCGCAGCGTCAGCGTCAGCATGCGGCGGGAGATGCCCGGCGCCGTCCGCAGCAACCCGGTGAAGCGCATCGGCCCGCTGTCGAGCAGCCCGATGAGGATCAGGCTCCACTTGTCGCCGACCCGGTCCAGCACGGACCGCAGGACGTCCGGGTCGTGATCAAGGCACGTCCTGTCCAGCGAACGCAGCACCCTGTCCGCCTCGGCCTGGTGCGACATGCGGCCCCTGCCTCCTCCGTCACCTGAAAGTGACCAGGTCACGTTGCTGTTACCCGTCCTCGAAGAGTACATCAGTAACCAAAAGTAACTCGCGGAGAGCCCCGCCATGGCCGTGCCGGAGACGTGGCCGAGCCGCGTGGCCGCGGTGCAGGCGGCCACGGCTGACCGGGTGCCCGCCCGGGACGCAGCAGTGAGGCACGATCAGGAGAGGGATGAGGAACCATGCAGGATCTTCCCGCGCCGGGCCCCGGAGACCCGGCACGCGTCAGCGGCTACCACGTGGTGAGACGGCTGGGCGAAGGCGGCCAGGGCGCGGTCTTCCTCGGCGAGTCGCCTGGCGGGCGGCAGGTGGCGATCAAGATGCTGCACCCGTGCTTCGCGGCCGACTCCCATGTCAGGGCACGGTTCCGCCGCGAAGCGGAGATCGCGCAGCGGCTGGCCACCTTCTCCACGGCCCGCGTGCTGGAGACCGGCTTCACCGACGAGCGTCCGTACATCATCAGCGAGTACGTTCCGGGGCCGTCGCTGGAGAGGCTGGTCAAGGAGGGCGGGCCGCGCAGCGGCAGCGGGCTGGAGCGGCTGGCGGTCACCACGCTGACCGCTCTGACCTCTGTCCACGCGGCAGGGATCGTGCACCGCGACTTCAAGCCGAGCAACGTGATCATGGGCCCGGAAGGGCCCGTGGTGATCGACTTCGGGATCGCTTTCGCGCTGGACGCGGCCACCGGCTCGACCGAGCCGGTGGGCACGCCGGCGTACATGGCGCCGGAGCAGTTCGATGACCAGCCGCTCACCCCCGCCTCCGACATGTTCTCGTGGGCGGGCACGATGGTCTTCGCGGCGACCGGCCGGCCGGCCTTCGCCGGCGGTACCGTGCCGGCGACGCTCAACGCCGTCCTGTATGCCGAGCCGGATCTGTCCGGCTTGCCCGACGCGCTGCGCCGGCTGGTGGCGGCCTGCCTGGCCAAGGACGCGGCGGCTCGGCCGGCGGCCGTGGAGGTGCTGTGCGATCTCATCGGCGGGGACCGCGGGCCGTCATCGGCCGTCGTCAGCGGCACCGCGCCGGCGCGCGATGTCCGGCCTGCCACCCGGCATCGGCACCGCCGTGACCACCTTCGTGAGCACCGTCGTGAGCACCGTCGTGAGCACTGTCATGGGGACTGTCGTGAGCATCACGCTGCCGCGCCTGGCGACGGCCAGGGGCGGGGCCGGGCGCAGGGCAGGCATGCGGTGAAGGCGGCCCCGCGGGCCTTCGCGACGACGGCGCCGGCCCCTTCCGCGTCCTGGAGGGCCGGTCGGCGTCGGCGCGGTGTCGCGGTCGTGGCTGCCGTGGTGGCGGTGGCCGCGACGGTCGGCACGTTGCTGTTGTCATCGGTGTTCGGCAGTCCGGCGGACGCGCAGGATCGCGGGACGCGCGCTTCCGCCACGTCACCGGCGTGCGTGACTACGTAGGCCCCGTCAGCGGCGGACGCCCCGGTGCACGCTGGCGGTTCGGCGCGGAGGTCAGCTCGGCGCCGTGACGGCCGAGGTCAGCTCGGTCATGTCCTCGTCGGTCAGCTGCAGGCCCGCGGCGGCCACGTTCTGCTCCAGATGCTCGATCGACGAGGTGCCGGGAATGGGCAGCATGACCGGTGAGCGGTGGAGCAGCCACGCGAGCGCGAGCTGTGACGGCGTGGCCGACAGCCGGGAGGCGATGGCTTCAAGCGGCCCGCCGGACCGCACCAGGCCGCCGGTGGCCAGCGGAAACCACGGGATGAAGGCGATGTCGTGGCGTTCACAGTGGTCGAGCACGTTCTCGGCGGTGCGGGTGGCCAGGTTGTACAGGTTCTGCACGGAGGCGATCGAGGCGACGGCGCGGGCCTGTTCGATCTCTTCGACACTCACCTCCGACAGGCCGATGTGCGCGATCTTCCCCTCGTCCTTCAGCGCCTTCAGCTCACCGACCTGGTCTTCGAGGGGCACGTCCGGATCGACGCGGTGCAGCTGGAACAGCGCGATCCGCTCCACCCCGAGGATGCGCAGGCTCATCTCGCACTGCTGCCGCAGGTAGGCCGGCCTGCCGAGAGGCGTCCACGTATCGGGGCCCTGCCGGGTGAGCCCTGCCTTGGTGGCGATGACGATGTCCTCATCGTACGGGGCGAGAGCGCGCCGCAGCAGCGGCTCGGCGACCGACGGGCCGTAGGAGTCGGCGGTGTCGAAGAGCGTCACCCCGAGTTCCGCCGCCCGGCGCAGCACTCGCACGGCCTCGTCCGGATCGGCCGGAGGCCCCCACACGCCCGGGCCGGTCAGCTGCATCGTTCCGTAGCCGAGGCGGTTGACGGGGAGAGCGCCGTCGATCATGAATTGGCCGGATGCGTCGGCCGTCACAGAGGTCATCACGGCTTCCCTTCTCTGCTTGCCGCCGAGGCCGGGGCATGCTGCCGCGCATCGGCTCCGTGCACTTCATCCGCGCCTGCCCAGCGGTCCCGCCCCCTACCTCAACAGCCGGCAAAGCCATGTCTCGGAGGCGTTCGGCTGTTCAGCGACCTGGGCGTCAGCGACCTGGGCGCGGCGACAGCGCGTTCCATGCCGCCGAGGTGGTGGCCGCCCGCGCCGGCCGGTGCCCGAAGTGGTCCTTCAGGAGTTCGGTGGCCGGTACGACTCCGCATCGGGCGACTCCAGCCGCCGGTGTCCAGGGCGCCGAAGACACCGCCGCCCCCGACGCCGGCGAGCACCACGAACAGGGTGGCCGCGATCAGTACGCGCGCCTGCGCACATGGGAGAGATGCCCTGGCCGCGAGAACATGGCGACACCTCCCGAACCGTCTCCAACCTGCTCAGCTCAGGCCACCGTCCACCCGCAGCACCGTCCCGGTCACGTAGGAGGAGCGGTCGCTGAGCAGCCAGGCGGCGGCCTCGGCGACCTCCTCGGGCGCGGCGGCGCGGCGCAGCGAGGTCCGCGCGTTGAGCTGCTCCACGATCCCGGGCGAGACGGCCTCCCAGGCGTCCACCATCTCGGTCAGCGTGGTGCCGGGGGCGATCCCGTTGACCCGGATGCCCTCCGGGCCGTACGTGGCGGCGGCCGACTCGGTGAGGCTGTTGAGCGCCCGCTTCATCGCGCCGTAGGCGGGCAGCAAGGGGTTCGGCCCCCAGCTGCCGACGGTGGAGGTGTTGACGATCGCCCCGGTCCCGGCGGTGGCCCGGATCGCGGCCACCTCCGCGGCCATGGCGACCCACTGTCCCTTGAAGTTCACGGTGTACATCAGGTCGAAGTCGGACTCCGGCATCCGGTCCATCGGCGCCGGAGGCACCGCCGTCGCGCCGTTGTTGAAGGCGACGTCGAGCCTGCCGTACAGATCCACCGCCCGCTCCACCGCGGCGCGGACGCCGGCCGGGTCGGCCAGGTCGCACACGACGTGGCCGGCGGTGCCGCCCGCCGCGCGGATCTCCTCCGTCACCGCCTTGAGCTGGTCCTCGGTACGGGCGGCGAGCAGCACCGTGGCGCCCTCCCTCGCGAACAGCCGCGCCGCGGCGGCGCCGATGCCGCGGCCGGCACCGGTGACGAAGGCGACCTTGCCGGCCAGCAGGCCGTTGTTCGTGTGATCAGTCATGGCATCGAGCCTGGCCCCGGCGTGCGGGGCCCAGCCAGGCATCGGTGGTACCTGGCTGAGCGCGGCGCAGGCCCCGCATAGTGGAAGCGTGGACAGACAGGAACTGGCCGCCTTCCTGCGCAGCAGGCGAGAGCGGATCTCCGCCGCCGACGTGGGCCTGCCGGCCGGGCGGCGGCGCCGTACCCCCGGGTTGCGCCGCGAGGAGGTGGCCCAGCTCGCCTACATCTCGACCGAGTACTACACCCGCCTCGAACAGGCCCGCGCCCCGCGCCCGTCCCGCGAGGTGCTGGCCGGGCTGGCCCGGGCGCTGCGCCTGTCGGAGGCCGAACGCGGGCACCTGCACCACCTGGCCGGCGCACCGCCGGGCCCGCCGCCCGGCCCGCGCCGCGAGGTGCACCGCGACATCCTCGACCTGCTGGACCGGCTGCCGCAGGCCGCCGTGATGGTGCTGTCCGCGACCTACGAGGTGATCGCCTGGAACGACCTGGCGGCAGCACTGATGGGGGACTTCTCCGCGCTGTCCCCGCGCGAGCGCAACCTCATCCGCTACGCCTTCCTGAACGGGTCCCGGCCGCCCGTCCTGGCCGAGGCGGACCGGGCCGCGTTCGCCAACGAGGCGGCCCGGCGGCTGCGCGCCGCCGCCGCCCGCTACCCCGGCGCCCGCGAAGTGCAGGAGCTGGTGTCGGAGTTGCTGGACGGCAGCGCCGAGTTCGCCCGCCTGTGGGCCTCGCACGACGTGTCCCCCGGGCCGAGCCTGCGCAAGACCCTGCACCACCCGCTGGTCGGCCCCATCACCCTGAACTGCCACGTGCTGGACATCTCCGACCGGGACCAGCAGGTGGTGATCTACACGGCCGACCCCGGCTCCCCTGCCGAGGAGGCGCTGCGGTTGATTTCAGTGATCGGCACCCAGCGGATGAACGTGCCGGGCTGAACCGGCCGATCGGTTTTCGGGGAGGGCCGGCGACGGCCTCGCCTGGCCGAACGCCGGCCGGACGGTCATGGCTCGCGCGCGCTGACTCAGCGCTTGGCCAGGGCGCGGCGCAGCGTGCCGGTGGCCAGCTCGATCGCGGAGGCGGCGGCGTGCGTCTCGCGCAGTGCGTTGAGCATGACGAAGTCGTGGATGATGCCCAGGTAGCGCACCGCGGTCACCGGCACCCCGGCGGAGCGCAGCTTGTTGGCGTACGCCTCGCCCTCATCGCGCAGCACGTCCGCCTCCGCGGTGATGATCAGCGCCGGGGGCAGCCCGGCCAGCTCCTCCAGCGAGGCACGCAGCGGGGAGGCGGTGATCTCGGCCCGCTGGCCCTCGTCGGTGGTGTACTGGTCCCAGAACCACTGCATGCCGTCGCGCCGCAGGAAGTAGCCCTCGGCGAACTGGTGGTAGGAGCCGGTGTCGAAGGAGGCGTCGGTCACCGGGTAGAACAGCACCTGCTGGCGCAGCTCCAGCCCGCCGCGCTGCTTGGCCATCAGCGTCAGGGCGGCGCTCATGTTGCCGCCGACCGAGTCGCCGGCCACCGCGATCCTGGAGGCGTCCAGTCCCTTGGACGCGCCCTCGGCGACGATCCACTGGGCCACGGTCCAGTTCTGCTCGATCGCGATCGGGTAGCGGTGCTCGGGCGACAGGTCGTACTCGGGGAAGACCACGGCGGCATCCGCGCCGGTCGCGAGCTCGCGGACCAGCCGGTCGTGGGTGTGGGCGTTGCCGAACACCCAGCCCGCGCCGTGGATGTAGATGACGACGGGCAGGTCACCGGTGCTGCCCGCCGGGCGGACGATGCGGGCCTTGACCTGGCCGGTCGGGCCGCCGGGGATCGTCACCCACTCCTCGTCCACGGCCGGCTTGTCGATCGGGCCGGACTGCACGTCGTCGACGGCCTTGCGGCCCTCGCCCGGCAGCAGCTGGAACAGGAAGGGAGGCCGTGCGGTGGCTTCGGCGAAGGCACGCGCGGCAGGCTCGAGAACGGGCTTGTTCATGGATCGCTCCAAAGGTGAGAAGGGAACCCGCGGGACCAGCGGCCGGTGACGGCGCGCTCGATCAGGCGGGCGACGGTGTCGGGATGGAAGACCGGTACGGCGGCCTTGCGAGCGGGCCCGGCGCCGGAGGGGCGGGGCGCTGCCGGATCACTTGACGAAGCCGAGCAGGGCCTGGCCGACCTCGGCGGCGTGGGTCCACAGCAGGCCGTGCGGAGCGCCCTCGATCTCCACCGGCTGCCCGGTTCGGTGATCCTCGTAGGAGAGGTCGACGGAGGCGGAGTTCTCCTTACCCACGGTGATGTACGGCATCGACCTGCTCCTTGGATCCGAATGATGGCGGTGGTGCGCGCTCACGACCACGCACGGGACGGAAGGGCGCTGCGCGGACCGCCTCGGCCCGCCGGTGGCCGGGGCAGGGTGTTGCATGACGGGTGCGGTCCGGGACGTCCATGACGTTAGGGGAGATCCCTGGCCGGCTGTTGCCCTCGAGCGCACTGTTTCTTGCCGGGAAGTGTCACCGGGGAGGCGCCCGGGTGCGGTGAGGTCAGCCGCGGTAGCGGTGCAGGACGGAGTGGAGGGTGTCGATGCGCCCATGCCTCGCCCTCGTCGCGGACCACGTCGGCCTCGCCGGTGACCACCAGAGCCGGGGGAGCCGTTCGCGGCCGCGTGGCACTGCTCGAGAGCGACCGGATGCCGAGCCTCCGGGGCGCGCTCGCACTCCACGAACACGGCGGCCGCGTCCGTGCCGAGAGCGAACGCGCGTACCAGGCGCCCGCGCGTGCCGGCGTCCTCGGGAAGACGGTCTCCGCCCTGCAATTCGGCGCGGGGGGCCGATCGGACGGCGGGGTGGTGTCGCTCACATGGTCTCCTGCCAAGAAGGCCTGAGGGCGAATGGGTTCCGGCCGGGCGCGGAGGTCACCGCTGATCGGCGCCGGGCACGCGGGCCCGCGAGGAGGAGTCCGGCGCCGGCCCGCCCTCGACCTCATCGGCGCGCAAGCCACGCCATTCACGAGGGGACATCCCGTAGACGGCCCGGAAGGCACGGCTGAAGTGGGCGGGATTGACGAACCCCCATCGCTGGGCCACGACTGACACCGTGGGCACCGTCCCGCCGCGGCGGGCGAGCTCGCGCCCGCACTCCTCCAGGCGCCGGTACTGGATGAGCCGACCGACCGTGATCCCCTCGCCCTCGAAGACCCGGTGCAGGTAGCGGAGCGAAATCCGGAGCGCCCGCGCGATGCTCTCCGGCGACAGACCGGGATCGCCCAGGTTCTCGTTGATGTGACCGCGAACCTGCAGGGCGAGGTGGGCGCGGGCGTTGTCCGCCTCCAGAGCGACCTGGTTGGTCCGTTCGGCCACCAGCGTGGAGAACAGGTCCACGACGTTGCCCGCCAACCGGCTCGCCACGGCCGGCGAGTAGGCGTGGGCCGAGGCGGCCAGCGCGGCCAGGAAGGGCACCAGCATCGAGCCGAGGCCGTCCCCTGTGCCGATGGTGGTCCCGGTGACCTGCCGGATGTCAGCCTCCGGAACGCCCAGCACGCGGCGGGGCAACTGGAAGACATGGGTGGAGAACCGTTGCGGATAGTCGAAGAAGTACGGCCTCGTCGTGTCGTACACCACCAGGTCCCCCTCGCTCACCTCGGCCCGCCTGCCGTCCTGGAGCAGGGTCGCCGTGCCCGACACCTGAACACCGATCGCCACGAATCCCGCCGGCGAGCGTGCGATCAGCGTCGGCGTGCGGCTGATCCGATTCGCGTCGGCCTCCATGGTCGAGACCTGGAGATAACCGAGGCGGTCGGTCGCGATCCGGCCCTCGAACGGTCCGTCGCCTTGCGGGACGACGGTCATGGGCACCAGGGTCCTGCTCACCGCGTCATTCCAGTAGGCGACCTTGTCACGGTCAGGAACGGAAGCGGTCGTCAACAGCAAGCTCAACCTGCTCTCCCCTCAGCAAGAGTGACACGCACCCGCAGCCCGGCATGGCTCATCGCATGAGCAGACATGAAGTAGGTCCTTCCTAGACGGGCCGAGCCTAGGAAGGACCCCGCGTAAGGACTGTGCGAGATCTGTGACAGCGCCGTTCAGAGGGGCCGCTCAGAGGGGCCGCTCAGAGGGGCCGCTCAGAGGGGCCGTTCAGAGGGGCCGCTCAGAGGGCTGCCAGGTTGGCCCTGACGCCGCCTGCCGCGGGGTGGCGCAGATCGGTGAGGATGGCCAGGGCGGCCTGCCACGCCTCACGCGCGGCTTCGTGCTCTCCGGCATCCCGGTACACGGCGCCCAGCCGCTCCAGGGAGGACGCCTCGAGATATCGCAGGCCCATGAGGTTGCGCAGCTCCACCGCGCGCCGATAGGCGCTGATGGCCTCCTGGAACTGCCCGAGCCGGTGCCTGGCGTACCCGATGCTGTCCCAGGCCGCGGGCTCGCTGCGGCGGGATCCCGTCCCCGCCAGTCGCTCGACCGCGCGCTGACAGTACTCCAAGCCGCGCTCGTAGTGACCGAGCTGCATGTGGCACCAGCCGACCGAATTGAGCGTGATCGCCTGCCCCCGGGCGTCACCCACCGTGCTGAACAGCTCGAGCGCCCGCTCGGCGTGGACCAGGGCTTCCGCGGTCCGTCCCTGCTTGTTGAGCTCGTAGGCGACCAAGCGCATGGCATGCGCTTGGTTGTGAAGATCGCCCACCTCGCCGAACAGCTCGACCGCGTGAGAGGTGTACTCGAGCGCTTCCTCCATACGTCCCAGGTTGCTCGCCGCGCTGCCGAGGCTGTGATATGCATGGGCCTGAGCGGACGGATCGCTCAGCCGCTCGGCGGCCCGGGCCGCCGTCCGATGGACGTCCAGCGCCTCCTCCTGATAGCCACGGGCGTCGAGGAAGTCCGTCAGCGCCCAGGCCAGTTGCCAGGCGTGCGTGTCGAACCCCGACCGCGCCGCCGTCTCGACCGCGGCCAGCAGAGCGCGATGCTCGGTTCTCAGCCAGGCCTCGGCCTGCTCCTTGTCGGCGAGGTGTGTCTCCGGGACGCCGGGCAGGGGCGGCTCCACCACGATGCTCTTCCTCAACGGTGCGATCAGCCGGTAGGCGGCATGAGCGGTGTGGAGGTAGTAGTCGAGCACCCGCCGCAGGGCATCGCGGCCCTCGCCGGCGTCCTCGTCGGCGAGTTCGGTGGCGTAGGCGTGCAGGAGGTCGTGGAAGGCGTACCGTCCGGGTGAGGTCTCGGTGAGGAGATTGGCGCCGACCAGCTCGGCCAGCAGCGTCCCGGCAGGGGCGCCGGTGAGCGCGGTGGCCGCGTCGAGACCGGCCTCGCCGCTGCCAGGGTGCATGGCGAGCATCCGGAACAGCCGGGCCGCGCCGTGACTGAGGGTCTTGTAGGACCAGGAGAAGATCGCCCTCGCGTCGACGGCCGCCTCGGGGCCGGTGAACGCGCGCAGGCTGCCGTTCGCGCGCCGCAGTTCGGCCGCGATGGACGACAGGGTGAAGGCGCGGTTGGCGGCGGCGCGGGCGGCGACGATGGCCAGCGCCAGCGGCAGCCGCGCGCACAGGGCGATGATCTCTTCGGCGGCGTCCGGTTCGGCCGCCAGCCGGGCGGCGCCCAGCCGCCGCGTCAGGAGGTCGCGTGCCTCCTCGGCCGAGAGCAGGTCCAGAGCGAGCGCGTGCGCGCCGTGCGCGGCGACGAGGCCGAGCAGGTGGTTTCTGCTGGTGACCAGCACGAGCGCGCCCGGGGTGCCCGGCAGCAGCGGCGTCACCTGCGCGGTGTCGCGGGCGTTGTCGAGCACGATCAGCATCCGCCGCCCGGCCAGCAGGCTGCGGAACAGCGCGGCGCGCGCGTCCAGGGCAGACGGGACACGCTCGGGCGGCACGTCGAGGGCTTCCAGAAATCCGTGCAGGGCGTCGGCCGGGGCCAACGGCGCCTCGGCGGGGTCGAAGCCCCGCAGGTTCACGTAGAGCTGGCCGTCGGGGAACCGGCCGGCGAGCCGGTGCGCGACGTGGATCGCCAGCGTGGTCTTGCCGATCCCGGCCATGCCGCCGATCGCGTTGATGAGGACGGTGTGAGGCGCGCCGGGCACCAGGTCGAGCAGCTCCGCGACCTGGTCGTGGCGGCCGGTGAAGGACGCCAGGTCCACCGGCAACTGGGCCGGCACCACCGCGGGAGGCGCGGGCGGGGCGAACTGTGCGGAGGGAGCGGGTCGCGCGGGCTGTGCGGGGGGAGCGGCCGGCGCGGACAGGAGGGCGGCGTGCGCCGCCGACACCTCGGGACCCGGATCGACCCCCAGCTCCTCCACGAGCCGGTCACGCAGGGTGTGGAAGACGGCGAACGCGGCCGCCTGCTGGCCGGTGGCGGCGAGTATCCGGATCAGCCTGGCCTGCAGCGACTCGTCCAGCGGGTACGCCTCGGCCGCCCGCTGCACCGCCACCAGTGCTCGCTCCGCCACTCCGGCACGCAGGGCCAGGTCCGCCGCCTGGCGCACCGCGCTCACGTACTCCCGCTCCAGCGCGACGAACATCGGATGGATGCGGACGTCCGCCTCCACGTTGGCCGCCACCGGCCCCCGCCACAGGCCGAGCGCCTCCATCAGCAGACGCACGCGCAGCTCGGGGTCTCCCTCCGCGTCCGCGCCCAGGGCTCGCTCCACACCGTTCCGGAACACCAGCAGGTCCACCTCGGCCGACGACGCCTCCAGCCGGTATCCGCCCCCGCTGCGCACCAGGAGAGTCCCCTCCGAACGCGGCGGCAACCCCGGGTCGAGCAGCCTGCGCAGTTTGCCGACGTAGCGCTGCGCGATGTTGACCGCACTGGCCGGGGGATCGTCGCGCCAGAGCACGTCCACGATCTCCTCAACGGTCACCGCCCTGCCCGAGCCTGCGAGCAGCAGCGCCAGCACGGCCCGCTGTTGTGGCGGCCCGAGCTCTAGTTCCGCCCCGTTTCGCCAGGCCCGCACGGGCCCGAGCACCGCGAAACGAAGACCACGACTGGACCGCTCCATACCACCCCGCCCTGCGATACGGCCACCGCCTCCCGGACACCGCACCACAGGGTACAACCGCGCATAACAGAAGGTCGGCGCGGGTTTGCCGGCACTCGGCTCGCCTCCCGCGCGGCACCTGCGGCGGCCGGCGGGCACGTCCCCGTCCCGTGCGGCCCGGGAACAGCGAAGGCCACCACGAGGAAGGAAACGGCCGGCCGAGCCGGGCTGGGCAGCGGGCTGCTGACCCGGCTCCTGCTGCGCCGCCCGCCGGCGCCGCCCAGGCACTGACAGGCCAGAAGTAGGGCGCTGGCAGGCAAGACACCCTCCTCGATCACCCCTACTGTTCGTTCAGGCCGTGGTGTTCCCCCCCGATGCCCGTGTCCCGCGCGTCGTACCTCACGGCCGCGTGACGCCCAGCGCGGCACCGGCCGAAGCGTCCGCCATCCAGGCGAACCACGCATCGCACTCCCTTACCCGTACGAGCCGGCCCGAGCGCAGCCGTCCGCGCCTGCGGCAGCGAACCTTGATCCCGGGCCGGTATCGGCCGATCCAACCACCTCGACACACACAGAGAGAGTTGTGCCATGTCCCGTCCTGACAGCCCCACCGTCGTCCTGGTCCACGGCGCGTTCGCCGACGCGTCCAGCTTCGCCCGCGTCATCCCCCAATTGATCGCCCGCGGCCTCGACGTGCTGGCCCCTGCCGTTCCCAACCGCAGCCTGCTCGGCGACTCCGCCTACATCGCCTCGTTCGTCCGGCAGGTGCCCGGTCCGGTGATCCTGGTCGGCCACTCCTACGGCGGCGCGATCATCACGGTCGCCGGAACGGAGGACAACGTCAAGGCGCTGGTCTTCCTGGCCGGCTACGCCCTGGAGGAAGGCGAGAGCCTGGGCGAGCTGCAGGGCCGCTTCCCCGACTCCGACCTTGCCGGCGCGCTCGTCCACACCCCGTTCCCGATCGAGGGCTCCACGGAGACCGGAACCGACGTGTCGGTCCAGATCGACAGGTTTCCTGCGGTCTTCGCCGCCGACGTCGACCCCGGCCTCGCCGCTGTCCTCGCCGTCTCCCAGCGCCCGCTGGCTGCGCAGGCCTTCAGCGAGAAGGCCCCCGCGGCGGCCTGGAAGACCAAGCCGTCCTGGGGCCTGGTCGCCACGGCCGACCGCACCATCAACCCCGACGTCGAGCGTTACGGCTACGAACGAGCCGGCATGACGACCGTCGACGTCGACTCCTCGCACCTCGTGATGCTCGCTCATCCCGAACGGGTCGCCGGACTGATCCTCGACGCCGTCCGGGCCACCGCCCACTGATCCGCCCGCCGCGCCCGGCCTCGGCCGGCATCACACCCAGCCGATGGCCGGCGATCGCGGCACGCACGATCGCCGCGCGCCGACATCCGCCCACCTCACAACGGCACCTTCACGCCCTCCAGCACGCGCATGAAGGCCCGCGACCATTCAGGCAGGTCCGGCCAGCCACGGCAGGAGACCATCGCGCCGTCCACCACGTCGGGGGCGTCCACGAAGGTCGCGCCGGCCATCTCCATGTCGGCCCGCAACGGCGGGAACGCCGCCGTGGTACGGCCGCGCAGCAGGCCGAGCGCGGCCGGCACCTGCGGGCCGTGACAGATCGTGCCCACCGGCAGGCCGTGCTCGAAGAAGTGGCGCACGATTCGGGCGACGTCGGGATCGGTGCGGATGTACTCCGGCGCGCGGCCGCCCGGGATCACCAGCGCCTGGTAGTCCTCGGGGCGCACGTCGGCAAACGCGAGATCCACCGGCAGCTGATGGCCGGGCTTCTCCGTGTAGGCGTCCCAGCCGGGCTCGAAGTCGTGCACCACCAGCTTCACCGCACGCGTGGTGGGGGCGGCCACGATCGCCTCATGACCCCCTTCCCGGAGCCGGAAGACGGGGTACATGGAGTCCAGCTCTTCCGCCGCGTCGCCGGTCAGAACAAGCACTCGGGCCATGACTCACTCCTGTTCTCCCACGGTGGATCTTAGTTCGCGCGGGACGGGAATGGCAGACCCCGCCGGAGAAGGCGACCTTCTGATAGGTCCAGCCTTCCGCGAGCGACTCCCTGACCAGCCGCACGCGTCGCCCGCATCGTGACCCCCCGCACGCCGGGCGTCACGATGCGACGTCCACCACGACCTTGCCGACCGCGCCGCCCTCCACCGCCCGGTGGGCGTCGGCGGTGCGGTCGAGCGGGAAGCGGATCAGCGGCAGGCCGTGCTCCTCGCCGACCGGCAGGGCGCCGTCGCGGACGGCGGCGGCGACGTCCTCGACGGCCGCGGCACGCGCCTCCGGGCCGGCTGTGTAGAGGACCAGGAACTGCAGGCGCGTGTTGAGCACCATGGCCCGCGGCACGTCGAGTCCGACCGGCTTGCCGCCGTCGTTGGCGTAGGTCGAGATCGTGCCGCGCGGCCTCAGCACGGCCAGGTCCAGGGCGAGGTTCGCGCCCAGCGCCACCTCGGCGACGATGTCGACGCCGTCCGGGACGATGTCGCGGATCTCGGCGGCCGGGTCGCCGCCGCGGTAGTTGATCACGTGGTGGGCTCCGGCGGCGGTGGCCAGCCTGGCCTTGTGAGGGCCGCTGACCGTGGTGATCACGATGGCGCCGGCCCAGCGGGCGAGCTGGATCACCGCGTGCCCGACCGCTCCGGCCCCGCCCGCGGCGAGCACCACCTTGCCGGCGAGCGCCCCGGGCCGCAGCCGGCGCGGCCCGTCGTCGGCGACGGTGAGCGCACGGTGTGCGGTGAGCGCGGGGACGCCGAGTGCGGCGCCGAGGTCGAAGCCGGCCTCCTCGGGCAGCGGCACGGCCCGTTCGGCGGGCACCACGGTGAACTCGGCGGCGGTGCCGGTGGGCCGCCCGGCGGCGGCCATGAGCAGCCAGACCCGCTGGCCGACCCGGCTCCGGTCGACCCCCTCGCCGACGGCGTCGATCGTGCCGGCCCCGTCGAGGTGCGGGGTGACCTCGGCGAAGTGCTTGGGGTGGCCGGCGCCGGAGCGGGCCTGCCAGTCGGTCGGGTTGACCCCGGAGACGGCGACCCGGACGCGGACCTCGCCCGGGCCGGGCACGGGCAGGTCACGGTCGACGAGCCGCAGAACGTCGGGGCCGCCGTTGTCGAGGTAGATGATGGCCTTCAAAGGGATGTCCTCGATACGTCAGGTTGTTCGGGGGCAGGTGCGCCGGCTGCCGTCAGCCGATGGGGACCTCGCTGGAACGAGACTCGATGGCATCGAGGCCGGCGAGGGTCGCGGCGTCGAAGGCGATCTCGCTGACCGCCATGTTGGCCTCCAGATGGGCGGCGTTCGCGGTGCCGGGGATGAGCAGCACGTTCGGGGCGTGGTGCAGCAGCCAGGCGAGGGCGACCTGGGAGGGCGTCACGCCCGAGGACTCGGCCACGGCGTGCACCACCGGCTCGTCGGTCGCCTTGGGCAGGCCGGGGAAGGCGCCGCCGAGCGGGAAGAACGGCACCCAGGCGATGCCCTCGGCCGCGCACAGCCGCAGCAGGTCCTCGTCGTCGCGGGAGACGAGGCTGTAGGCGTTCTGCACGCAGACGATGCCGGCCGGCAGGGCGCGGCGCAGGCCGTCGAGGGTGACGCTGCTCAAGCCGATCGCGCCGATCTTGCCCTCGTCACGCAGCGCGGTCATCACCGCGAGCTGGTCGTCGAGGTCGACGACCTGGTCGCCCTCGGGACGCAGCCCGGGGCCGGTGTCCAGGCGCCGGAGGTTGACCACCGGTAGCTGCTCGACGCCGAGGCTGCGCAGGTTGTCCTCGACGCTGGCGCGTAGCTGCTCGGGCCGCTGCGCCAGACGCAGCGGTACGGGCCCGCCCGGGTCGGGATCGGCGCCGACCTTCGTGACGATCAGGACGCCGTCCTCGGGACGCAGCGCCTCGCGGATCACGTCGTTGACGAAGCCGAAGCCGTAGAACTCGGCGGTGTCCACGTGGTCGACGCCCAGCTCGACGGCGCGGCGCAGCAGCGCGACGGCCTCGCCGCGGCGGTCGTGCAGGCGTTCGAGCTGCAGCGCGCCGTAGCCGATCCGCGAGACGGTGCGGCCGGCGAAGGGAGCGGTCGTGGTGGTCATGATGCGGGCTCCTCGGTCGTTGATCTGAGGGCGAGGTACAGCAGTTCGGCCTGGTAGAGCGCCATGACCCGGTGGGCGATCGGGGCGGCGAGCTCCCGGGCCCCCGACGGCTCGTGGTGCTCGACCTTGACGAGCCAGGCCGTGACGCAGTCGTGCAGCATCGCGCGCATCCGGTCGGTCATGTCGACGACGATGTCGCGGATGTCCGGGTCGGTGGTCGCCTCACTCCAGGTCTGCACGCCGACCCGGGCCTCGGCGGGGTCGATCGCGGCGATCAGGCGGGCGAGCAGTTCGTCGGGATCGGGCGGTACGTCGTCCGCGGCGTACTCGCCGATGACGCCGGCGCGCCTGGCGAGCACCTCGCGGGCGGCGGCCCGGACCAGCTCGGCCTTGTTGCGGTAGTGCGCGTAGATCGAACCGGCCGAGAGGCCGGACTCGGCGATGATGTCGGCGATCGAGGTCTGCTTCAGGCCGGTGCGGCCGAAGCAGCGGACGGCGGCCTCGGCGATCTGGGCACGACGAAGTTCCTTGCGCGCGCTGGTGAGTCGCGGCACCACACCCCCACAAAGAAAATGATCATTCTGTTTGGGGGTGTCACTCTAACAGAATCACCGTTCTTTTTGCTGTGAGGCATCGAGTTGCCGCGGATGCCGCTCCAGGACGCCTGGCGTGAGCTTCGGCCGGCCACCGGCGGCCCCGGCCGTTCCCCGCGCGGCCCTGCGACGCAAGCGGCGGACGGCCACCACCGCGCCCATGGACGACAGGCCGGCGAGGCAGAGCCAGGCGACGCCTTCACCCACCCACAGGCCGTACGGGGTGGACCGCCCCTGGACGGGCACCGTGACCGTCATCGTGTGGTCCGTGGTGCGGGGGTCACCGGTGAACCAGCTCGCCTCGTACCCGATCGCCCTGCCCTGGTGGTCGACGGCCAGTGACGTTCCCCGCCGGGTGGACCGGATGACGCTCATCCCGTTCTCCACGCCGCGCAGCACCGCCTGCTGGGCGAGCGCGTCCGTGACCTGCTCCCAATCGCTGGAGGGCAGGAGCAGGATGTCCGCCCCGGCCTGCCCGGCCTGCCTGACCAGCGGCATGAAGTTGGCGTCGAAGCAGATGACGGTCGCCAACCGGCCGTACGGCGTGTCCGTCGTGGGCACCACCCCAGGACCGGGCACGTTGCCGTCGCCGACCGGTGTGGACGTCTTGAGGTAGTTCCAGACCACCGTGCCGCCGGGGTCGATCATGATCGCGCGGATCTCGACGTTGGGACTCCGCTCGCCGGACAGCAGGTAGACCACCCCGATCTGGAGATAGACGCGCTCCTGCCTGGCGACCGCCCGCGCCCGTTCGACCACCGCCGCCCCTTCCTCGGCGAAGTCGTAGGCGGCTGCCTCGGCCCACACCACGATCTTGGCTCCCGACCTGGCGGCCGTCACCGTACGGGCGAACATGTCGTCCAGCGTCGGAGCGAAGTACCGTCGTCTCAGCTCGGCGCGCTCCGCCGCGCTGCGCGGCCCTGGCCTGATGCCGGCGGCCACGGCGGCCTCGTCGGCCGCCCGGTTCGGCGCCAGCGCGGCCAGCCGGACGGTCGAGCCGGCCGGCGGGTCGAACGCCAGCCGCGCCCCGCCCAGCAGGTGCACGGCCGTCAGGGCGCAGAGCCACACGACGGCGCTGCGACCGGCGGCCCGCAGGTCGAAGCCGCGCTCCCACAACTCGTTGCCCACCGAAGCGGTCCAGGCGAGCAGGAACGCGAGCCCCCACAAGCCGGTCACCGACACCGATTGCAGGAGCGGCAGGTTTCCCACCTGGGTACCCGCAGGATGCCCCATCGTGCCCATGTCGCCGGTGCTGAACAAGTACGCCACCGCGACGTCGGCCATCGGGAAGACGAGGGTACGGGGCAGCCCGCTCAGCCGCCGGCCGAGCAGCCCGTCCACCGCGTACGCCACGACGCCGAGGACCCCGGCGCCGACGGCCATGATCGCGACCTGGTCGACCGGCATGGCGCCGCGGAAACTGATCGCGGTGCTGACGGCGATCGCGACGGTCAGGGCCGGCAGCGCCCAGCGGGCCCGCGTGGTCCGGGTGAAGCGCAGCAGCAGCACCGGCGCCACCCACGAAGCCAGCGGAATGGTGGTCTGCAGAAGGGTGAACGGCAGCAGGGCCGTACCGGCGAGCAGCCAGAGCCACGATCTCATCGGTCCCCCCGCTCCGCGCGTGGCGGGACGGCCTGGACGAGCAGCAGCTCGCCGTCCACGTCCCACAGCAGGTCGAGTACGGCCCGCAGCGCGGCCTGGTCGACGGCCAGGGCCGGCATCACGGTGCGGGCGCCGTCCGACTGGACGACCACCGCTCCGAACCGGCGGCGCAGTTCGTCCGTGAGGCCGCTCGGGAGGACCCCGCGGACCTCCACCCGGTAGTTCGTCGTCATGTCGAGCTCTTTGTTCGCATGCCGCGCAGCATCGCGGGCACCGGGGGGAGCGCACACCACCCAGGGCCGTGGTCCACCCAGGGTGGAGAGCGTCAGATCAGGCCGAGGTCGCGCCCCTGCCGGACGGCTTCCGCGCGGGACGTCACGCCGAGCTTGCGGTACAGGCTCTTGCTGTAGCCCTTCACCGTGTTCATCGACAGGTAGAGCTCGGCGCCGATCTCCCGTTGGCTCAGCGGGCCGCACAGGGCACGCAGGATGGAGCGCTCCCGGTCGGTGAGGGGTTCGACGGGCCCGCCGGCCCGTCCGGTCACGGCCGTCGGGTCCCGCCCGGCACGCCGGCGCGTCTCGGTGAGTGCGGCGGCCACCGCAGGTAACACCGGGCCGGTCCGCGCCGCCTCGCCTGCCTCGGAGAGAGCGGCCGACGCCGCCCGCCGGTCCCCGCGGGCCAGCTCCAGCTCCGCCAGGGTGACCAGGGCCCGGACGATCTGGGTCGGATGACCGGTGATCTGGGCCAGGTGCGCGGCGTGCAGGAGCAGATCCCTGGCCTGGATCAGACGCCCGTCGCGATGGGCGACGACGCCCTCGGCCAGCCGCAGGAAGACGACCGCCGGCGCGGCGGCCTCCCCGAGCTCGGCCTCGATCGCCGCGACCTCGGGCAGCACGCCGCGCAGCAGCACGCGTACGGGCTCGATGTCGGTCCGGTTCGACAGGGACATGGCGAGCAGGCCGGTGGCCTGGAGCCGGGTGAACGCGGGCAGGCCGACCGCCGCGGCGCGCCCCACCGCCTGCGCCAGCACCCGCGCCGCGTCGTCGTGGTGGCCCGTGCCGGACAGCACGCTCCCGAGAGCGATCCGGGAGATCACCCAGCCGGGGATCTCCGGATCGACCTCCAGCTCCACGGAGCGGCGGGCCATGGCGAGCAGTTCCTCCGGGGTCCAGCCGTCCTGGGCGTACACGGCGCGCAGCGTCAGCACCGCCGCGTGCCCGGACCGCCATCCGGCCGCGGGGGCGGTGCCGGCGGTGATGGCGGCCTCGGCGAGGTCGAGCAGCGGGGCCACGCGGTGGAGGCGGCCGGTGAAGCCCGCGGCCGAAGCGAGCGAGATGGCCAGCCTCGGATCGGCGCGTACGACCTCCGCGCCGAGGCCGTCACCGAGCCGCAGGAAGGCGCCGATCGCGCCGCGGGCCAGGAAGTCGTCGTCGGAGGCGGCCAGCAGCTCCGCCGCGGCCCGCCGGTCACCGGCCGCGATCAGATAGCGGATCGCCTGCTCCTGCTCCCCGCTCTTCGCGCACCACTCGGCGGCCCGGCGCAGGAGCCGCGGAGCCGCGTCAGGAGCCACCGTGGCCAGCTCACGGCGGAGAGCTCCGCGGAACAGCCGGTGATAGCGGTACCAGAACCGCTGGAAGTCGAGCGGGACGAGGAACAGATCGGCCCGCTCCAACTCGGCCAGCACCAGGTGGGAGCCCGCGCGTTCCAGGACGGCGTCGCAGAGGGGGCCGCACAGTTGCTCCAGCACGGAGGTGCGGAGCAGGAAGTCGCGCTGCCCGTCGCCCAGGCCGTCGAGCACCTCGCTGGTCAGGTAGTCGACGACGTGCCGTTCGTCGCCGCCGGGCGGCCCCGCGCCGGCCGCCGGGGCCGCCCGGAGCGCGAGCGCCATCAGCTTGATCCCGGCCGCCCAGCCTTCTGTCCTGTGGACCAGGGCGGCGATGCCATCGGTGTCGAGGGCGTCGCCGGCCACGTCGTTGACCAGGCCGGCCGCCTCGTCGCCGGTGAAGCGCAGCCCCGCCGCGCGGATCTCGGCCAGCTCTCCGCCCGCCCTGAGCCTGGCCAGCGGCAGCGGCGGGTCCAGCCGGGAGGCGACGACCAGGCGGAAGGAGCGCGGCAGGTAGCCGAGGAAGAACTCGACGGCCTCGTGGATCCGCCGGTCGCGCAGCACGTGGTAGTCGTCGAGCACGAGGGCGTGCCGCCCGATGGTCATCGCGTCGAGGTCGTTGAGCAGGCTGGGCACAGCCACCTCAAGGGGGTCGATCTCGGTCACGCGCAACGCCTTCAGCGCCGCGCCGCCCAGCGCCGGGTTCACCGTACGCAGGGCGGAGACCAGGTAGGTCCAGAAGCGGTGCGGCTCGTCGTCGGAGTCGTCCAGGGTGAGCCACGCGACGGCGGGGTCGCCTCGCCGGGCCCAGTCGGCGAGCAGGGTGGTCTTCCCCCAGCCCGCGGGGGCGACCACGACCGCCAGGCGCCGGGAGTCGTCGTCGAGCAGCGCGGTCAGCCTGCCTCGGCCGACGGTGCCAGGACGGACCGGCGGGACCAGCAGCTTGCCGTTGACGAGCGGGTGCGCGAGTCCGGATGGGGCGGCCGACGGCTCGTCCTGCAGCGCCATCTGGCCTCCGCTTGCACCCGGAACAGGTGGATGTCGCCCATTGTGTCACCCCCTTGCCGGCATCAGGCGGGCTTGCCACGCGCCGGTGGGAAAGCATGGGGGAACTGCGGCCGCTCGGCCTTCCGGCGGGTCATCGGCCGCTCGCCAGCACCTCGTCCATGCCGCCCTCGGCACGCCAGCGGCGCAGCAGCTCGTGGAAGGCGACCGGGCCGGGCCCGTACGTCATGCTGACCGGGCGGGGCTTGCCCTCGTTGTTGTAGTAGCCGGGCGTGCACTCGGCCTGGAACCGGCTGTTGTCCGGCGACAGCTCCCGGATGGTGGCCACCCACGCCTCCTCGGCGTCCTTGCTCGGCTCGACCACGGCGACGCCACGCCGGCGGGCCTCGCGGACCACGGCGCCGATGTGGCTGGCCTGCTCCGTCAGGATGTGCACGAAGTTGACCGCGGAGGCGTTCTGCAGCGGGCCCAGGTGGAACAGGTTCGGGAAGCCGTGGCTGTAGAAGCCGTGCAGCGTGCGCGGGCCCTGCCGCCAGGTGCCGAGCAGCGGCGTGCCGTCGCGGCCGTACACCGGAAGGGCGCCGGAGACGATCCCGGAAACGCCGGCCTCGAAGCCGGTGGCGAAGATGACGCAGTCGACCTCGTACTTCTGATCGCCGACCACGACCGCCGATTCGGTCATCGCGGTGATGCCGCCGTGGTCGGCGGTGTCGACCAGGGTGACGTTGGGCCGGTTGAACGTCTGCAGGTAGTGGTCGCTGAAGGTGGGCCGCTTGCACATGTAGCGGTACCAGGGCTTGAGCAGCTCCGCGGTGGCCGGGTCGGTGACGATCTCGTCGACGCGGGCGCGGATCTCGTTCATCTTCTGCAAGTCGGCGATCTCGTCGAGGTACGCGCGCTGCTCGGGCGGCAGGTCGGTGTCGACGGTGCCGGCCATCAGGTTGCGTTGCAGCCGCGCGGTGCTGGTCCAGCCGTCGCCGATCAGGTCCTGCTCGGCGCGCCCGCCGGTGACGACGGTGAGGAAGTTGTCCATCCGTTCCCGCTGCCAGCCGGGCTTGAGGGAGGCGGCCCAGGCCGGGTCGGTGGGGCGGTTGTCGCGTACGTCGACCGACGAGGGGGTGCGCTGGAAGACGTACAGGTGCTGGGAGTCGCGCCCCAGGTGCGGGATGACCTGGATCCCGGTGGCGCCGGTGCCCACGACCGCGACCCGCTTGCCGGCGAGCTTGTGCAGGCCGCCGTTCTGGTCGCCGCCTGTGTATCCGTAGTCCCAGCGGCTGGTGTGGAAGGTGTGCCCGCGGAACGTCTCGATGCCCGGGATGCCGGGCAGCTTCGGCTGGGCCAGGGTGCCGGCGGACATCACGACGTAGCGGGCCCGGAAGTCGTCGCCGCGGTCGGTGCGTACCTGCCATTCGTCCGCGGCGTCGTCCCAGCGCAGCTCCGTGACGCGGGTGTGGAAGAGCGTGTCGCGGTACAGGTCGTACAGTTCGGCGATCGCGACGGCGTGCCGGCGGATCTCCTCGCCGGGCGCGTACCGCATGGTGGGGACGTAGCCGACCTCTTCGAGCAGCGGCAGGTAGACCGATGACTCGATGTCGCAGTGGATGCCGGGGTAGCGGTTCCAGTACCAGGTGCCGCCGAAGTCGCCGGCCTCGTCCAGCATCCGGATGCCGTCCACGCCGGCCTGGCGGAGTGCGGCGCCGGTGAGCAGCCCGCCGAAGCCGCCGCCCACCACCAGCGCCTCGACCCGGTCGCGGACCGGTTCCCGCTCGGCCCGTTCGGTGTACGGGTCGGCGGCGTAGTAGCCGAACTCGCCGCGGGCGCCCCGGTACTGGGCGTTGCCATCGGGCCGCAGCCGGCGGTCGCGCTCGTGGCGGTACCTGGCCCGCAGCGCGTCCGGGTCGAAGCCCAGCTCGGCGACGGTGAGGTGGGCAGGCGGCGGCGAGGAGTGGTCCATGGATGCCCTTCCGATCAGGGAGCCGCTGAGTCATCGCCGCGCCTGGGGAAGCGGCACGGAAATCATCGGCGCAGGACCGATCGGACGGGGCGGCGTGCTGCAGCGGCGGACGATGATCGCCCCGTCTGAGGAAAGCTAACCGAAGGTGGAAAATTAAGTCAAATGATTGTTTTGGTGCTCGGTTGCCGGGGCCAGGTACAGCCCCTCGACGGCATCGATCAGCTCGGCGGCCGTGGCCGACCACGCTGCCCTGGCCGCGCCCGCGTCGGCCGGCAGCGTGCGCTCGCGATGGGCGCAGGTGTGCACGAGCAGCGTGCGTGCCATGTCGTCGCGCCGGCGGCGCAGCTCGGGCGGGAGCGCGGGCAGGCAGCGGTGCAGGCCCTCGACGACCGCGTGGAAGCGGGGCGCGTCGTGCAGGCCCGCGGCCGCCAGCTCGCGTAGCTGCGGTTCCGTCATGATCTGAGCGGCGAGCCTGGCATACCAGCTCGGGGTGCCCAGGCTGCTCAGATGCTCGGTGAACGGCAGCACGACGCAGGCGACCCAGTCGTGCAGATCCGTGCTGTCACCCCTGGACCGCAGCAGCCGCTCGCGGATCCGCTCCATCTGCGTGGTGTGGTGCTCGACGATCGCCCGCAGCAGGTCGGCCTTGGTGCCGAAGTGATAGCCGACCGCGGCGTTGTTGCCCTGGCCGGCGGCCTCGCTGATCTGGCGGTTGGAGATCGCGAACACCCCGTGCTCGGCGAACAGGCGTTCGGCGGTCAGCAGGATCCGGCTCCGGGTCTGGCCCGCCTTCGGCGTGACCCGGTCGGCGGCGGGTTCCGTGCGCGCCGCCGGTGCCGTTCGGATGGCCGCCGTACCCGCCGCGGCCAGCGCGAACATCTCGTCCAGGATCTCGAACAGCTGCGCCGGGCCACCCTCGCAGTCCCACGCCGTGAAGCTCTCCCGGACACAGACCAGCGCCATGCTGCTCATCGCCCTGGCACGCAGGCCGATGACTCCGCGATCGTCGAGCCAGTGGAGGATGGACTCCTCGAAGTGCATGTTGGCCAGCAGAAGGAAGCGGTTCAGCTCGGGCTGGCCGGCCAGGATGCGCCGCCGCGCGGACACCGTCCGGAACTCCGCGGTCAGGTACGCCTTGAGCGCCCTGGTCAGGGCGGCCCACGGGTCGGTGCCCGCCTCCCGGGCGAGCAGCTCCGCGACCTGGGCCGCTTCGCCGGGGGCCGGGTCGAACAGGGCTCCCGCCTTGGTGTCGAAGTGGTTGAAGAAGGTACGCCGGGACACTCCGGCGGCCGCCGCGATGTCGTCGATCGACACGGCGGCGAAGCCGCGCTGCTCGAACAGGGTCAGGGCGGCCTGGCGCAGGCGGTGCCAACGTTCGGCCCTGTCCGCTGCGACAGCGGGCCGGATGCCGGGGGACGTGGAGCTCACCCGTAGACATTAGGGCCTCTGCGTCCACGGCGCATCTGCACTCAGTGCAAGCAACGTCCTTTCGCCTTCTCGCCGTGGGGCCGCGGCTGGGCATGGGGTGGCCGGATGAGGCCAAGGCGCTGATTACGGTGGGCTCCGTTCGTTGCCGGAGGGGCGGGAGTGACCCGACGTCCCGCTGGACGAGCGCGTCGAGGTGTCGGTTCAGACGCCGTTGATCTCGCGTCTGAAGCTGCGCGCCAGGCCGGGGCGGCGGTGTGGGCCCTTGGTCGCGGCGGCACTCGTGACGTGTGATGGCCGGGTGTCCGATGTTGGACACAGGCTGTATCTGGCGGATTCGTACCAGCGGCGGAGGATGAGCAGAAGGCGGCCCCGGTCGGGGTCGCCCACCGCCGAGAGAAAGCCGCGACGTTCAGCGATCGTGATCCGGCCAGCGTCTCCCAGCGCAACTCGAAGGATGTCTCATGACAGGAACTCGCCCTGCCCTGCCCAACGCCACCACGCCGGAGTTCCAGGCCGAGGCGCTCGCCGAGGCCAACGCCTACCGCGCCAAGCACCACGCGCCGCCCATGGTCATGGACCCCGAACTCAACGCCTACGCCCTGGAGCGGGCCCTGTCCCGCTCCGAGCAGGAAAAACTCGCAGCTGGGCACACCGGCCTGCGCACGCAGACGGGGGAGAACATCTTCTGGGGCGGCGACGCCGAAGCCCTGCCCGGATCGAGGGCGGTCAAGAAGTGGTACGACGAGATCTCCGCCTACGACTTCGCCGCCGCCAAGTTCTCCTCCGCCGCCGGCCACTTCACCCAGCTGGTCTGGAAGGCCAGCACCAAGGTCGGCATCGCGCGCGTCGCGGGGCAGCCCGGTGAGTACTTCGAGACCTACATCGTGTTCGTCTTCGAGGAGCGCGGCAACATGACCGGCGCCTTCGCCGACAACGTGCTGCCCGCCTGACCGAACGCCAGGGCCGGCCGTCCGAATGCCGGTGAGCCGGCCGGGGACAAGGCGCCGGCGTGCCCTCATCGCGGCGCACGCCGGCGTCCCTGTGCGGGCTGCTCGCCGGCCGCGTCACCCCTGGCCGGGCGGCCGGCAGATCGGCGACGATCTCTCGTACGGGATCTCGACAGGTCCGGGGTGTGATCGTCGGCGGCTCACGCATGCCCAGGGGCGTACAGTAGAGGCCGGACATGGCGCGACAGCGACGCCTGCGCCCAGAAAGGGAACCCCCCTCACGTGGGGGTGTGCCGTCTCATGGCCGATCAGCCCGTACCCGCCCAGCCCGCCCCCGTCCCCATGCCCCCGTATCTGCGCGAGTTGACCGCGCTGCTGCTGTCGACCGCCAACGTGGAGCAGGCGCTGGGCCGCCTGGCCGACGTGGCCGCCCGTTCCACCCCCGGCGCCTCGCTGTCGGGGTCACCCTGCGGCGCGCTGGTCGCGTGCTGACCGTGGCCTCCACCAGCGCGCACGCCATGATCATCGACCAGGCGCTGGGCATCATCATGGGCCAGCGCCGCTGCACCGCCTCCCATGCCTTCGAGGTCCTGCGCCTGGCCTCGCAGAACCGCAACCGCAAACCGCACGACGTCGCCGCCGACATCATCACCGCCGTCACCGGCCGGCCACCCGAACCGCCGCCCTTCGCCGATCCGGGAGCACCGGCTTGTCAGAAGGCGGCCCGGGCGCGCGCGGGGGAGGTCTCAGCCGAGCCGGGTGACGATGCCGGCCACCTCGCTCGGCATCGAGAGGAAGGGCGAGTGGGACGCGTCGAGCGCGACCACGGAGGTGGGATTGTCCGGGAATGCCGCGTCGGCCTCGGCGATGAACCTCGCCTGCAGGGCCGGCCTGATGGCCATGTCCCTGCCGCACGTGAGGTACGTGCGCCGCACCGATCCCCAGCCGTCGCGGGTCAGGGTGGTGGTGCCGAGCATGATGCCGATCGGACCGTCGGGCGTCAGCAGGCCGGTGGCGGCGTCGGCGAGCACCGGGTCCACGTCACCGTAGAACGCCTCGTAGAGCCCCTGCCGGTAGGCCGCGTCGTCCGTGGCGAAGTCCAGCCGCAGCGCGCCTGTCCGGGCCGGATCGCCCCGCAACAACGGCGCCACCTGGTCGTCGGCGGCCTCCGGCGTCCGCGTGTACGCCGCGGCCGGCACGCCGGATGCCGGCATGTAGGCGGAAAGGTAAACCGCGTGCGCGACCAGCTCGGGCAGCCGCTGGGCCACCCGCGTCAGTACGGGACCGGCCGCGCTGTGGGCGACCACCGTGACCGGCTCGCCACCGCCGATCCGCTGGATCTGCGAGGTCAGCAACGCGGCCGCGTCGTCGAGACTCACGTGACCCACGGGCGAGACCTCGGTGCTGACGGCCTCGCGGTCGTACGGCTGTCCGGTGAACCACCGAGGACGGCGGGCGTACAGCCCGTGCCCCGCCAGGTCCACCGCGACGGCCGGGCGACCGGCGGCCACCACGTGGGGGACGACTTCGCTCCAGCACCAGGAGCCGTGCCAGAAACCGTGAACGAAAACCAGCGTGGACATGACTACTCCCTGGTGGCATCTGTGCCAAGGCTCGGGGTGATCGGGGGACGGCGGTGGGCGGGCCGGCTCAACGGGAGCGCAAGGCGGCCTCCAAGACCTCGTGGACGGTCTTCGCGGGGTGACCGATGGTGGCTTCGAGCGTGGGGCTGGTGGCGTTGAACTCGCCCTTGCGCGACGCCGCGAACATCGTCAGGAAGAACTCCGCGGCCGGCCGCGGCATCCCGCCGGCGACTGCCGCGGAGATCCACTCGTCGTCGTCCATGACGACTCGGGTGATGGTCCGGCCGGTGATGCGGGTGAGGATGTCGGCGACGTCGGCGAAGTCCAGTGTACGGGGGGCCGTCAGCGGCGGCGTGACCCCTTCGAGCGCTCCGTCTTCGGCCAGGGCGAAGGCCGCGGCTTCTGCCAGGTCCTCGTGGGCGGTCCAGGACACCGGGCCGTCCTGCGGCACGGCGAGCGTGCCGGTCTCCAGCGCCGCGGTGACGTAGAAGCCCAGGGTGGAGGCATAGAACCCGTTGCGAAGAGCGGTGTAGGGGATTCCTTGCCGCTCCAGATGCTCCTCGGTCGCCGCGTGGACCCTCTGCGGCGGGAAGAGCGACAGGGGAGAGGCGGCCTGGTGGCTGGTGTACAGGATGCGCTGGGCGCCCGCCTCCCGGGCCGCGTCGATGGCGGCCCTGTTGGCGGTCAACGCGCCGTCGCCTCGAATGGCGGCGGAGACGACCAGGATGCGCTCGGCATCTTCGAAGGCGTGCTTCAGGCCGCCGGGTTCGGTGAAGTCTCCCGTCCGGACCCGGACGCCGCGCTCGGCGAGGTCGGCGGCCTTGCTCACGTCGCGCACGCTGACGGCGATCCTGCCGGCCGGTATCCGCTCCAGCAGGCGGTTGACGATCAGTGACCCGAGGTGGCCGGTGGCTCCCGTGACGATCAGCATCGGTGGCTCCAGTCTGATGATTTCCAACGGAACGGAAATAACGGTAACACTGATATTGCCATTGGATGCAAACGCCCTGCACCGTTCAGAGTCGAGACCGGTGCTGCCAGCATGTCTGCCTCCAGCCGACAGGGCAAGGCTGGTGATATCAGCGATAGCATCACGTGTCAGGTATGGGCGATACCATCGTGACCATGGCACCGAACACGCAGCGGAGAGACGTCACCCGTGACCGCATCGTGAAGACCGCGGCCGGCCTGCTGCGCGACCAGGGCCCGGCCGCGGTGACCACGCGCCGCGTGGCCGGCGAGGCCGGGCTGCAGCCTCCCGCCCTCTACCGCTTCTTCCAGGACAAGGACGACCTGCTGGACGCCGCCGCGGAGCACGTCTTCGCCGAACACGTGGCGAGCAAGCAGACCGCCGCGCCCTCGGACGACCCCGTGGAGGACCTCCGCGCCGGATGGAACACGCAGATCAGCTTCGGCCTGGCCAACCCCTACGTCTACGGCCTGCTGCTCGACCCGGCCCGCGCACGCGACACCCCGGCACAGGCCAAGGGCGTGCAGATCCTTGCCGAGCGGGTGCACAGAGTCGCCGCCGCCGGGCGGCTTCGGGTGAGCGAGGAACGCGCCGTCAACCTCATCCGCTCCGCGGGGATCGGAACCGTCCACACCCTGCTGACGCTGCCACCAGGGCAGAGCGACCCGCACCTGGCCGACGCCGCCTTCGACGCGATCGCACGCGCGATCCTCGCGGACGAGCCCGCTGTCCCCACCCGGGACCCCGCGGCCGTCGTCGCGGCCTTCCGCACCCTCCTGCCCGAACTGCCCCATCTCAGCGAAGCCGAGGCCGCGCTGCTCGACGAATGGCTGCGACGCTGATCCAGCGCCGCGCACGGAATCCGTCGTGCGGGGCTGGCGCCGGTTCCACGGGCCGGTCGGGGTTCCCTCCGGGGGCTGGGGTGCGGGCGAGGCCGGTAAAGGGTTGGACGGGATGATGCTCGGGCTTGTAGCTTGCAGTTGATCGTGACACCGCCCGAGGAGGTGAGACCCATGAACGCTGTATCGATGTGGGTGCTCCCCCTTGCCGTCACGGTCGGGCGATTGACGTAGGTGTCGCCGGGAGCGCCTGGCCAACAAGGCACTCCCGAAAGGCAACACCTATGCACTCTCCGCAGGTCACCGCCGGGCCGTCGTCGAACGACAAAGCCGAGCGCACCCCCCTCACCTTCGATGTGATCATTGCCGGGTGCGGGCCGACCGGTGCGATGCTGGCCGCCGAACTGCGGCTGCACGATGTACGGGTACTCGTTCTGGAGAAGGACACCGAGCCCGCGTCGTTCGTCCGCATCGTCGGTCTGCACATGCGCAGTCTCGAGCTGATGGCGATGCGCGGACTGCTGGATCGCATTGTCCCGCATGGAAGACGGCGTCCGGCCGGCGGCTTCTTCGCCGCCATCCCCAAACCCGCGCCCAAGGGCCTGGACTCCGCGTACGCCTACCTGCTGGGCATCCCGCAGCCGGTCATCGTTCACCTGCTCGAAGAGCACGCGATCGCGCTGGGCGCGCAGGTCCGGCGCGGTTGCGCGGTGACCGGTCTCGAGCAGGACGACGAGGGCGTGACCGTCGAGCTGGCCGGCGGGGAACGGCTGCGTTCGCGCTACCTCGTCGGCTGCGACGGCGCGCGCAGCACGGTGCGCAAACTGCTCGGCGTCGCCTTCCCCGGCGAGCCGTCGCGGACCGAGACGCTGATGGGCGAGATGGAAGTGGGCGTGCCGCAGGAGGAGATCGCCGCCAAGGTGGCCGAGATCCGCGAGACCCATCAGCCGTTCTGGCTCCGGCCCTTCGGCGGAGCAATGTACAGCGTCGTGGTCCCCGCCGCCGGAATCGGCGACCGCGCGGAACCGCCCACCCTCGAGGATTTCAAACAACAGCTGCGCGCCATCGCCGGAACCGATTTCGGCGTGCACTCCCCGCGCTGGTTGTCCCGCTTCGGGGATGCCACCCGGCTGGCCGAACGCTACCGGTCCGGGCGGGTGCTGCTGGCCGGCGACGCGGCACACATCCACCCGCCCATCGGCGGGCAGGGCCTCAACCTGGGCGTTCAGGACGCGTTCAACCTCGGCTGGAAACTGGCCGCACAGATCCGCGGCTGGGCGCCGGAAACACTGCTGGACACCTACCAGGCCGAACGTCATCCGGTCGCCGAGGACGTGCTGGACAACACCCGCGCCCAGACGGAACTGCTGTCCGCCGAGCCGGGCCCGCAGGCCGTGCGCAGGCTGATCACCGAACTGATGGACTTCGACGAGGTGAACCGCCATCTGACCGAGAAGATCACCGCGATCGGCATCCGCTACGACTTCGGCGAGGGCCCCGACCTGCTCGGCCGCCGCCTGCGCGACATCGAGGTGAAACAGGGCCACCTCTACGGTCTGCTGCATCGCGGCCGCGGCCTGCTGCTGGACCGTACCGAACGCCTGACCGCCGGCGGCTGGTCGGACCGGGTCGACTACCTCGCCGATCCCACTGCGGAACTGGATGTCCCGTGCGTCCTGCTCCGCCCCGACGGCCACGTCGCCTGGATCGGCGACGACCAGCAGGACCTGGACGGCCACCTCTCCCGGTGGTTCGGCAAGCCCGCCGGCTGATCTCGCCCGAACAACCGGAAAGGCCCGCGAGAAGGATCGGAACGGCTGCCTCCCACCGGAAGGCTGGAGGCAGCACCACGGGGTGGACCGGCGCAGGCGGCCGGAGGCGCTGTCCCATATCCGCCATGGCCACATGCTGACCGTCCAGCGTCCACCCCCTGGCGGCTCCTTCAGGCGCGTACCCAGAAGGAGTCCGGCAGTTCCTCGATCTCGGCCACTGCCTGTTCGAGGTTCACGGCGAACGGCAGGAGCGTCCGGAAGACCTGCTCGCCGCCCTCGGCGTGCCGCCGGATGAACTCGGCGTTCTTCTGCGCCCGGTCAGCCACCTCCAAGCCGAACGCCGAACGGTCACCCTCGTAGCCGTAGGCGTCGAGCAGCAGGTGCAGCCGCCGGTACCGATCCTCGAACGCCGTGAATCCCTGCGCGACGACGACGTGCCGGGCGTGCAGCGGAACCCAGGTCAACGCCACGTAGGCCAGATCGCGCTCCCGCGTGAACGGCCCGGCGGTATCCCAGTCGACGAACCCGACCAGATCATCGCCCTGCCACACCACGTTGTAGGGCGAGGCATCGTTGTGCGCGATGACCAGCCCGGGCTCCCACGGCGCGTCCCTGCTCGTCGAAGCCGAGCACCCGCGGCGCGCCCTCGAACCCGACCTCTTCCAGATGCGCCAGCACGGCGTGGACGCTGGGCGTCCACGGGTTGGCGGGCCGGTGGACGGTCTCGCCGATGCGTACTGCGCCGACATGCCTGCCACCTGTCAGGGGCTGCTCGTCCATGACGCCGTTCTACGCCTCGGCCGCCGGTCACCGCACCTGGTTTTCCGCCTGTCCTGATCGTTCTTCCTCGGCCGCGCCGGCTTCCCTGGGTGCGGAGGCGGTCAGGTCAGGTCGGCGACGAAGGCCTTGGCCAGCTTCACGACGGCCTGCTGCGCGACGGCGGGCTCGAAGGTGGGCTCCTGGTAGCCGGGGGCGCCGACGATGCCGCCGCCGGTCGTCGTGCCCCTGAAGACGAACTCGATCGTCCGGTCGCCGGTCAGCACCTTCACCAGCACCTCCCGCAGCGGGCGATCGTCCTCTCGGCCCGGCCTGGTGCTGGTGGAGACCACCGCGAACGCCTTCTGGCCGAGCCCGGCGATCTGCTGCCTGGGCTCGTAGGCGATGTGGAGATCGTCGTCGCCGATGCCGCCCTTGGCGTGGTAGCGGTCGTACTTCTTGGCGTCGCGGTCGAACTGGAACGCCGATCCGAGGCCCCCTCCGCCCCAGTCGACCAGGTGGATCCTCAGTTCGCCGCCCCGGGCCGTGAAGGGCTCGCCGGGCCTGTGCGGGACGGACTCGCTGACCTTCCAGCCGCACGTGGTCTGCTTGATCCGGCCGTCGCGGCCGCCGACGGTCGGCCCTTCGGCGTGGGGGAAGAACGCCGACTCGACGTGCTTGGCCGTGAGGATCCCGCACGGCCCGGTGAGCTTGACCTTGGCGGCGTCCTTGGCCATCTCCGCGGTGACGCGCTCGGCGACCTTGCCGGCTCCGGCGCGCACGTCGTCGCCCGCGGGGCTGCCGCCGGTCCGGTTGCTGCCGCCGTACTCGATCTTGATGAGCCAGGGCCCCTGCCGGACGTACACGCCGGCCTTGAGCCCGCTGTGGCCGATCCAGGTCTGGCTGTACGACGCGTCGCCGTACGTCAGCTCCCTGATCGGGCCGAACGCCGAGCCGGTGGTGCTGCCGTCGATCCGCTTGCCGTCCCTGACGTTGACCCGCTCGTCGTTGCGTTCCTTCTCCTCGGCGAAGCGCTCCTTGGCGTACTCGAGCGCGTTCTGCCGGTCGGTGCTCCTGGCCTCCACCGAGATGCTCAGCGAGCGGTGGCCGATGACGCCGCCGCCGACGTCCATCTTGTTGTTGTCCCACGAGCAGGCCGCCCGCTTCTCCGTCGCGGTGGCGGCCCCGGTCGACGCGTTCTTCCCGCCGTACCTGCCGTCGGTGACCAGGCTCTTGCGGAGGGCGTCCGGGACGGCGGCGCAGAGCTGGTCGCCGGTGATCGGCCGCAGGCTCACCTTCACCGCCTCGCTCGCCGGCGACGGCGACCGGGTCGCCGCACGCCGGTCACCGGGGACGTTCGTGGACGATCGCGGTCCGTCGCCGTCGCGGCTGAGGAGCAACCAGCCTCCGGCCGCCGCTCCGGCGACCAGCACGACGCAGAGCGTGACGACGAGAGCGATCAGCGGCCCCTTCGAGCCGCCACCGCCGCGGTGACGCGAGGGCGCCCGCCGCGGCCCGCCCGGACCGCCCGGCGCCGGTCCTCCTGACCCCATCGGGGGAACCCCACCGGGATGCCAACCGGGCGCCCCGGGCATGCCGGGCCCCTGCGGTGGCCGGCCGGGAGGCGGCCCGGGACGGCCAGGAGATCGGCCGGGAGGCGGCCCGGGAGGTCGGCCGGGAGGCGGCGGGAATGGCGTGGACATCGGCGACCTCTCGGAACGGACCAGCGACTGTTCGGCGAACCCAGTGCCACCCGCCTTCGCGCAGCGATCGGGGACCGAGCGGAGGCGTCCTCAGGAACGGCGCCGGCCATGCCCTGCGCATGCCGTGGCGGCCACGATGGCCGGGATGCCGTGCCTCATGTCCCCCGCTTCGCCCGTCGAACGACAGCAACCCACCCGCACCGTGCTCGTCCGGCGGCTGGATTGTGAGCCTATGGACGACGGGAACGCCGGCTTGTCAGTCGAACACCTGACACTGAGGTCACGATTCGGTTGAGCCGCCCGGGCGAAAGAGACAGTCCCGTGCCGGAACACCTCCTCCCTCCTGAGAGGCCGTCCGGGTCGCGCGCCCGCAAATCAACTGCGATCAAACAGTCGAAAAGTGGGCTGTCAATAGGAAAGTTTACGAACAGAAAGCTTTGACCGGGCCCGGCGCGGACTCTATGTTCGCCATCATCGGCAGCCATCCAGACTCATGCCTGCCGTACACGTATGTGGACGAAGGGATCTCCCCTTGCGCAGCCGTACCTTCCTCTCCCTCTCCGCGCTGGTCACCCTGCTGGTCGCGGGCCTCCCCGGCGGAACCGCCGAGGCCGCAGGAGCCGCCGGCGCGACCGCTCGCGCCGCCCGCACGGCCCCCGCCACCTTCACCCACCCCGGCGTGCTGGTCAGCCGGCCGCAGCTCGACTTCGTCCGGGCCCGGGTCCAGGCGAACGCGCAGCCGTGGAAGAGCGCCTACGACCAGATGAACGCCAGCCGGTACGCCTCCCTGGACCGGACCCCGCGCCCCCGGGCCATCGTGGAGTGCGGGTCCTACTCCAACCCGAACAACGGCTGCACCGACGAGCGCGAGGACGCCCTGGCGGCGTACACGCTCGCGCTGCGCTGGTACATCTCCCGCGACAGCCGGTACGCCGAGAAGGCCATTTCGATCATGGACGCCTGGTCGGCGACGATCCAGGACCACACCAACAGCAACGCGCCCCTGCAGAGCGGCTGGGCCGGCTCGGTCTGGCCGCGGGCCGCCGAGATCATCCGCTACACCTACACCGGCTGGCCCAACGCCGGCCGCTTCGCCACCATGCTCCGCAACGTGTACCTGCCCGAGGTCGCCGCCGGCTCGTCGAGCAACGGCAACTGGGAGCTGACCATGACGGAGGCGGCCCTGGGCATCGCCGTCTTCCTGGAGGACCGAGAGGGCTACGACCGGGCGGTGGCCAAGTTCCGCGCCCGCCTGCCCGCCTACGTCTACCTCTCCGCCGACGGCTCCCTGCCGGTCGCGCCGCCCGTCGGCGGCGTGGACACCCCTGCCGAGATCATCAGGTTCTGGCACGACCAGACCACGTTCGTGGACGGCCTCAGCCAGGAGACCTGCCGCGACCTCACCCACACGGGCTACGGGCTGTCGTCCATCTCGCACATCGCCGAGATCAGCCGCATCCAGGGGCAGGACCTCTATCCCGAGGTGGCGGAGCGGCTGCGGCACGCGCTCGGCTTCCACTCCAAGTACCAGCTCGGCACCGCCGTCCCGTCCTGGCTGTGCGGCGGCTCCCTCACCCTCGGGCTGGGCCCGGTCACCGAGGTGGGCTTCAACGGCCTGCACACCCGCATGGGCATCGCGATGACGAACACGCAGACGCTCACGGAACGGCAGCGGCCCGCGGGCACCAACAACCTGTTCGTCGCGTGGGAAACCCTCACCCACGCGAACAACCCGAACTAGCACCCGCCCCCGGCGAGGCGGCGTCGTTCATGGTCGCGCAACGCGTCTTCCAGGGCGGCAGGGTCGCGGCCCCTTTCAGGCCCGGTTCACCTTGAGGGATCTCACCAAGGTGTGGACGTCGGGCCACAGGTGCCGGTGCGTGTCGGGGATCGTGATCCACAGGACGGCCGGGCGCGGCTGGCCGGTGTCCACGGCGATCGCGACGGACAGCTCCTGCGACGCCTCGCGCCCGTCCGGGCTCGGCGGCATCCGCATCATCCTGGCCAGCAGCCAGCCGCCGCGCACCGGCTGCGAGGCGATGTCCTCGCCCGCCGTGCCCGCCGGGAACACGCTGCCCTGCCGGTCGTCGAGCATCGCCCGGGCGGCGTCGTACGGGCTGTCGCCCGCGTCGAGCTCGCTCCACAGGTGCTGGGAGTCGATGTCGGCCCACCACTTGCGGTCGTCGTCCGGGCCGTAGGTCTCGGTGAGCAGCGTCTGGCGCAGGTTGTAGCGGCCGTCCTGGACGGGGCCGTCACCGATGGGACGGCTCCGCCGCCAGGGCGCGCCCAGCTCGGCGAACGACAGGCCGGTCTTGGGGTCGGTCACCCGGCCGATCACCTTGGAACCACGGCCGGGATACCTCGGGAGCGCCACGACCGTCCCCTCGGCGATTCGCTCGACGGCGGGACCGTCCGAGGTCGCGCTGTGGGCCGGGCTGGGCCTCGGGACGGTGGGGGTGGGCATCTGGACCGGCAGCTCGGCGGAGGTGGGTGAGATCCGTGCCGGCGGGGCGACCGCGGCGGGCCGTTCCTCGCCCGTCGCCAGGCGCAGGCCGACGACGAGCTCGGCGACCAGTACGGCGCCGCCGAGCAGCGGGACCCACCTGGGGAGCGGCGCCACGAGGCCGCGCATGCGGTCGGACATTCTGGGCATGGATCAGCCCTCCCGGGTGACCAGGGTGAGGCCGGCGAGCCGGGCCTGTTCGACGCTGTCGCGCAGGGACTCCTCCAGGTCCCGGGCGCGCTCGGCCAGCTCGCCGACCTCGCCGGCCGCAAGCTGGTCGCGCACCGTCCTGGACAGCAGCTCGCGGTAGGCCTCGCCGTCCTCGGCCAGGTCCTGCAGCGTGCGCCACTCGGCGTAGACGGCCTCCGCCTCCTCGGTGCGCCGCGCGTACTCCTCCAGGGCGGAGATCCGCCGGGCCAGCGCGCGCGTCGCCACGGTCAGCGCCTCCTCCTGCGTGGCGAGCACCTCGCCGATGCGGTCGGTGACGCGGCCGGCGCGGGCGGAGCCCTGCTCGCGCCGCAGCCGGGTCAGCTCGGTCAGCGTCTGGGCGATCTCCCACGCCTGCCGGGGCAGGGTCACCCGGTTGGCGATGCCGTCGAGCAGGCCGTCCCGATCGATGGGGGAGTTCAGCACGGTCTCCGTCGCGTCGACCGTGCGGTCCAGCAGCGCGGCGTCCAGCGGTTCGAGCATCGAGGCGTGCACGTACCTGCCGCGGTGGCGGCGGCCGTATTCGGCCGCAGGCGACTCGCCCGCGAGGGCCAGCAGCACCACGGCCGCGACGCCCTGCGCGGCCAGGCAGGCGAGGAAGAACGCCGGGAAGCCGCGGCCGGCCCAGACGGCGAGGAGCGCCGCCTGCAGCAGCGCCGCCGCGACGAGCGGTAACCGGGGACGCCCGCGGCGGGCCAGCGCCGGGACCAGCGGCAGGAACCCCCAGAGCGCCGACAGGGCCAGGGCCGTCAGCACGTCGGCGAACGTCCGCCCGCGCCAGGCCGGCCGGTCGGGCGGGGGCGGCAGGAGTTCGGGACGGGCGGCCATCGCCCGGCGGTGCGCCTCGGGCAGGTCGGGGTCGAGGACGAGGCTGTTGCTCATGGGGCCGGCCGCCGGGGTGCCCGGAGGTGTCCGGTGGTGGGCGAGGGTGTGCCAGTCATGCCGTTCCTGATCTACGGGTCGCCGATCGCTCCAATCCGGCGAGCTTCTCGAAGCGGATCATGCCGGGCGGCGCTTGCAGCCGGCTTGCACGGTGATCGGCGGCAGCGCAGACGGGTCACCCCCGCCGCCCGGACGGGCGGGCGTGGGGGGCGGGACCGCGTCCCGGATCGAGGGCTCGCACCGGTCACAGCGCGTTTCACAGCGCGTTTCACAGCGCGTTTCACGGCGCCGGGATGCGGTCGAGTTCCAGCAGGCCGAAACCGAGCCGGCTGTAGAGTTCGAGCTGGTCGTAGTACTCGCGGTGCGAGTCGATCTTCCCCTCGGCGACGTGCGCGGTGCAGGTGGCCCTGACGGTGACGTGGAACGCGAGATCAGACCCTGCGCGAAGTGACAAGTCACCCCCAGTCGCAGAAGTAGCCGTAGTGGCCGATGCCGACCGGGTGGCCCGCGGGGAGCGGGTCGCCCGTGAGCGGCGGGATCTCGACGGCGTCCCAGTCCAGCGTCCCGTCGGCGTGGAAATGCCGGGCGAGACGAACGACGCTGTCGAGCCGCCCGTCCGAGTAGGTGAACAGATCGAGGTCCACGCCGAAGGGAGGCTCCCCTGCCTGCGCCACCATCGGGGCCACGAGCCGGGAGCAGGCCCAGCGCACCTCGCGGCTCCTTCTCCAGGTCGCCGGTGTCGTCGGCCCAGGCGTTCAGGGCGGCGACCCCGGCGCGCGCGGCGGCGTTGCCGGGATCGGTTCTCAGCACGCTCGCGTACAGGGCGTGTGCTTCGTCATGTCTGCGGGCGAGCGTGCCGTCGTCCTCGCCATGCGCCGTCGCATGGTCGTCATCGATCTGCCGGAAAGCGATCTGCTGGACGAGCCGCCCGGCCAGGAGGACGGCGGCGAGCCGATCGTCAGGGCGGGCGCGCAGGGCGGCGCGGAGCCAGGGCTCCTCCGGCCACGTGGCCAGGAAGTCACTGTCCATGGCGTCTTCCAGGGAGTCGGTCCTGAGCATGCACAGCAGGCGGCCCAGCTCGCGAGCCGCCTCCGGGTTCCCGGCGACAGCCGCGGCTCGCAGTCCTGGGATCGTGTCCTCGGTGATCGCCATGGCAGGCGATGCCAGCGCCGGCTGGATCGGTATCGTCCGGCGATACGTTCGGGGGACGCCGCCGTCGGCGTTCCTGACCAGCGCAACCCGAGCCGTCTAAGCCCAGGGGCGAGGGAAGGTGTCGCCGTCCAGCCGATCCCCTGCGGCGAGGCCGAGAGGGTCGGTCACGACGTGCTCGGTCCCGCTGTAACGGGCCGCCTCGTCCATGTAGATGGTCACGTGCGCGAACCGGGCCTGGTCGGTACGGTTGGGCAGCGCCATGTGCCCGGTGTAGCCGCTGTGGAAGGTGCAGTCGCCGGCGCGGAGCGGCACGGTGACGCGGGGGATCCAGCGCAGGGACGGGTCCATCGTGAACAGGTCTTCCTCGTGGTGGAGGTCCTGCGGGCGCAGACCGGTCCGATGCTGGGTGCCGGGCAGGAACGTCATGCAGCCCCGCTCCGGGGGAACGTCGACCAGCGCGATCCACGCCGACAGCGGGAGCCGGTCGCCCGCGTGCGGCCAGTACGGGCGGTCCTGGTGGAACTCGGTGGCGGCGTTGTTGTGCGGCTCCTTGACCAGCATCTGGTCGTGCCAGAGCCGCAGCGGGAACCCGGCGAGCTGTTCGGCGATCCGGCCGAGCCGCGGGTCGAAGGTGAGCTCCCGCAGCGTCGGGTCGTGTTGCCAGACGTTGACCAGTTGGCTGAAGACGCCCCGCTGTTCCAGGCTCTCCGCGCGATGCGCCTGCAGGAACGCCTCGGCGGCGGCCCGGAAGCGCTGGACCTGGTCGGGGTCGAGAACGCCCCGTACTCGGACGAAACCGTTCTCCCGGTACGCCGCCACGAGCTCGTCCGGCACCCGTCCACCGGCATCGACGTCGCTGCCGGGCTGCCCCGTCGTGGTCGTCGTCATCACTGACCTCCAAGGTTCTTGCGGTTGAGACACTGCAAGCCTCGTCGAGGCACCCCGGCAGGGGCTAGGCCGATCTCGGCGAGTAGTCGTACGATCCCGACATGCCTGCCACGCTGCACGAGCACGCGCTGTTCGCTGGGGACCCGGTCCTGGCAGGTGTCCACCACCTGAATTCCGGCATCGAGCCGCACGCGCACGACTTCCTCGAGATCGCCGTGATCGGAACCGGTCACGGCCGGCACGTGACCAGCCAGGGCGAGCACCCGCTGCGGCGCGGGCAGGTCATCGTGCTCCGCCCCGGCGCCTGGCACGGGTTTCGGGACTGCACCGACCTGACCGTCGCCAACTGCTGCCTGTCCGCCCAGGCGCTACGAGGCGAGCTGGCGGCGCTGCACGACATCCCGATGCTGCGCCGGTTGCTGTGGACCGATCCGGTCGCGTCCGGCACGCACGGCGTGGCCGTCACGAGCGTCGACCCGGCCGCCGCCGAGGAGGCCCTCGCGGAGATCGACCTGCTCGAACACGACCTCGGAGCCGATCAGCGCCGGCCCGGCCGGGTGCTGGGCCGGCTGATCACCGTGCTCGGCGTCCTGGCCGACGGCCGCGAACCCGAGCGGCAGACGCGCGAGGCCACCATCCACCCAGCGGTGTCCGCCACCATCGCCCGGATCGAGGCAGCGCCCGCCCATCCGTGGCGGCTGGACGATCTCGCCCGTGCGGTCAGTCTGGATCCCGCCCATCTCGGCCGGCTGTTCAGGCGCCACGTGGGGCTGACGCCGCTGGGGTTCCTGGCCCGGCTGCGGGCCGAGCGCGCCGCCACGCTGCTGGCACATTCGTCCCTGCCGGCTGCTCGGGTCGGCGCCGCCGTCGGCTGGGACGATCCGACGTATTTCGCCCGCCGCTTCCGGACGCTGGTCGGGCTGACGCCCACCGAGTACCGGCGGCGTAGCCGATCAGCCACCCCTCCTCGGCTCAGCACTCCGGCCGAGGCGACGGGCGAGCGGGAGCGCTCCTGACTCGTGCAGCGGGCTGCGTGCGCCGCCGCTTGGAGGCCGGCCTCGGCGAGCGCGAGTTCGGCGGGCAGCGCGGCGAACGTGAGCGCACCGGTCAGAGCCGCGGCGCCGAACCGCGGCAGGCGGCGAGGGCGGGCCGGTCCAGGCGAGGGTGGCCTTCAGCGAGGCGCCGGTCATCACATCTTGCTGCTGGCCTCGGAGCCGGAGCGGTGGCGCAGGACGACGCCCCACGCGTGCGCGAGCGCCGGCGGCCCGTTCCAGGTGGGGGTGGGGACGATCCACTGGTCGTCGGCCAGGTGGTTGTTGTAGACGCTCAGGGCGTAGGTGTCGTAGTCGTGCGGCATGATGGCCCAGTAGGCGGCGTCGCTGCCGGGGATCGGGTGGAAGTCCCAGCGTTGCTCGGCACTGCCGGTGTCGCCGCCGCGTTGCCGCAGGACGGGCGAGAGGGTGGGGATCTCCGCGGGGGTGTTGCCGGGGCGGAAGGTCAGGTAGTGCCCCTTGGCGCGGTTCTCGATCAGGTACGTCGTACGTCCTTCGCCCAGGTCGACCTTGTGGAGCTGCCACACCAGGGATTTGTTGGTGGGCAGAGGCCAGTGGTTCTCGTTCTGCACCTCGTCGTTGAGGGTGTCGTCAGTCTGGCCCTCCGACTGCAGGAACGTACCGGTGACCTGGTGGATGAGCAGGATGATCGCCTATGGAGTCGCTGTATGACCGATAAGGTCAAGGCAGATCGCCACAATAAGTGACATATCTGCGCCCAGCCGGAACGCGGCGGGTCAGGAGGCATGGGCTGAAGCCGCACGGCCAAAGCCGTACCTGGACCGCGGCGGCTTCGGAGGGCGGCGGCGGACATGATCATGATCGCCGGCTGCCGGCGGAAATCCGGGTGCGGAGGGGTCGTGGGATGGTATGTGATCAACGGATGACGATCGAGATGGGCAAGCCGGGAGTCGACCGCCTCGGTGACGTGGTGCGGGTCCTGGGGGAGTGGCAGTACGACGGAGCGCCCGTCCAACTGCACCCGGGGGATGTGGGGTGGTTCTGGCGGTTCGGCGCGGAGCGGACGGCGGAGGCCACGCGGACCTGGAGCCGGGCCGGAGAGGTTCTGGCCATCGGGCTCCTGGACGGTCCGGATCTGCTGCGGCTGGCGTTCGCGCCGCAGGCGATGCGGGACGAGGAACTGGCCCGGCAGGTGGCCGAGGACGCGGCGGCGCCCGAGCGTGGCGTACTGCCACCGGGCAAGGCTTACCTCGAGTCGTCGACGGACGCCCTGGTCCAGGACCTGCTGGCCGAGGACGGCTGGGAGAGCGGCGAGCCGTGGACACTGCTCCGGCGTGACCTCGGGGCGCCTGTGCCGGATCCCGGCGTTCGCGTCGAGGTGATCGGGCCGAAAGACGCGGACGAGTGGGCCGGGGTCCTGCGGGCATCGTTCGACGGGTCGACGTTCACCGGCGATCACTGGCTCGCGACGGCGGCGGGTTCGGCGTTCGCCGACGCGCGGTGCCTGGCCGTTCGGGACGAGCGGGGCGAGGCGGTGGCGGTGGTGATCGTGTGGTCGGCGGGTGAGGGCAGGCTCGGGCTGATCGAGCCGATGGGGGTGCACCGGGCGCACCGCGGCCGGGGTTACGGCCGGGCGGTCACGATCGCCGCGGCGCGGGCCCTCCGGGAGCTGGGCTCGTCCAGCATGATCGTGTGCTGCGAGAGCTCCAACGTCGGAGCCGTGGCCACGTACCGGTCGGCGGGCATGGAGCAGTTGTCCGAGCGGCGGGACCTGTTCCGCAACGCCTGAGACCGCCGGCACCGGGCGCGTCAGGTGGTGCCGTCGGTGACGCTACAGGGCCCCAGGTCGCGGACGACCTGGGCGAGGGCCCGGATGAGCCCGGTCTCGGCCTCGCTGCGCCGGACGAGGGCGTACGTCAGGGCTGCTGAGGATCTCCTCGGTGTTCTGCACCAAGGGGCCGCGCTGGATCGAACGGCCGTTGCGGGCGTGGGACGGGACGTAGCTGTCGAACCAGTAGTCGGGCCTGGATTCGACGTCGGGATGCCGGAAGTCGATCACCACGTCCAGCGAGACCGACGTGCGCCCGGCCGGCTCATGGCCGGCGCCGACAGCCAGCACGCGCGGCTCGGCGTACGGGGCCGGGCCGACGGTGAGGCCGGGCTCCTCGACAGGTAGCCAGGCGACCAGCACGTCCACGTCACCGCGGCGCAACGCGCCGAAGGGATCGCTGAAGGCCGGGTGCCGGATGCGCAGCCTCCAGCCGGGATGACGGGCGCGGAAGGCGTCCCCATAGGCACGCAGCTCGTGCACGTTGACGGGCAGCATGCCGACACGCAGCACGGCGGTGATGCCCTGGGCGGCCGGCCGGGCGCGTTCGAGACTGTCGTGCAGGCCGGCGCAGACGGGCCGCAGGTCGTCGCGGAGCTGCCGGCCGAGCGGGGTGAGGCTGCCGGCGCGCGGGCAGCCGGCGAGCCGAACATGCGGCAGGCGACCGCCTGCAGAGATGGGGGCGATGGTCCCGGACTGGTCGGCCAGGAAGTCATGGGGCGTCACGGTCTCGGCCCTCTCACTTCGGCAACGTCATACCGCTGACGCAGCAGAACAGACAAAGGTGACCGCGGGCGCACCGGTCACCTCTTCCCCGCGCCATCCGTCATGCCGGGGACCAACACGTACGAAAGGTTTCTGACGATGAGTAACACGGACGTCCACGGAACGGTCGAGGACGGCTTCGAGCCGGTGCGCGAGGCGTTCGCCGAGGTGGTGGCCGAGCAGGACGGCCAGGTGGGCGCGCAGCTGACCGCCTACGCGCACGGCCGCCGGGTGGTGGATCTGTGGGCGGGGGACGAGGTGAGCGGCGACACGCTGACCGGCGTCTACTCCTCCACCAAGGGAGCCGCGACGCTGGTGACGGCGCTGCTCGTGCAGGACGGCGTCCTCGATCTGGACGAGCCGGTGGCCCGGCACTGGCCGGAGTTCGCCGCCGCCGGCAAGGCCACCATCACGCTGCGGGACGTGCTCACCCACCGCTCCGGCGTCATCGGCGTCGACGGCGGGCTGTCGGCGGCCGAGCTCGCCGACGACGCGGTGATCGCCCGCAGGCTGGCGGGGCAGCGGCCGTACTGGCGTCCCGGCACGGCCTACGGTTACGGCGGGTTCGTCACGTTCGCGCTGGTGAACGAGGTGATCCGGCGGGTGACCGGGCAGTCGCTGCAGCAGGTCTACGAGCAGCGCGTCCGGGCCCCGTACGGGCTGGACCTGTACCTGGGCCTGCCCGAGGCCGAGGAGCGCCGCTTCCGCCCGATCCAGTGGTGGACGGCCACCCCCGAGCAGGAGGCCGCGTTCTGGACGAACCTGCCAGGACCGCACAGCATCCTCGGCGTCGGCTACGGGCTCAACAGCACCCCGCCGCTGGACCAGGTGGCCTTCGCCAACACCCGCGACGTGCGCGCCCACGGCCAGGCGTCGGCCGGCGGGGTGGGCAGCGCGCGCGGCCTGGCCGGCCTGTACGCCGCGGCCGTCTGGGGCCTCGACGGCCGGCCCCCGCTGCTCAAGCCGGACACCATCGGCGAGTTCGCCCAGCTGCACTCCCTCGGCGCCGACCTGGTCCGCGGCGACCAGGGCAACTACGCGGTCGGCTTCCAGGCCAAGGGCCTGCGCTACCCCTTCCTCAGCGCGAACGCGTTCGGCCACGACGGCTCCGCGGGCTCGGAGTCCTTCGCCGACCCGATGAGCGGCATCGCGTTCGGCTACACCCGGCGCCGCTTCGGCTTCGCCTGGTCCTACCCCGAGCACGACCGGCTCGCCGCCGCGACCTACCACGCCGCCACCACCACCTCCTGAGGACGTCGGATGACCTCGCACACCCCTTCGGAAAGAAGCGGCCTGGCCCTGCTGGTGATCGCCGCCGCGCAACTGCTGATGGTGATGGACGGCACCATCGTGACCGTGGGCCTGCCCGTCATCGGGACCGGGCTCGGCATCGCCGAGGCCGACCTGGACTGGGTGCTCACCTCCTACGCCCTGGCCTTCGGCGGACTGCTGCTGGCCGGCGGCCGCGCCGGCGACGTGTTCGGCCGGCGCAGGCTGTTCCGCGCCGGGCTGGCCGTCTTCCTGGCCGCGTCCCTGCTGGGCGGCCTGGCCGGCAACGGCAGCGTGCTGATCGCCGCCCGCGTCCTGCAGGGCGTCGGCGCCGCGATCGTCGCCCCGGCCGCGCTGTCCCTGCTCGCCGACACCTTCCCCGCCGGACCGCAGCGCAACAAGGCGCTCGGCGTCTACGGCGCCATGGGCGGCCTCGGCTCGGTGGCCGGCCTGCTGCTGGGCGGCGCGCTGACGGAGTACCTGGGCTGGAGATGGATCATGTTCATCAACATCCCCATCGCGCTGCTGGTTCTGGCCGGCACCTACGCCCTCAGGCCCGGCACCCGCGAGCGCGGCGGCCTCGACCTGCCCGGCGCGGCCACCGTGACCCTCGCCCTCGGCGCGCTGGTCTACGCGATCAACCGGGCCGGCTCGCACGGCATCGGCGACCCGCTCACCCTCACCTTCGGCGCCGCCGCCCTCGTGCTGCTCGCCGCGTTCGTGCTCATCCAGCGCGGCGCGCGCAGCCCGATGCTGCCCCCGGGCGTGCTCGCCGACCGGGGCAGACTCGGCGCCAACCTGGTCATGCTGCTCATGGGGGCCGGGCAGCTGGCCACCTTCTACTTCCTGACCCTCTACATGCAGACGATCAACCAGTACTCGCCCATGATCACCGGGCTGGCGTACCTGCCGTTCGCCATCGGCATCGGCATCGGCTCCGGCCTCATCGGCCCCCGCCTGCAGGCCCGCGCCTCCACCCGGACCGTCCTGACGATCGGGATGGCGGTGGCCGCCGCGGCGATGGGCTGGTTCAGCCTGCTGACCCCGGACCAGAACCCCCTGCTCGTGCTGCTGCCCGCCCAGCTCGCCGGCGGCATCGGCCTGGGCATCGGCTTCGTCGCCGCCACCATCGGCGGCGTGCAGGGCGTCACCGCGCGCGACTCCGGCATCGCCTCCGGCCTGGTCAACACCAGCCAGCAGATCGGCGGCGCCCTCGGCCTGGCCGTCCTGGCCGGCATCGCCGCGGCCGCCACCACGAGCGTGCCACCGGGCACGCCCGTACAGGACGCGCTCACCAGCGGCTACACCGCGGGCATGCTCGGCGCGGGCGGCTTCTACCTGGCCGCCATCCTCACCGCCGTCCTCCTCCTGCGCTCCCGTCCCACGAACCCGGACAGCCGGCGCATGCCGGAAACTCTCCGAACAACCCGCTGAACCCGGTCACCTTCGCCCCCCTCCATCCGTCAGAGCAGCGAAACACCGTACAGAGAGGAACACCACCATCATGACCACCACCGAGTCGCGCCTGCCCAACCCCTCCGTCCTCGTCCCCGAGCTCAAGGACATCGGCGGCGCCCTGTACAAGGCGACCGGGAACGGCACGATCCCGCGGACCACCATCAGCTTGGTGCAACTGCGCGCCGGCCAGCTCGCCGGCAGCACGTACCTGACCGTCCTGCACACCGGCAACCTCCGCGCGGCCGGCGCCACCGAGGAGAGCATCACCGCCGTGGCCTCCTGGCGGACCGCGCCCTACTTCACCGCCGCAGAACGCGTCGCGCTGGAACTGGTCGAGGCCGTCCTGACCCCGAACGCGTCCGGCGAGCGCGTCCCCGACGAGCTGTACGCCCGCGCGTCCGAGCAGTACGACGACAAGGCGCTCGCCACGCTCATCATGGCCATCGGCCAGGTCTGCTTCTTCCTTCCCCTGGCCCTCATCGGCAAGCCACTGCCGGGGGTGTCGCCGGCGGAGCAGTGGAGGAAGTGACACCCGCCATGAGACCTCACTCAGGGTGAGGCGGCCGACTGACCACGGTGGCGGCCCGGCCGCAAGTCCGGGCCCCGCGTGATCGGCCCAAAGCCCGGCGCGGTGCTGGATCCCGGGTGTGAAGCACCACGACATCCTCGACGGCGGTCCATGGGGAAGGGTGTCCCGGGGCCGGCTACCCCGGACCCGGCCCCGGCCCCGGCCCCGGCCCGCGCACCGTGCCGTCACGAAAGAAGATCCTCATGAGATTCAAGGCATCCTGATCGCCCTCCTGGCCGCGCTGCCGCCGGCCGCCGCGCCGTCGCCCGCCGCAGCCGCGACGAACAACAGCAGGCCGAGCCGGTGAACCATTCCGGAGTTCCGGTGGACGCACGGTCAAGTAAGTGTGTTCTCTGGGTCATGCATTCCAGGAAATTGCGGGGCAGTCTGGTTCACGGAAAACAATTCCGTGCTGAAAGGAAAGTCTCATGTCACGATTCGGCGTTCGCCTGGCGTCTCTCGCATTAGCCGCCACCGCGGCCACCGGCGGCCTGCTCGTCGCGTCCCCGGCTCAGGCCGCGAGCTGGACCTGCGACGCGAGCTGGCAGACGAAGTCGTTCGACCTGCCCAACAAGCCGGATGTCACGGTGCGCGCCCGGGCCTGCGTCTACAAGGACGGCAACACCCGAAGGGCGCGCATTCAATTTTCCTGGGACACGAATACCGGTGTCTCGGTCGGCAAGCGATTCGACAAATTCGTGGTGCAGGCCAGGCTCGAACGGTACGACGCCGTTTTCAGGCACATGAACTGCGACTACACCGAGGCGCTGAATTACTATGTCTCCGGCAGCGACACGTGTACGACGGGCTACATGACCAGCACCGCGCAGAACGGCTGGACCAGCGACGGGAAGATCGTCTACAACATCGACGGTGACGGCAAGGACGACTTCACCTGGAACCTGCACGGCTCCAACCAGGTCAAGGTGCTGCCCGACGGCACCGAGGCCGCGGACGAGCCGGTGCAGGCGCCGGCGCCCGACCCCGCGGACACGCCCGAGCCCGGGCCCGAGCTCCGCTATGAGAACGCACCCGCTACGAACGGGTGACCCGGCGCCCCCGGGCGCCGCACGGGCGCCCGGGGCCTGCCCCCACCTCTCCTGACCTGCCGTTTCAGGATGGAAGGCCCTCAGCGTTCCTCCCAGTGCGGGGTATGCGACTCGATGTCTTCCGGCCGAGCCAGTCCAGCAGCGTCCGGAGCTGATAGAAGTCGTCGGGATGGAGTTCCTGGCGTACCGTCAGCGCCCAGCCGTCCGATTGCTCTCGCTCGACCAATTCGGCGACGAGCGCGCCTCCCACTTGCCGGGCAGCGCCGCGCTGCGCGAACACGGGCGCCGGTTCCGCGACCTCCCATTCGCCATCGGGGTCGTCGGGATCACCGAGCGGACAGGTCTCCACGTATCTGTCAGCGCCAATCGGCAGTCGCTCAGGCCGTGGCCCATGCCCCATCTGCCACCGCAGCTCGGCAAGCTCGTCGTCGGTGACGTCAGCACGAATCCGTGTTCTTCGGTGCGTGCTGCACGGCTCTCGCCGGCCGACACGGTGTGCAGGTCTCGTCATGGGAGGCCGAATCGCTCACCGCAGGAACGCCGCGGTGGTGGCCACGAACCGGTCGGCGTCGTCGAGCCACGGAAAGTGCCCGGCTCGGGCTTGAACGATGAGTTCGGCGTGGGGAAACAGCTCGGCGAGCCCGGCCATCGCGGCAGGAGGGGAGTTCAGGTCAACCTCGCCTGTGAGCAGCAGCACCGGCGAGGTGAGGCGGGTGAGGGCGGCGCGGGTGGCGGCGGGGTCGAAGGCGCCGCCGGAGCCGAAGGCGGCTGCGGCCTCGCGGTTCTTCCGCCCGTCCTCGGCGGCCTTGTGGGCGCGGGCCGTCTCGTCCCAGCGGCCGTACCAGAACGGCGCGATGGCCTCGAAGGCGTCGCCGGTGCCGGCCATGATCTCCTCCAGGGCCGCGAACGCCGCCGGGAACCACGGCTCGTCCTTGCGCAGCAGCGCCGTCTCCCGCCGGACGTCCGCGGTGACCGTGATGCCGACGGCCATGACGCTCGGCCCGATCAGCACGAGCTTGCTGACGCGTTCCGGATGGCGGGCCGCATACAGCGTGGCCAGATTCGTGCCCGCGGAATGGGCGAGCAGGTCCATCCGGTCGAGTGCAAGGTGCTCGCGCAGGGCTTCGACGTCATCGACAAGACGGTCGCAGCGGTACGAGCCGGTGTCCTCCGGCACGGCGGACCGGCCGGTGCCCCGCAGGTCCAGCATGATCAACTGCCGGTGCGCGGACAGGCCTCCGAGGTCGCCGAGGTAGGCGGAAGCCTGCATCGGCCCGCCGGGCAGACAGATCACCGGCGACCCATCGCCGGATACGTGGTAGGCGAGCCTGGTGCCGTCGTGGGCGGTGAAGAATGGCATGCCCGCCAGCCTGCGGGAGAGCGGCGCTCCTCGGCTATCGTTCAGCCACAGCTACATGATGAGGGCGGATGGCGGTCGAGATCAGGTTCACCGCGGCGTCGGTCGCGAAGGTGCGATTCGCCGTCTCACCGCTGGGCGAGACGGTGCTGGCGCTGCGGATCCTGCTGGGCACGGGCGGGCATGCGGTCCACCAGCCGTGGGTGCGCCAGGCGCGCCCGTTGCTGGCGGGCGAGCGGGAGCTGCCGCTGCTGCGAGGGCTGATCGCCGGACCGCTGCCGTCGTTCCTGTTCCCGGTGCCCGGGAAGCGGCTGCCGTCCATGGCGGCGGAGCTGGACCTGCTGCTCGCCACGGAAGGGGACTTCTTCCGGCATGAGTACGGCGCGGTCTTGGGCATGCCTGCCGAGGAGGTCCCCGAGCCGGCGGCGGTCCTGCCGCGGCTGGCGGAGGCGCTGCATCGCTGCCACGAGCTGCTGATCGCGCCGCACTGGGGCCGGATGTGCGCGGTGCTGGAGGCCGACATCGGCCGGCGCGCGCTGACCCTGGTGGACGGCGGGGTGCAGGCGCTGTTCGCCGAGTTGCACCGGGACATCGCCTGGGACGGCGGCCAGTTGGTGGTGCACGGCCGGCGCACCCCGCACTCCGTCTGCACAGTGGACGCCGGCGGGCACGGCCTGGTCCTGCTGCCCAGCGTCTTCAACTGGCCGAACGTGGGCGTGGACAAGTCCCCGGTCACCGCCGCGTCGATCCGCTACCCGGCGTTGGGCGTCGGCCTGCTCTGGGAGCCGCCCCCGCCGGCGCTGACCGGCCTGGCTCCGGTGCTCGGCGACACGAGAACACAGATCCTCGCCGCCCTGGCCGAACCCCTGACGACCGCGGCCCTGGCCACCCGCCTGCGCATCACCCCGAGCGCGGTCTCGCAGCACCTGAACGCGCTGCGCGGGGCGGGCCTGGTGCTGACGCAACGCAGGGGCCGCACGGCACTGCACCTGCGCACGGAACGAGCAACCCACCTGCTGGGCGTCTCAGCCCCGGACGGTCGCTGACACAGGCCGCCACATCCCGGCGCTCATCCCGCCTGTCTCGTCAGCCGGGGGTTCGGACTCGGTGGCAGGCCGGCTTCTCGACCGTGACCAGCACGTCGACCGGGTCGCAGTCCGGGGCGACGGCGGTCAGGCGGATGGTGCCAAACGCGGCCGGCCTCACCACGGCGAGGGCGCGGCCCCGGTAGGTGCGGTGCTCGGTCGCGTCGAACCGTTCCGTGTTCGCCGGGTCCGCGCTGCCGAAGCCGACCAGCGTTCCGTCGCCGGTGACGTTCACCCGCACGGGCCGGTCGGCCGCGGGGTGCGGTGTCCCGGCCGAGTCGGTCAGGGTGAGGGCGATGTAGGCCAGGTCGCCGGCGTCGGCCGTGATGATCGGTCGTTCGGGTCCGGCGTGCAGCACGAGGGGACCGGTCGCCGTTGAACGGGGTGCGGATCACGTCACTCCTCAGAATGAGAGTTCCGGCTGGGTGGAGCCGGGCAGGCGGGAGCCGTCCACGCCGGAAGCGGGAAGCGGGACGTCACCGGGCAGCGGCGGTGGAGCGCCGGACGACCAGGCTCGGAATGACCGAGAAGTGCACCGGTGACGTGCGGCCTTCGATGCGTTCGAGCAGCAGCCGCCCGGCCATCCGGCCCATGACGACGCCGTCCTGGTTGACGGTGGTCAGCGCGATGTTGGGGTGGGCGGCCAGCCTGGTGTTGTCGTAGCCGGCCACGGAGACGTCGTCCGGGACGGACAGGCCCGCCTCGTGCAGCGCGGCCAGCACGCCGAGCGCCGCCTCGTCGGAACCGGCGAAGATCGCGGTGGGGCGCGGGTCGCGGCTCAGCAGCTCGCGGGCGCCGTCGTAGCCGCCTTCCTCCGAGTACGAGGTCACGGCGACGGCGATCTCGCCGGCGAGCCCGTGGTCACGCATCACCCTCTCGTAGGTCTCGGCCCTGATGCGCGGCATCTGGTCGGCCGCCCGCCCGTGCTCCTGCTGGAAGGTGATGTGCCCGATGCGGCGGTGGCCGAGCCCGATCAGGTGCTCCATGACGAGCTCGGAGCCGACCCTGTCGTCGTCGACGATCGAGTCGTACGCCGGCGACCTGTCGTGGCGGCCCAGCACCACGGTGGGGAACTCGCGCGCCACCTGCTCGAGCTGGGTGCGGCCGACCAGCGGAGCGATCATGAGGATGCCGTCCACCTGCCGGTCTATCAGGGCGTCCAGGGCACGTTTCTCGGTCTTGTCGAGGGTGCCTCCCTGGATCATGATCGCCTGGTAGTCGGACTCGGCGAGCTGGTCCACCAGCCCGGTCATGATCTCGGCGTAGAACGGGATCCCGATGTGCCGCATGAGCACGCCGATGGTGAACGCCCGCCCGCGCAGCGCCCGCGCGGCGGCCTGGGGGCGATAGCCGAGCTCCTCGATGGCCCGCTGGACGCGCTCTCGCATGGCGTCGCTGACCCCGTAGTCGTTCCGGATCACCTTGGAGACCGCCGCCTTGGAGACCCCGGCGTGCTTCGCCACGTCAGAAATGGTCACTCTTCGTCGCCGCTCAGGCGCGACCATGGGCATCCCTTCTCCAGCCGAGTCCTGCCGATCCTCCGACGCAGAGATCGTCGCACATGTAGACCGGTTTATGAACCTTAGCGGATAACCCAGACCGTACCCCTTTGGCCTAGTGGAGACGTCGTAGACCGGTACACATTTTCCCTTGACCTTCGCGCGACGTAACGGCTACGTTAACTCGCACTCGGGGCCCGTCCCGGCCCCCCGCAGGCGACCCAGGTCGCCCCGGAACATGATCGAGAGACCAATGCGCACCTTCCCCGACGGCTTTCTCTGGGGTGCGGCGACCGCACCGCACCAGGTCGAGGGCAACAACGTCAACAGCGACTTCTGGGCGCAGGAGGAGCGCATGCCAGGAGCGGATCGCAGCGGCGACGCCCTCGACAGCTACCACCGATACGCCGAGGACATCCGGCTCGTCGCGGAGTCGGGCCTGAACACCTACCGCTTCGGCATCGAGTGGGCGCGCATCGAGCCGGCCCCGGGAAGGGTGTCGCGCGCGGCGCTCGCGCACTACCGGCGCATGATCGACGCGTGCCTCGCCGCGGGCGTGACCCCGTTCGTCACGATCCATCACTTCACCTCGCCGCGATGGTTCGCCGAGGAGGGCGGCTGGCGCGGAGAACGGGCCGTGGACCGCTTCCGCGCCTACGTCGAGGCGGCCACCTCGATCCTCGGCGGCGTCGAGTGGGTCTGCACCATCAACGAGCCCAACATGCTCGCGATCATGGTGCGCGAGGCGGAGGCGACGCTCGACCCCGACGCGGGCCTGGAGTGGCTGAGCCCCACGCTGGAGGCGGACACGCCCCGGCCGGTGAAGCCGGCGCCGCCGGTGGAGATCGGGCGCCGCCTCGTCGAGGCCCACCACGCGGCCCGGGACGTGCTGCGCGAGGGCACGGACGCCCGGGTGGGATGGTCGGTCGCGAGCCGCGCGTTCGAGACCCGGCCCGGGGCGGAGGAGGTGCGCCGGCGGCTCGAGTACGTCTGGGAGGACCTCTACCTGGAGGCCGCGCGGGGCGACGACTTCATCGGGGTGCAGGCCTACTCGGCGCAGTGGGTGGGGCTGGACGGCATCGAACCGCACCCCGTCCACCCGGACAACACCCTCGTGCGAACGGCGTACCGCCCCGACGCCCTCGGCATCGCCGTCCGGCACACCGCCGACGTGCTGCCCGGCGTCCCGATCGTCGTCACCGAGAACGGCATCGCGACCGGCGACGACGCCCGGCGCATCGCCTACACCACCGGCGCGCTCGACGCGCTGGCCGAGGCGATGGGAGCCGGCGTGGACGTGCGGGGCTACATCCATTGGAGCCTGCTCGACAACTACGAGTGGGGGCACTGGGACCCGACGTTCGGCCTCGTCGCCGTTGACCGGGAGACGTTCGAGCGCCGGCCCAAGCCGAGCCTCGCCTGGCTGGGTGGCGTCGCCAAGGCCAACGCGCTCCGAGACCCCATCAGCTGAGAAATGGCAAGGAAAGGCGAGATGCCCGAAGCGATCGACCGGCGCCGGCTCGTGCGACGGCACAACCCCGTGCTGACGTCCGCGCACCCCGCCGGCGTCCTCACGGTCGGCAACGGTGATATCGCGCTCACGGTCGACATCTCCGGACTGCAGACGTTCCCGTCCTTCCACGAGCTTGTCCCCGACCCGCACCGCGTCGTTCGCGACGGGCTGTCCGGCCTGCCCGAGCAGCGCCCGCGCGTCTTCGACGCCGACGACTTCCAGATCCCCCTGCGCACGCAGTCGACCTGGGGCTGGTACGAGACGCGCACCGACCGGGAGCTCCGGCTGGAGGACACGACCACGCTGTACGAGACGTCCCGCGGCCCGGTGCCCTACCTCGACCGCATGGGCCTGCAGCGGGCCGGCGACCCCATCGCCGAGGAGTTCGCCGCGGGCGCGTGGTACCACTTCAACCCCCGCCGCGCTCACCTCGGCCGCCTCGCTCTGGTCCGCCCGGACGGGACGGCGCTCGACGACCCGGCCGCGTTGACGAACGTCCGCACCGAGCTCGACCTGTGGACGGGAACGATCCAGGCCTCCTACGTCCTCGACGGCGAGCACGTCCGCGTCACCACCGTCGCCGACCCGCACGATCACCGCTTCGCCGTACGCATCGAGTCCGGCCTGCTGCCGCGCGGATGGGGCGTCGCCTGGGTGTTCGACGACCAGCCGGACGACCTGGCCGCCTTCGAACTGCCGCTCGCGCAACAGACGGTCTGGGACCGGCACACGGCGTGCCACTGGACCGCACGGCGCACGGTGGAGGCGCTGACCTACGGCGTGGGCGTCCGCACCACCGGCAGCCTGCGTGAAGGGGCCGGCTCGGCCGTCGCGCACACGGGCGCCACCGTTCTCGAGGTCGTGGTGACGCTGACGCCTGGTCAGGACCGGCCGCCGCACCAGGACGGCTTCTCCGCCGTCAGCGCGTCCGCGCGCGCCTGGTGGGCCGAGCACTGGAGCGCCGGTGCCGCCATCAGCCTCGCCGGCAGCACGGACACGCGCGCCGCGGAACTCGAACGCCGCGTCGTTCTCTCGCAGTACCTCATGGCCGTCAACAGCGCCGGGGTCACGCCTCCGGCGGAGTCCGGTCTGACGTACAACACCTGGTCGGGCAAGTTCCACCTCGAGATGCACTGGTGGCACGCGGCACATTTCCCGATGTGGGGCCGGGGGCACCTGCTCGAGCGCAGCATGCGCTGGTACCACGGCGCCCTGGAGGCGGCGAAGGCGACCGCCCGCCGGCAGGGGTATCGCGGAGCCCGCTGGCCGAAGCAGACCGACCCGTCCGCGCGCGAGTCGCCGAGCCACATCGGCGTCTTCCTCCTGTGGCAGCAGCCGCACGTGATCCACCTGCTGGAGCTGCTGCGTGGCGAGGGGCGCGACGAGCCGTTCCTGCGGGAGCACTACCCGCTCGTCGAGGCGACCGCCGACTTCATGGCCGACTTCGCCGAGGAACGTGACGGGTCCTTCCGGCTGCCGCCCCCGCTCATCCCCGCGCAGGAGAGCTACCTCCTCGACCGGGCGACGAACGCCGATCCGACCTTCGAGCTGGCGTACTGGTCGTGGGCGCTCGGCGTGGCGAACGAGTGGAGAACCCGGCTCGGTCTCGAACCGAACGAGCGGTGGGACCGGGTGGCGCGGAACATGCGCCGGCCCGCCTTGCTGCCCGACGGCACGTACGCCGCGATCGCGACGTTCCCGTGGCTCATCCGCAAGGATCACCCGTCCATGCTCATGGCGCTGGGGTGGCTGCCGGACACCGACCTCGTGGACGCGGCCACGATGGCGGCGACGCTCGATGCCGTCTGGGAGCACTGGGACCTGCAGTCCAGCTGGGGCTGGGACTACCCCGTCATGGCGATGACCGCGGCCCGCCTCGGCGACGTCGGCCGGGCGATCGACGCCCTCCTGCTCCCATCGCCCAAGAACGTCTTCCTCCCCAACGGACACAATCCGCAGATGCCGGGATTCCTCACGATCTATCTCCCGGCGAACGGAGGGCTGCTGGCCGCGATGGCGCACCTCGCCACGGCGGTGAACCAGGGGGCAGAGCCTCCCGAAGGCTGGGTGATCACTTCAGAAGGACTGGGCGTGCTTCCCCGCCCCCATGTCCTGTCCACACCCGAATGACTTCCGCGCACCCGGAAGAAGAACCATCGGCCGACATATCAAGCCGCTTCCCCATCCAAGGCTTCCAAAGGTGAGGACCATGGGTACACCTCTTTCAGCACGTGGCGCTCGTCGCCGCTCCACCGTCGTGGCAGCATCATGGGCGATCGCCGGGGCGCTTGCCCTGGCAGGCTGTTCGTCGTCCGACGAACCCGCCACCGGGGACGTCGAACTGACCTTCATGAACCAGTCGCGCGGGCAGGAGGCCGCACTCACCCAGCTCGCGCAGCAGTACACCAAGAAGACCGGCGTCAAGATCACTATCGACTCGCCCGGACCGGCCGACTACCTGCCCAAGCTCCAGGCGAAGGCGCAGTCGCGGTCCATGCCCGACGTCTATTCGTCCTTCGACGCGTCCCAGATGGCGCCGTTCTACAAGGCCGGCTGGGCGATGGACCTCTCCGCCGAGCTGAACGCCGGCTGGAGCAAGAACTTCAGCCCCGCCGTGCTCAAGATGTCGACGTTCCAGGAAGGCAACAACCTCGGGGTCAAGCCCGGCATCTACTCGGTGCACTGGGAGACGCAGACGTACGGCTTCCTCATCAACCCGGCGCTGACCGGAATGTCGGCGGACAAGCCGCCCGCGACGACGACCGAGTTCATCGACGCGCTCGCCGCGAAGAAGGCGAAGTTCTCCATCGCGGCATCGCAGACGCCGAACATCATCCAGGGCCTCGCCTCGAACTGGCTGACGGACGCCGAGATCGAAGCCACCCTCAACGGGAAGGCGAGCTGGAAACAGGACGGCTGGCGCAACGCCTTCCAGTTCCTGGCCGACCTGAAGAAGGCCGGCGTGCTCGCCGACGACTCCATCCCCGGCGGCCAGGACGACCACCCGAACGTGGAGTCGTCCTTCTTCACCAAGTCGATGGGCGCCATCTTCGACGCCGCCCCCGGCATCGCGGTCGGCCTCAGGACGAACCCGGAATTCGAGGACTACTTCTCCACCGGGCTGCCCAAGGCTCCCGGCGGCGTCCACGACCCGCGCTCGCCGGGCATCCCCGGGAAAGGCGCGGTGATCAATCCGAGGGGCGAGCATCCCAAGGAGGCGCTCGCGTTCGTCAAGTGGCTGACCGAGCCCGAGCAGCAGGCGGTGTTCGCCAAGACCGCCCGCATCCTGCCCAGCAACCCGGAACTCCTCGCCGGCGCGGACATCCCCGACCAGCTCGCGGGCTTCGCCGCCGGGGTGAAGACCATGCAGGTCATGTCGACGACCTTCACGCCTGACGTGATCACCGCGATCAGGGCGGAGTCCCAGCGCCTGGTGCTGGGCGAGACGACGGTGGACGAAGCGCTCACCACCATCCAGGCGGCGCAGGACCGTACGTCATGACGACGCAGCACCTCGCGATTCCCGCACGGCGCCCCTCCTGGGCGCCGCGCGGGAGGCGCGCTGTCCGGCGCAACCTGATCGGCTGGCTGTTCCTGGCGCCGGCCGTCGCGCTCGTCGGGATCTTCACGATCACGCCGTTCGCGCAGGCCATCCTGCTGAGCTTCCAGTCCTGGGACGGCGTCAGCCCCGACACCCCGTGGGTGGGGCTGGACAACTACGACTTCGTCGCCTCCGACCCGATCTTCTGGGCGTCCATGCGCAACGTCCTGTTCTTCGGCGTCGTCGGTTTCGTCGTCGGCAACGGAGTCGCCCTGGGCATGGCGCTGGCCGTCAACAGCGTCACCCGCGGCCGGACGTTCTTCCGCACCGTCTTCTACCTGCCGGGCGTGTTGTCGGTCGTCGTCGTCGGCCTGCTGTTCTCCTTCATCCTGGCCCCCGGCTCCGGCGTACTCAACCGGCTGCTCGGCCTGACCGGGCTGGACGCGCTCCAGCAGAACTGGCTGGGCGACCCGGCCGTCGCGCTGCCCGCCGTCGCGGCGGTGTTCGTCTGGTTCCACTGGGGGTTCGGCTTCCTGCTCTTCCTCGCCGGGCTGCAGGACGTGCCGAAGGAGCTGTACGAGGCCGCCGAGCTCGACGGCGCGAACCGCTGGTCGAAGTTCCGGTACATCACCTGGCCGCAACTGGCCCCGGTCACCTCGATCGTCAGCCTGCTCACCCTGCTCGCCGCCCTCCAGATCTTCGGCACCGTGCAGGTGCTGACCAACGGCGGCCCCGGCCACCACACGATGGTGCCGACCCTCGCGATCTACAACGAGGCGTTCGTCAACTGGCGTTACGGCAGCGCCGCGGCCATGTCGGTCATCTTCGGCGGCGCCCTCGTGCTGCTGTCCGTGATCCAGCTCGCGATCACCAGGCGGAGGTCCCGCGCATGAGCAGCCGGACGACAGGAAGGACCGAGGGGATGTCCATCGCTTCGGCACGACGCAGGGTTCCCGTCCACAAGGCCGGCCTGTACGGACTGCTGGGCGTCGCCGCGCTGATCGCGATGTTCCCCCTGTTGTGGATGTTGTCCGGGTCCCTGCAGAGCCTCACGGAGCTGCTGTCGAACAAGAGCTTCCTGCCCGCAGACCCGCAGTGGCACAACTACGTGACCGCGTGGGTGCAGGGCGAGCTCGGCGTCTACCTGCGCAACAGCGTGCTCTACACGGGATCGGCCGTTCTCGGCATCCTGCTGGTGTCCAGCCTCGCCGGATACGCCCTCGCGCGGCTCGACTTCGCGGGCAAGGGCGCGTTCACGTTCGTCATCCTCGCCGTGATGATCATCCCGGCGCCCGCCATGTTCCTCGCCCAGTACAAGCTGCTCATCTCGCTGAACCTGACGAACAACCCCGTCGGCTACGTGCTGATCCTCATCACCTCGGGCATCCCGATGTCGACGCTCATCATGCGCAGCTTCTTCGTCGGCCAGCCCCGCGCCCTGGAGGAGGCGGCCGCGCTCGACGGCGCCGGCCCGCTGCGCATCTTCTGGAACGTGATCCTCCCGCTGGCCCGGCCCGGCCTCGCCGCCGTGGCGGTCATCCAGGGGCTGGGCGCGTGGAACGAGTACCTCATGGCGCTCGTCCTGTTCGAGGACAACTCCCTCATGCCGATCCAGCGCGGCCTGACCGCCTTCACCTCCGCCGAGACGCCACAGCAGCAGATCCTCCTGGCCGCCACCACCATCTCGATCGTGCCCGTCGTGATCTTCTACCTGATGGCGCAGCGGCACATCGTGAAGGGCATCGGGGCGGGCGCCATCAAGTGAGCAGAACCGCCGAGGAAACGTACTGGTCGAGCCCTGCACCCCCGCGGGCGCAGGGCTCGGCAGCTCAGTCGATCGCGTCCTCGACCTTCCGCCAGTCCACGAACTTGAAGTTCGTAGAGGAATATGTCGGATGGTAGCGGTTCTGGCCTGTGCGTCGGTGTTTGCGCAGCTTGGAGCGTGGGTGTTGTCTGCATAGTGGTACCTGTTCATGGTGGCGTGAAGTGGCCTGGACCCAGCGAGGGATTTCCGGGCAGCCATGCGTTGTACTCGGCGGGCAGACCGTTGATGTGGACGGTTTCCATTCGGTATGTGTCCCTGGCTTACAGATTGCCAGGCGCTCCATCAGTTGGTCGGGAGGGGTGAGAGTGTAGCCATACTAGGAGGCCGCGGCGGCCGGGTACTCCTGAGCTTTCCCGCGCTTGCGGCATTGGCGACCGTTACCGATCACCTCGGGTTCATCTCACTCCTGTTTCTCGATATCTGTCCCTGATCTTCCTGGCCTCGCGGTAGTCCTCGGCAGTGACGCCCAATTGGGCGGCCAGCTCCAGTACCGACTCCTGCGGCTCGGTGCTGCGCCACTCCGCCGCCACCCACCTCGGCGAGGCGGAGGTGCCGCTGCAGCTCGCGGGTACCGCCAACGGCTGTCCGCAGGTTCCTCAACCCCGAGGGCGTCAGGGTATGGGGACCGAAACACGCGGTGGGGGCCGCATAGGGGAGTTCAGCCGCGCCGGTGGCGTCGTAGCGCCACAGGATCCGCGAGGTCAGCGGCAGGCCGTTGTGGGAGATCATTGCGGATAAGTACGTCGGCCGCGGTCGAGCCACTCATCCAACTCGGTGAGGGTCAAAGCAGGTTTGTGGCTTCCGATCCGCCGGACGCTTCCGGGTTCACCGTGTTGTTCGGCGATCAGCTCTCCGGGGGGAGGGGGCCGAGATCGCGGACGACCTCGGCCAGGGCGCGGATGGGTTCGTTCTCCGTCTCGCTGCGCCACACCAGCGCGTACGGCAGCGGCCCCATGTCGGTGACCGGCAGGTAGGTGATGTCTGGTCGTACCCAGTAGCGGGCCATGTGAGAGGGGAAGAGCACGACGATCTCGGCCATGCTGGCGAAGGTGATGGCCTCTTCGGTGCTCTGCACCACGAGGCCGCGCTCGATCGTGCGGCCGCGGCGGGTCGCGCGCGGAATGTAGGCGTCGTACCAGTAGCCGGGGCGGGTGTCGGACTGCGGGTGCTGGAAGTCGGCGGCCATCTCCAGCGAGACCGACGTGTGGCGGGTGAGCTCGTGGCCGGTGGAGACGGCCAGCACCCGGGGTTCGGCGAACAGGGTCGGCCCTACGGTGAGGTCGGGCTCGTCGATGGGCAGCCAGGCGATCAGGACGTCGATGTCGCCGCGGCGCAGCGTGGCGAAGGCGTCGCTGAACTGGCTCTTCTGGACGCGGAGCCTCCACTGCGGGTTCCGCAGGCGGAAGACGTCCCAGTAGGGGCGCAGGTCGTAGGCGTTGGCCGGCAGCATGCCGACGCGCAAGGTGCCGGTGATGCCCTGGCCGGCGAGCTGGGCGCGCTCCATGCTGTCCTTCAGCCCGGCGTAGAGAGGGCGCAGGTCGTCGCGGAGCTGCCGGCCGACCGGCGTCAGCCGTACGCTGCGGTTGGTGCGTTCGAACAGCAGGGCGCCGATCTGCCGTTCCTGCTTCTGGATCGCCTGGGTGACGCGGGCGGGTGACAGGCACAGCCGGGTGGCAGTGCGGCCGAAGTGCAGCTCCTCGGCCAGGGTCAGGAAGATCTCGATGTCACGTAGTTCCATGCCTGGCTTCTCCGTTTACTCCCGCTGGAGATGATCTTTCAGGATTCGTCGTTCCAGTATCAGACCCCGAGCCGTAGCCGCTGACCTGGCAGCGAATCGGACAAGCCCACCCGTGGACCCGGCGTTATCCACATGCCGGTTTTTCCCCCGCCAGGCGCACCACCAGGTCCCGGATTTTCTCTCGTCCGCGGGCGGGCTGGTCCGGTTCGGATACGTTCAGCGCTGTTGGGCCAGGCGGCGGCGCCTGGCTCGCGGCGTACCCGGCCTGACCAGCCGAGCTTCCGGAGCGCGATCACGTACAGGAGATGGAAGAGGCACAAGCACCGGTCGTGCCTATCCCACCGCCTCAGGTCGATCCGCAGGTCAAGCACTCTGCAGTGACGTGAAGCGGTACAGGCCTCATCTCCTGTCCAGGAACGCTCGCGGATCCTTCGCGTGGGTCAGTTTCGCCTGTACGTCAGCCGTCGCAGTGCGGCCTCGGCAGGTCCCCTACGCCCGCCCGAAGCCAGCAGCGCGGCGAGCGCCACGGTGGCCAGCCAGGTCACCACGGCGATGCCGGACGCCGCGGCGTCGCCGACGCGCGTGCCGAGCCCTCCCGCGTAGGGGGCGAACACCGCGACGAAGATCACCGACTGAAGCAGGTAGCAGGTCAGCGACCACTGGCCACAGGCCGCGAGGGCCCTGACGAGCGGGCCGGGATAGCCGCGCCGCCCCCGGCCGACGACGAGTCCGATGATCGCCGCGTACGCGAGGCCGCCGGCGATGCCGGTTACGCTGTGCAGCGCGTACGCCGACACGGACACCAGATCCGACGGCGTCCAGACCTGTGTGTCGATCAGCATCAGCGGAACCGCGCCGACGACGGCCAGCACCGTACCGACGACGGCGACGCGGGAGAGCAGGTCCCGGTTCGACAGCGGGTCCTCCAGTACGCGGCGCCGGGCCGCCCAGATTCCGAACAGGAAGGCCGGCACCACGCTGGCGGCGAAGTAGGTGGGCGTCATTCCGGACCATCCGATGAGCCGCATCACGAGCGCCTCGATCGGGTCCGCCATGGCGGCGGGCGTGTCGCCCTTGGGTGCGGAGATGGTGAGCAGCCCGAAGCCGAACAGCACCACGACATGCAGCGCCAATCCAACCGCCGCGGCCCGTAGCACGGCCCGGTCTTCGCGCCGGATGAAGCCGACGAGCACGAGCCCGACCAGTCCATATGCCCCGAGGATGTCACCGAAGAACAGCAGCAGCGCGTGGCAGAACCCGAAGGCCAGCAGCCACAGACTCCGGCGGCGCAGTACGGTGCGCACCTGCGGCCAGCTTCTGCCCGTGGCGAGCTGCCGGTTGGCGAGCTGGACCAGGCCGTAGCCGAACAGGGCCGCGAACATGGGCAGCGCTCGCCCGTCCACCAGGAGGATCTGGGCCCCGGCGACCAGCCGGTCCAGAGCAGTGCCGTCCAGGGCGTAACCGCGGAAGCCCGCCTCGTGGCCGGACAGGTACATGTGCGCATGCGCCAGCGCGATGAGCAGCAGCATCAGCCCACGCGCGAGGTCGGGGGCGAGCGCCCGCCGGGTGATGGGAGTGGCCTCGTGAACGGGGGCCGGTGGAGCGATGGACATGGTTGACCTCTCACATCAAAGGGACCCGCCCCCTTTTGGCTGCTCAGGCGTCATCCGCAGAGGGGGTGTCTAGTTGCTCCGGCCATTCGAGTCCGACCGGAAATCAGATTTAGCTACGAAAGCGTAGCTACATGCTTATAGCTACAGTAGCGTAGCTTGTGTGAGTGGGCCAGGGACACACCCCCGCCGCGCACCGAACTGAAGGAGAGACCCATGTCCATCGAATTTCCGGAGCCACCACCCACCGAGGTGCGCCTCGACTGGAACGCCAGGACCGGTGTGTCACGTACGACGTTGACCACGCACATGTGGACCGCCCCGCCGTTGCGCCGCGGTTCGCAGATCCACGACAAGGCGTTCGACGCGCTGCGCGATCTCAACGCCGACCTCGCGCGTTTCCTGCCCTGGTACTCCCACCCCCGGTTGGCGGTGCCCGCCCTGACTCCGCCCACCGCCGATGAGACGTCGTGGAACTTCCAGCTCCTCGACCCGTTCGTGGAGGACTTCATGAACGCGGCCCAGGGCCGGCCGGTCGTGGCGAACTTCGCCACGATCCCCGCCTGGATGTTCGTCACTCCCGAGCCGGTACCGGTCGCGGAGGATCCCTATGAGACCCACTGGGACTACGAGCAGGGCACCGAACTACGCGACCCCACGTTGCGGGAGGTCGCCGACTACTTCTACCGGATCGCGAGCTGGTACATCGCGGGCGGTTTCACCGACGAACTCGGCCGGTGGCACGAATCGGGCCACCGCTACCGCTTCGCGTACTGGGAGGTGCTGTGCGAGCCCGACATGGGGCACCGCATCCCGCCCGAGCTGTACACGCGGCTCTACGACACCATCGTGGAGCGGCTGCGTCCTCTCGACCCGGAGATGAAGTTCATCGGGTTGTCCCTGAGCCCGGTCGCCCGCGAGCCGGAATACTTCTGGCACTTCCTGAACGCGGCCAACCACGCCGACGGCATCCCCCTGGACGCGTTCTCCTATCACTTCTACGCCTCCCCTGAGATCGTGAACCCGATCTCCGAACACGGCAACGCACCCTTCGAGCACTGGCGCGGGCTCTTCTTCGCCCAGGCCGAGGCGTTCCTCGACCAGGTACGCCACATCGACGCCATCCGCCGCCGGCTCGCATCCGGGACCCGGACCTTCATCAACGAACTGGGGTCATACCCGCCGGACCTGATGAACCCGGCCCCCACGATCCCGGAGGAGTACTGGGCGCTCAGCGCGTCGATGCAGTCCTACCTGTGGGCCCGGCTCGTCGAACTCGGAGTGGACCTCGTCGGCATCGCGGAGTTCATGGACTACCCCGGCATGATTCCCGGCACGACGCTCATCAACTGGGACAGCGGCGCCCCCAACGCCCGATACCGGGCACTTCAGCTGCTGCTGCGCCACTTCGCCCCCGGCGACTCGCTCGTCACCACGACCACCATGATGTTCGGCTATCCCGACAGCCGCATCCACACTCAGGGCTTCGTCACGGCGGACGGTGATCGCAAACTACTGATCGTGAACAAGACGGCCGACCCCATCACCATCGCGATCACCGCCGATGAGGCGCAGCTCGGCCAGGTGGAGCAGACGGGCGTCAGCAGCGGGCCAGGAGAACCGGTGACCTCGCCGGCGCGACCCGGTGAACCTGTCGTCATCGACGCCTTCGCCACGGCCGTCATCTCGTTCTGACCGCTTCCACCGCGGCCGGGTGACCCCGGCCCGGTCGCGGTGCGCCCGCCTCCTCCACAAGTAAGATGGGCCCTGGGGTCGATCAAGGGGCGACGATTGGGAGATCACAGCGGCCGGACGCGGCGCAGTGCCGAAGAAGTAGCCAACGCCATCCACGCCGCAGTGCTGGAAGAGGTACTCGAGGTCGGCGTCGGCCGGCTGACCATGGAAGGCATCGGCAGGCGGGCGGCAACCGCCCGTACCACGCTGTACCGTCGCTGGTCAGACCCGATCGAGGTGCTACTGGACGCGCTCTACCACGCGCACCCGGTCGAGGAACCCACCCCAGGAGCCGACGATCTGCGCGGCGACCTGATCCGATCGCTCCAGCTCATGCGCGCCTGGATGCTCAGCCCGGCAGGCCGAGCGGTCGCGGCCATCCTCACCGATCCCCTGGGGGCCGGGCAGGTCTCCGAAGCGCTCTTCGAGAACGTCTTCTCCCGGCGGGGGGGCACGTTCACCAGCACGGTGCTGCACCACTACGCCGATCGCGGCCACTTCCCCGCCGCACTGCTCACCCCCGTGGTCGCCGACATCGGCGAGGCACTGGTCACCAAGCGCCTGCTGGACGGCACGCCTCCCAGCGACGCGGACCTGGCCGACATCGTCGACCAGGCCATCCTCCCGGCCGTCGGCCTCGCCGCTCACCACGCGAAGGCCGACGCAGAAAGCGGTTGACCTTCGGTCTCGGCCTCACCATCGCGCATCGCGCTCCAGCAGCGCGCCTTGCCAGCCGGACCTGCTGCGGATGGCCGCCTCGCTGAAGTACGCCCAGGCGACCGCCTCGCTTCGTCGGCAAGTGGTCGGCCGCCGCCCGCCCATCGGCCGGCCGAACCCGCCGAGCCGCGGCTACAGGCAACCCGCGGCCCTTTCCGGCGATGTCGCCAGTGGACAGTTGCCGCCCCCGTAGAGCGGCCCGGAGGTCGTCGCGGAGCTGCCGGCCGACCGGCGTCAGCCGTACCGTGCGGCTGGTGCGTTCGAACAGCGGGGCACCGACCTGCCGCTCCTGCTTCTGGATCGCCTAGGTCGGCCAGCGTCAGGAGATCTCGAGTCACGTCATTCCACGCCTGGCCAGCTCCGTTTACTCCCACTGAAGATGATCTTTCAGGATTCATCGTTGTTCCGGATGTTCCCGTACTTGATCCTCGAACTGCACGAACCGCACGTTCGATGGAGCAAGTTGATGGACGTCCTCATTTCCGGCGCCGGCGTTGCCGGGTCCGCTCTGGCGTACTGGTTACGCCACCACGGTTTCACCCCCACCGTGGTGGAGCGGGCCCCGCGGGTGCTTGCGGGCGGGGGCGCGGTGGGCTTCCGCGGCGAGGCACTGGACGTCCTGGACCGCATGGCGCTGCTGGAGCAGGTCCACGGCCTGCCTGCGGTGATCTTCACGGGTGAGCTGATCGGCCTGCTGTATGAGGTCACCCGCCAGGAGGTGGAGTACGTCTTCGGCGACTCGATCGCCACCCTGGAGCAGGACGCCGGCGGCGTGCGGGTCACCTTCGAACGCGGCCGGCCGCGCCGCTTCGCCCTGGTGGCCGGCGCCGACGGGCTGCACTCGCGTACCCGCTCGCTGGTCTTCGGGCCGCACCAGCGGTTCGTCCGGCACCTGGGCCTCTACACCGCGACCTTCAGCCTGCCCAACCACCTCGGTCTGCCCGACAACGGCCGGCTCTCCAGCATGCCGGGCAAGGCGGCCGCCGTCCTCAGCACCTGCGACAACACCGGGGCGCGCGCGGAACTGCACTTCGCCTCCGGGCCATTGGCCTACGACCGCGACGACGCCGCGCAGCACAAGCGCATCGTGGCCGAGCAGTTCGCCGGCGAAGGCCGGCCGATCCCGCGCCTGCTGGAGGAGATGAGCAGGGCGCAGGACCTCTTCTTCGACGCCAACGCCCAGGTGGAGATGGACCGCTGGTCCTCGGGCCGAGTGGCGCTCCTTGGGGACGCCGGCTACTGCGCGGCGCCGACCTCGGGCCGCGGCGCCTCCCAGGCACTGATCGGCGCCTACGTCCTGGCCGGCGAGCTGGCCGTGGCCGGCGGCGACCACACGGTGGCATTCGCCACCTACGAGCGGGAGATGCGCGGCTTCGTCGCCGAGCATCAGCAGATGGGACGCGAGGGCGCCGACCGGTTCTTCATGGGCACGCCCATACAGGAAGCGTCTGGCATGGCCGACGCCGACGCGCCGGGGATGGCCCACGCGCAGATCGTCAGGCTGAAGGACTACGCCCCCAGCTTCGCCGCGACGCGACCGTGACCGAGGGCATTCATGAAGGCTCGATCCCCGTCGGCCCCGTACGAGCGCCTGATCCCCGCTGGCCGACCCTCGCGCTTCCGCCGACGAGGAGGGGTCGTATCAGCGGCGACGTCAGGACAGCGACGGCTCCGTGTCAGAGCGATCGACGATCGTTCACACCATGAACGCGAGGCCCGCAAGGGCAGGCCTCGCACCACCGAACACTATGGGCAGAGGAATTTCATGATGGCGACGAATGGCAACAACGGCTTCACCGCCACGGGTCTGCGCAGGCTGCGTGAGGTGCTGGAGCGGCATGTCGACTCCGGGAAGATCCCCGGCCTGGTCGCCCTGGTCAGCCGGGGCGGCCACACGCACGTCGAGGCGCTGGGCACGATGCGGCACGACGGTGGCGCGCCGATGCGGCGGGACACGATCTTCCGGATGGCCTCCACCTCCAAGCCGGT
>NZ_JBFALF010000017.1:218695-266327 GCF_040656115.1 Nonomuraea sp. NPDC050202 | reverse complement strand
GACCAGCTTCTGGGAGGTGGCGTAGCGGCCGGTGTCCGCCTGCACGGGCACGCTGACGAACTCGCCGCCCGTCGGCGCGGGCGCGGTGCCGCCCGCCTTGGCGGGGATCGGGATGATCCCGTACGGGAAGCCGGCCTTCTTGGCGTTGGCGAGCTGCCAGGTGCCGTTCTCGGCGAAGGCGAACTCGCCGGTGGCGAACTCCTGCCAGCTGGTGGTCTGCGTGTTGCCGATGACCGAGTTGGGCGCGTACCCCTTCTTCAGCCAGTCGCTCCACAGCGTCACGGCCGAGACGCCCTCCGGGGAGTCGAGCTTGGTGAGGTTCGCGCCGGAGCCCCAGAACCAGGGCAGGAACTGGAAGCTGCCCTCCTCGGTGCCGATCGCGGAGAACGTGATGCCCTTCTTGCCGGCCGCCTTCACCTTCTCCAGCGCCGCCGTCAGCGACGCCCAGTCCTTGACCGAGGCGATGTCCACGCCGGCCGTCTCCAGGACGTCCTTGTTGTAGTACAGGGCGAGGGTGTTGGCGCCGATCGGGATGCCGTAGGTCTTGCCGCCCGCCTGCCCGGCGGCCAGCAGGTTCGGCGCGATCGAGGAGGTGTCGGTCCTCGTCTCCTCGGTCGTGGTCAGCACCCCGGCCTCGGCCAGCGTCGAGATCACCGGGTTGTCCACGATCAGCACGTCGGGCGGGTTGCCCTGCTGGGCGGCCAGAAGGGCCTTGTTCGTCAGGTCCGTGGTGTCGTAGCCGGTGCGCTCCACCTTCACCCCGGCCTCGGCGCCGCACCGCTCCAGGAGTTTCACCCAGTCCGAGCCCCTGTCGAACTGCGGATAGGGATCCCAGACCGTGTACGCGGTGCTCGCGCCGGACGACTGGACCTCCTGCGCGGACCCGCAGGCCGCCATCATGACGGCGGCCAGGGCCAAGCAGGCGGCCCGGGGGACGAAGCTCGCCATGTCGGTTGATTCCTCTCTCAGGTGAGCTGGATGTAGTCCAGCTCGGCGAATCCGGTGCCGCCCGCGAAGTACGGCGAGCCCTTGGCCAGGCGGATCACGTTGTAGCCTGCGCGGAGCGTGACGGTGGTGCTGACCGTGGCGCCGAACTGGCCCCACGCGGCGGTCGGCGGGTAGCTGACCGTGCTCCAGGCGCCGCCGTTGTAGGCCAGGCCCTGCGTCGCGGTCGCGCCGGTGCCGTTGGCGTAGCCGATCGTCATCGTGTACGCGCGGGCGGCCGGCACGTTGACGACGAAGTCGACGTAACTGTCGGTGCGGGGCGTGCCCGCGTTGTCGATGCGGCCGACGTACCCGCCGCCCGACGCGCTCGCGGCCGTCAGCCGCTCGGCGCGGAACACCGAGGCGTTCTCCGCCTCGTAACGCTGCTGGTAGGCAGGCACGCCGGAGGCCGGCTCGACGACGAGCTGGTAGGCGCTGGTGGCGACCATGCCCGGCACCGAGATGCTCAGCCGGCCGTTGCTGACCGTCCTGGTCGTGGCCGAGATCGTGGTGGGCGCCGTCACGGCGGTGAACCGGCCGCTCGACGGGGTGGACAGCAGCGTGACGCGGACGGAGGAGCCGAGCGCGCCCAGGCCCGTCAGCTCGACCGTGTTGGTGCCCGCCTCGTTGCCGAACACCACGTTGACGATCCTGCGGGTGCCGTCGTAGGCGGCGAACCCGTCCAGGCCCGTCTGGGTGCCCGGCGTGGTCGTGACCATGCTGCCTGCCATGTCGCCGTACCACTTGTAGAGCCACCACGTGCCCGTCGGCTGGTTGTTGTTCACGACCAGGCCGTTCATGGTGCCGTACTCGTACCAGAAGGCGCGGTGCGCCGACTCCGCGCCGCCGCGCTCCAGCTTGGCGACGTAGCTGGCGATCCTTCCTGGCACGTCCACCTCGGACGGGGCGGCGTACTCGTTGATCGACAGGCGGCGCGGGCTGATGCCGAGCGACGCCTCCAGGTTGCGGTAGTCGGCGATGTCCGCGGCGATCCTGACCGGGTCCTGCAACTCGTGCCAGCAGATGACGTCGGGCAGCGTGCCGGTGTCCCGGGCGCGGGTCAGGAACGCCTGCATCCAGGAGCGGTTGTAGACGGCGGTGCTCGGGCCGACGATCGGGGTGAGCGGGTCGAGAGCGCGTACGGCCCGGTACGTGCGCACCCAGCCGTCGTTGAAGTTCCCCGCGGCGGCCGTGTTCCAGGTGTAGTCGGGCTCGTTCCAGAGCTCCCAGCCGATCACGTTCGTGACCGTGGTGGCCTGGAGCCTGGCCCTGACCATGGTGTCGACCTTGGCCAGCCAGTCGTCCCAGCTCACCCACCTGTAGGGGAAGTCGGGGTAGATGTCCGGCATCCGGATGAACTGGCCGGCCCCGACGCGGGTGGCCTGCGGGGCGATCAGCAGGGCGTCGCCGCCGGGAGGCTGGCCGTTGGGGCGCTGGCCGACGCCGGGGGCGGGCTGCGTCAGCGAGTTGACCTTGATGGGCAGCAGCGTCGAGTCGGCGGGCCGGGAGTTCTCCGCCAGGCCGTACAGGCCGCCCGAGGCGGCGTGCGTGACGGGGCGGAACGGCTGGGCGACGTTCACGGTGAGGGTCGCGCCCGCCGCCTGGGCCGGGGCCGCCGGTAACCCGCAGGCGAGCAGGGCGGCGGCGAGTAAGACGGCGATCCGCTTCGGGCGGGGGAGGGCGGTGGTGGTGGGTGGGACGGCGGCGGTTCGCTTCGGTCGGGGGGTGGACACGTTCGTACCTCGCTCGTTCTACAGGGGGTCGGGGTCGGTCATGGCGTGTCTGCCGCGGGCAGCCAGACCCGCATCGGGCCCTGGCCGCGGTTGCCCCACAGGAAGTAGGGCACCGCGATGAGCCGGAGCGGGGCGGCGCTGCTCGCGTGCCGGTCGGTGGTGTAGAGAGGGGTGCCGGTGACGTCGAGGGCCGCGCCCGACGCCGTGATCACGATGGGGATCGGGTGCGTGCTGACGGCTTCGAGCGGGCCGCCGGTGTCGAGGCGGACGTCCTCCAGCACCACGCTCTCGGGAAGGTCGTGCTGCTCCAGGCAGTACACGAGCGGGCCGCGGGCCAGCGCGACGCAGCCGCGGGCCGCGTCCACGCGCGGGTGCGGGCGTACCTGCCTGGCGGGCATGCCGAGGTCCAGCACGACGCTCGTGCTCTCGCCCCACGCCCCGGTCAGGCGCAGGTAGCCGGCGTCCACGGAGGCGGGGGCCGGCTCGCCGTCGATCAGCACGCTGTAGGAGGCGCACCAGGACGGTACGCGCAGCGCCAGCGTCCACTGCTCCGGCGCGCTGACGGTCAGCTCCACCCGGCCCTGCCAGGGGTAGTCCGTACGCACGCGCACCGTGGCGGGGCCCGCCTCGATCGTCGCGCCGGCGTACAGGTGGAGCTGCAGGCCGGTCGCGTCGCCGGTGGCCAGGTAGGCGGGCAGGGAGGCCATCAGGCGGGCGATGTTCGGCGGGCAGCAGGCGCACGAGTACCAGGGCAGGCGGTGGCCCGCCGACTCCTCGCCCGCGTTGGTGTGGCCGGTGCGCAGGTGCAGGGGGTTGGAGTAGAAGAAGTGCCTGCCGTCCGCGGAGACGGCCGCGGCGACGGCGTTGTGCAGCACGCGCTCCATCTCGTCGGCGTACCTGGCCTCGCCGGTGGCCAGCAGCAGGCGCCAGCTCACCTGGAAGGCGGCGATCGAGGCGCAGGTCTCCGCGTACGCGCGGTCGGGCGGCAGCTCGTACGGGTCGCCGTACGCCTCGTCGCGGTGCCGGGAGCCGTGGGCGCCGGTCACGTACGTCCTGGTGCGGACGGCGTCGTCCCACAGCCGCCTGGACGCCTCCAGCAACGCCCCGTCACCGGTCTCCACCGCCACGTCCACCATGCCCGCCAGCAGGTAGAGCTGGCGCACCGAGTGCCCGGTCACCTCCCGCGCCTCGCGCGGCGGCACGTGGTCCTGGTGGTAGCGGGGGCCGAACCGGCCGTGCTCCAGCAGGCCCCGGCCGCGCAGGTCGAGGAAGCGCCGTGCCAGGTCGAGGTAGGGGCGGTGCCCGGTGAGCCGGTACAGCTCGGCCAGCGCCGTCTCGATCTCCGGGTGCCCGCACACCTCCTCCACCTGCGAGAACCGCTCGACCAGCAGGTCCGCGAAGCGCCTGGCCACCTCGACCAGCCCGGGGCAGGCGCCGGTGCGGCCCGCGGCGACGGCGGCCTGGATCAGGTGGCCCGCGCAGTAGAGCTCGTGGCTCCAGACCGGTTTGCGCCAGCGCTGGTCCGGCTCGGCGACGGTGAAGTAGGAGTTGAGGTAACCGTCGGCCTGCTGGGCACGGGCCAGCAGCGCGGCCGTGTCGTCCACGAACTTCCGCAGGCGCGGCCCCGCACCGGACACCGCAGGGTCACTGCCCGGCGCGGCCGGCTCCCGCCCGTTCGGGCGGGTGCCGGGCGAGGCCGGCCCGGGCATGTCCGGGTCGCTGCCCGGCGCGGCCAGCTCCCACAGGGCCGCCTCCAGCGTCTTGTACACGTCGGAGTCGGCGAACCACATCCCCGCGAACTCCTTGCCGGCCTCGCCGGCCGCGGCCCGCAGGTTGTCCAGGTTGCCGCTGCTCTCCAGCCGTGCGAGGCAGTGCGGCAGCGTCTGCCCGGCGTTGCGACGCCGCCACTGCCCGAGCAGCCCGCCGCCGTCGAGCCGCACCTGGTCCAGGCCGAGCGGGTGCAGCGTGGCGACCGCGCCGGGGCCTGGGGTCGCCGGGCCGGCGACGCGGGTGGCCACGGGGTTGCCTGAAGGTTTCGGCGAACTCATCCAGCACTCTCTTGGAAACTTAGGAAATCGTTTGCCTCAAGCTAGCAACGCCATATTGCTGGAGTCAACGGAGGGTAGAGTTGCTATGGGCAAGATGTTCGGAAAGCGGAGGAAAGTATGGGGAAATTGGAGCGTCACGCCACGATCGCCGACGTGGCGGCGCTCGCCGGGGTGTCGGTGGGCACGGCCTCCAAGGCGCTCAACGGGCGCGGGTCCCTGCGGGAGGAGACCCGGACCCGGGTCAGGGAGGCGGCCAGGCAGCTCAACTTCGAGGTGAACACGGGAGCGCGGAGCCTGCACTCCGGGCGCACGTACACCGTCGGCATGATCACCACGGACACGATCGGCAGGTTCAGCATCCCCGTGCTGATGGGCGCGGAGGACGCGCTCGGGGCGGGGCAGATGTCGGTGTTCCTGTGCGACGGCCGCGACGACCCGATCCGGGAGCAGTACCACGTCAAGACGCTGCTCAGCAGGCGCGTGGACGGCATCATCGTGACGGGCCGGCGCACGGAGGCCCGGGCGCCGATCGCGCCCAGGTTGCCCGTCCCCGTCGTCTACGCCTTCATCAGCTCGACGGACCCCGCCGACTGCTCGGTGGTGCCCGACGAGGAGGGCGGGGCGCGCAAGGCGGTGGAGCACCTGCTGGCCATCGGCCGCACCAGGATGGCGCACGTGACCGGGCCCGAGCACCACCACTCGGCCCGCGTGCGCTCGGCCGCCGCCGTCGAACGGCTCACCGAGGCGGGGCTCTCCCTGGCGGGGCCGCCGCTGTTCGGGGCGTGGAGCGAGGCCTGGGGGCGGCAGGCCGTGGGGATGCTGCTGACGGGCGGGACCTCCTTCGACGCCGTCTTCTGCGGCAGCGACCAGATCGCGCGCGGCGTCGCGGACGCGCTGCGGGCGGTGGGGCGGCGGGTGCCGGAGGAGGTGGCGCTGGTCGGGTACGACAACTGGGACGTGATGGCGGAGGCCTGCCAGCCGCCGCTGACCAGCGTGGACATGAACCTCGAAGGGCTCGGCAGGGCGGCCGCCGAGATGTTGCTGGCCGCCATCAACGGCACGCCGTCTCCTGGACGGCACGCCCGGCCCTGCCACCTGGTGGTCCGGGAGTCGACGACGGTGCCGCTGGTGCCGGTGGACTCGTGAGACGGCGGCCTTATGCTCTTGCCACGGAGGCCTTCGCAACCGTGACACCACCCCTGACCCGAGCCGCCGACGGCCGGCCCGCCGCGCCCGTCCGCATGCTGCACCTGGGGCTCGGCGGCTTCTTCCGCGCGCACCAGGCCTGGTACACCGAACACGCCCCCGACGCCTCCCGGTGGGGCATCGCCGCCTTCACCGGGCGCAGCACGGATCTCGCGGCGCGGCTGGCCGCCCAGGACGGGGTCTACACGCTGGTCACGCGGGGCGCGCGCGGGGACGCCTTCGAGGTGGTCAGCTCGGTCACGGCGGTGCACGGCGGGGGCGAGCACGAGGAGTGGCTGGCGTACTGGCGGCGCCCCGAGCTGGCCGTGGTCACACTGACCGTCACCGAGGCAGGCTACGCGCGCCACCCCTCCGAGGAAGGGCAGGACGCGGGCGAATCGACCACCGGCGGGCCGGGCCCCAACCCCGGCCCCGCGCTCGGGACCGTGGCGGGGCGCCTGGTGGCCGGGCTGGCGGCGCGACGGCGGGCCGGGGGAGGGCCGGTGGCGATCGTGTCCTGCGACAACCTGCCGGGCAACGGCGAGCTGACCCGGCGCATGGTCGACGAGCTGGCACAGGCGGCGGGGCTGCGGCTCGCGGACGCCGCCTACGTCACCACCATGGTCGACCGGATCACCCCGTACCCGGCCCCGGAGGACACCGGCCTGGTGGCCGGCGCCACCGGCCGCGCCGACGCCGCCCCGGTCGTCACCGAGCCGTTCTCCGAATGGGTGCTGTGCGGGGACTTCCCGGCGGGCCGGCCGCGCTGGGAGGACGCCGGCGCCCGCTTCGTCACCGACGCGGCCCCGTACGAGGAACGCAAGCTGTGGCTGCTGAACGGCGGCCACTCGCTGCTGGCCTACGCCGGGTCGCTGCGCGGCCACACCACGGTCGCCGAGGCCGTCGCCGATCCGGCCTGCCGGGGGTGGCTGGCGCAATGGTGGGCGGAGGCCGCCCGCCACCTGGCCTTCCCCGAGCCGGAGCTGGCCGCCTACCAGGACGCCCTGCTGGACCGCTTCGCCAACCCCAGGATCCGGCACACCCTGGCCAAGATCGCCGAGGACGGCTCGCGGAAGCTGCCCGTACGGATCCTGCCGGTGCTGCGAGCCGAGCGGGCGCGAGGCGCGCTCCCCGCCGGGGCGGTCCGGGTGCTCGCCGCCTGGCTGCTGCACCTGCGCGAGGCCGGTCCCGTACGGGACGCCGCGGCCCCGGCCGCCGATGGACCGCTGCGGGACGCCGCCCGCACGGCCCTGGCCGCCCTCGATCCCGCACTGCCGAACGACAGCGGCCTGATCGACGCGATCGTGGCCGAGGCTCAGCGGACGCACCCATAGGCCACCGCCGAGATTCAGTCGGCCGGCCGATGCAGCAGCAACATCGCGGCGTCGTCCAGCAACGGCCCGCCCGCGTGCTGCACCAGATCCGCCCGCAACGCGTCCAGCCCCGCCTGCGGATCGTCGCGCCGCAACAACCGGACCCGCTCCTCCAGCGGATAGAACTCCCCGTCCTTGTTCCGCGCCTCGATGACCCCGTCGGTGAACAGCAGGATCCGATCCCCGCTCCCGAACGGCACCCGATGCGCCTTGACCGCCGCCGGCTCCAGCGCGCCCAGGCCCAGGGGCAGGCCGGGGTCGGGTGGGTCGGCGGTGTGCAGGGTGCCGTCGCCCAGGAGGAGCAGGGGCGCCGGATGCCCGAAGTTCACCAGCGTCATCTCCGTCTCGTGGATCTCGGCGATGATCGCGGTGACGAACTGCTCCCCGCCCAGGTGCCGGGCCAGGCTGGCCTCCAGCCGTTCGCCGATGTCGGCCAGGCCGGCCTCGTCGTAGGCCGCCTCCCTGAAGGCCCCCAGCACCCAGGCCGCCGTCTCGACCGCCGCCAGCCCCTTGCCCTGCACGTCCCCGATCAGCAGCCGCACCCCGTGCGGGGTCGTGACGATCTCGTACAGGTCGCCGCCGATCTGGGCCTCGGCCGCCGCCGAGGTGTAGGAGAGCGCCACCTGCAGGTCGCCCGCCCGCCGGGGCACGGGGCGGAGCAGGACGCGCTGGGCGGCCTCCGCGACCTGGCGGACGCTGGCCAGCTCGCGCTCGCGTTGCAGGCGCAGGCGGCTGGCCAGCATGCTCGCCGCCGTCACCCCCATGATGCCGACGACCGTGAGGTTGTTCTCGAACGTGAACAGCAGGTCGTTGTAGACGGCCATCGGCACGCACACGGCCAGCGCCACCGCCCCGACGGCCGCGGTGCGCCGCACGCCGCCCGACACCGAGGCGAAGGCGGGGCCGAGGGTGAGGAGCGGCAGGAAGACGAGGTTCTCGCCGGCCAGCAGGTCGGTGAGCGCGACACCCAGCATGACGACGAACGGCAGCCAGCGCAGGATTCGCAGTGACCTCATCCGACCCCCGAGTGAACTCTTCCGGCGTACCAGCATCGCGCAGGAAACCCGTCGTTCTCAACCCGGGGAGGCAAGGTCGGCCGGTGGCGGGCGATTCCGGAAATCCCGTCACGGGCATATGGGGATTTTGCCGGGTATTCCGGTGAATCGTATCCGCGCAAGTACGCACCGTGAAATCAACGAGTTGTTTTCGGGCTCCTTCTCTTCGCTTGATATCGATAGATTCGACTTGACGGAAAGGAGTCAGCACGTGGCATTGGCAGACGCCGGCATCCGGCGATTACTGGTGGATTCGGGGGAGCCCCGGGGATGGGTGTCCCCCAGGGCTGACCTGGTGACAGCGCTGCTGGGGGTGTGGTTCGGGGTCGGGTTGATGATCGACGCCTGGGCGCACACCAATCTGGCGGAGTTGGAGACGTTCTTCACCCCGTGGCATGCGGTGTTCTACTCCGGGTTCGCCGTGGTCTCCGGCTGGATCCTCTGGCAGGTTTGGCGGAACGTACGCGCCGGGAGGCAGGGGCTGGCGGCGGTGCCGACGGGTTATCTCGCCGGGCTGGTGGCCGTGCCCGCGTTCGCCGCGTTCGGGTTCGCGGACATGATGTGGCACACCATTCTGGGCATCGAGACGAACCTCGACATTCTTTTCAGCCCTTCACATCTCGGGCTCGTCGTGACGATGCTCCTCATCATCACCACCCCGCTCCGCTCCGCGTGGAACGCCCCCGACGTCGGTCCCCAGCCGACGCTCGGCCGGCTGCTGCCCGCCCTGATCGGGCTCGCGTTCGCCACCACGCTGGTGTCGTTGTTCCTGTCGTACGGCGACGCCATGCAGTACCGGGCGGCCCGCATCGTCGAGGCGTTCTCCTCGGTGGACGACCCGGGCGCGGACCGGCTCGCCCTGGCGATGGTCGTCACCAACGTCGTCGTGCTCAGCCCCGTGCTGCTGCTGGTGCGCCGATGGATGCTGCCGTTCGGCTCGGTGACCGTCATGTACGCGATCGCCGTGCTCATGCCGGGAGCGCAGACGGAGTTCGAGAACGTGCCCGTGCTGCTGTCGTTCGTGGCCGCCGGGCTGGTGAGCGACCTGCTCATCCGCTGGTTGCGCCCGTCGGCTCAGCGGCGCGGCGCCTACTGGGCCTTCGCCGGGCTGTCGGCGTTCGCCACCTGGACGCTCTACCTCGGCATCTCCTCGGCCGCGGGGGGTGGGCTGCCCGCGGTGCCGGAGTTGTGGACCGGGGCGCCGATCATCGCCGGTCTCATCGGGCTGGCGCTCGGGGCGTTGTTCCTGCCCAACGCGGTCACCGCCCAGCCGGTCCGGCCCGGCGAGGCCGCCGCCGAGCGGGCATGATCGTTCGAGCTCTGTGCCTGGCCGCTGTTCTGGTGGTGGCGCTGGCTGTTCCCGCCGTGGCGCACAACGTCACGGCGGGGGCGGATCTGCGGATCGCCCAGACGATCGCCGACGCCGAGGTCACGGTGGTGATCAAGGGGACGTCGCGGGTGCCGGGGCCGCTGCGGATCGGGGTGATCGCGTACCAGCCGGTCGCCGGGCTGTCCGTGGGTCTTGAGGTGCGTTCGGTGGAGGACGGCCGGGCGGTGACGGGCGCGGCGCAGGCCGCGGCGGATCCGCGCTATGTCCAGCTCAGGGTGGAGCGGACCGGGCCGCACGAGCTGAGGCTGCGTGCGGGGGGCGAGGTCGCCGTCGTCCCGTTCCGGGTCCTGGTCGAGCGTGGGTCGATGGGCGACTTCCTCGTCTACGGTGGCCTGTTCGTGGCCGCGTTGCTGCTGGTGGGCGGTCTGCTGACCGGTGCTGTGGCTCGTCCGGGGCGGGCGATGGCGCTGGGTGCGGGGGCCGCTGCCGGGGTGACGGTGGCGGCCATGGTCGTGGTGTTCGAGCCGTGGCTGCCGCCGCCGGTGCCGGACGGCGCGGCTCCCGCTGCTGTGAGCCCGGTGGCGGGTGGGCGGCCGTACGCGCAGGCGCGGGTGGTGACGGTGCCCGCGCGGCCGGGGGTGGGGGAGGAGTTCACGTTGCGGCTGGATCTCGTCGACGGTTCGACCGGGCGGCCCGTCGATGATCTCGCGGTGCATCACGAGGCGCTCGCTCATGTGGTCGTCACCAGCGAGGACGGGCGGTACTTCCGCCATGTGCATCCGTTGCGCACCGGGCCTGGGCGGCTGGAGGTGCGCCTGCGTGCGGACCGGTCCGGCCGGTACCTGGCGCATGCCGAGCTGGAACGGGAGGATTCGGGCGGCCAGCTCGTCGCGGCCGGTTTCCAGGTCGGGGAAGAGCCCGCGCCTGCGGACGCCGCGAAGACCGCGAAGACCGCGAAGACCGCGAAGGGTGCGGAGGGCGCGGAGGGCGCGGAAGGCGCGGAGGGCGCGGAAGGCGCGAAGACCGCAGAGGGCGCGGAAGGCGCGGAGGCGGTGGAGCCTGGTGGCGTCGTTGCGGAGCCCGGATCCGGGGGTGTCGTGCCGCGGCTGCAGCCCGGCGTGCCGGTCGCGGGACGGCCCACGACGATCGAGCTGGACGTGCCCGCCGGCGTGCGGCCCTGGCTCGGCATGACCGGGCACCTGCTCATCCGCGAGCAGGACGGCGGCTTCCTCGGCCACGTGCACGAGATGGGCGCTCCCGGATCCCGGTTGCGCTTCACCTTCAGCTTCCCCGCGCCCGGCCGCTACCTCGCCTGGATCCAGTACGCCACCGCCGACCGCATCGAGACCGCGCCGTTCACCGTGGACGTGACGGCGGCGGAGGCCCGGTGACGAGGGTGAAACCGGCCCTGGTCGCCGGTGCGCTCGTGGTCGCCGGTGCGGTGGTGTTCGTCGTGGGCAGGGGCGCGTCGGCTGACCCGATCAACCTGACCACCACCGGCGACCGCTACGCCGCCACCGTCCTGATCGAGGACCCGGCTCCGGGGCGGGTCGCCGTGGAGGTCAAGGTGAGCAAGGGCGACGCCGACAGCGTGGCCGTGTCCGCGGTGATGGCCGACATGGGGCACTCCACGCCCGAGCTCGCCGCCACCGAGCGGGAGCCCGGGCGCTTCCTGGCCGAGGGCGAGCTGTTCTCGATGAGCGGCGTCTGGGAGCTGTCGATCCGCCTCGACGGCCCGGCGGGCGAGGAGCAACTCGCGGTCAAGGCGCTGATCACCGGCTAGCGCCGCCCGCCGATCGCCGGCGGCGCCCAGCAGCGCCGCCGGCCACGCGCGTCGCAGGACGCCGCAGGACGCCGCAGGACGTCGCAGCACGTCGTCTCTGGCATCCCGCGCCGGCGTGGCGAACCGCCGGGCCGCACCGGCGCACGTATGCGGGTGACGGTCGTCATCGTTCCGTGTCCATCCCGAGGGTTGACAGGTCGCCCAACGCACTAGATTATTCCTACTTGTATAGTAGGAATCGTAGGGAAGGGGAGATCGTGCGAGCGCTCATCCTGCTCGGGCTGGTCGGCCTCGCCGCTCAGCTGGTCGACGGCAGCCTAGGCATGGCCTACGGCGTCACCTCGACCACGCTGCTGCTGGCCATCGGCACCAACGCGGCGGCCGCCTCCGCCACCGTCCACCTCGCCGAGATCGGCACCACGCTCGCCTCGGGCATCTCCCACTGGCGCTTCGGCAACGTCGACTGGAAGGTCGTCGCGAAGATCGGGATCCCCGGAGCCGTCGGCGCCTTCGCCGGGGCGACGTTCCTGTCGAGCCTGTCCACCGAGATCGCCGCCCCTGTCATGTCGCTCATCCTGCTGTCCCTGGGCGTCTACATCCTCATCCGCTTCACCGCGTTCGGCCTGCCGCGCGGGAACCTGGGCAAGCCGCTGCGCAGGCGCTTCCTGGCGCCGCTCGGCCTGCTCGCCGGCTTCGTGGACGCCACCGGCGGTGGCGGCTGGGGCCCGGTCGGCACGCCCGCCATCCTGGCCAGCGGGCGCCTGGCCCCGCGCAAGGTGATCGGCTCCATCGACGCCAGCGAGTTCCTCGTCGCCATCGCCGCCAGCGTCGGCTTCTTCGTCGGCATCGGCTCCGAGAACATCAACTTCGCCTGGGTCGCCGTCCTGCTGCTCGGTGGCGTCATCGCCGCGCCGATCGCCGCCTGGCTCGTCCGGCACATCCCGCCGCGCATCCTCGGCTCGGCCGTGGGCGGCGTGATCGTGCTGACCAACGTCCGCACGCTGCTGCGCAGCGACTGGATCGACGCCTCCGGTGGTGTCCAGGCCGTCGCCTACATCGTCATCGCCGTCATCTGGGCCGCCGCGATCGCCTACTCCGTACGCGAGTACCGCCGTGACAAGGCCAACGAGTCGGTCGAGGCGGTGGAGAGCGAGCTGCGCCAGCGTACGACGACGGAGGAGGAGACGGCGTCCGCCTGAGCCGGCCCATGAGAATCTCCGCCCGCACCCAATACGCCCTGGGCGCCATGCTCGCCCTGGCCGTGGCCGACAGCCCGGTGCACGCTGAACGGATCGCCGTCACGCAGGACATCCCCCGTCGCTTCTGCGACAACATCCTGCTTCAGCTGCGCCGGGCCGGCCTCATCCGCAGCCAGCGCGGTCCCGACGGCGGCTACTGGCTGGCCCGGCCGCCCGCAGAGATCGCGCTTGCCGACGTCATCCGCGTCACCGAGGGCGCCGAGCAGGCCCTGCGCCCGTTCTCCCCGGCCGCCGCGCCGCTCGCCGAGATCTGGGACCGGCTGCGCAGCCACGAGGACGCGCTGCTCAGCGAGATCAGCCTGGCGGACGTCGTCGCCTCCCGCGACCGCCCGAACGGCCGGCCCGGCTCCGGCGACCTCCCTCCTGACGGGACCGCCTCCGAGAGTCCCGCTGCCGGCCGGACCCCCTCCGGCAGCCTCCCCGCCGCCCCGGCCGGCGCCGGCGGCCTGCTGGGGTTCGATGGCCTGGCCGGGCGCGAGGTCCCGTAGGGGAGTGGCAAGCTGGGGCGGTGGCTTTCGGGGTACGCGAGTTCGAGCTGGCGCTGCTGCACCGCATGCGCGACATGAACGCCGAGAAGGTCGAGGAGACCCTCGGCCTCATCGGCGCCTCCCGCGCCGAGCTGCGCGAGGCCCATGCCCACTGGACGAGGCTGGCCCACGCCCCGAGGGCGCCGAAGGGGGCCGCCGCCCTGCGGATGGCGCTGGGCCCGCCGCCGCACCGCGCCCGCAGGCCCGCCGGCAGCCTCACCTGCGACGTGCTCCGCTGGCCGCTGCCGACCTGGCCCGGCCTGGCGTACGAGGCGCTGGTCGGCCCTGGCGGCGAGCTGTGGAACCAGTGGCTCGTCCGCCCCTCCGGGGCCGCCGCGCTGACCTTCGCCGACCTGGTGCCCTGGGCGTGCGTCGTGGGGGACGTCGGCGCGAGCTTCCCCGGCGCCGTACAGATCGACGGCCCGGCCCCGCACCACTGGACGGTCGACTTCCGCCACGGGGGCGAGACGCATCGCGCCCGCTTCGTGTACGGCCTCTTCCAGCGCCTCGAACGAGCACCGTCCGGCCCGCTGTGAGGCGCGGCGGGACACCGGGCTCCCTGTTCGGGCGGGCCTGCCGGGATGCTGGGGCCCAGGTCCTCACGCGGGTGTGAGGATCGTGAGGACCTGGGCGGCGGCCGGGCACCGTCGGCGGAAGGTGCCCGGCCATCGGGAACGCCGCGTCAGCCCGGCATCCCGGTCATCGGGCATGCCGCGCCGGCGCTGGATCCCGGTCATCAGGAACACTGCGCCGGCGCTGCATCCCGGTCATCAGGGACGTCGAGCCGGTGCGGCATCCTGGTCATCAGGGTTGCCGAGCCGGCCCGGCACCCCAGGCTCGGCAGGGGCGCTCGCCCCCCGGCAGCGCGCCCCCGGGGAGCGAGGGTGATCTGTCAGCGAGGGCTCTTGACCGTCAGCAGCGCCTGGTAGGCAGGCTTGGGCGCCAGGTTCTCGTCGAGCAGGCACGCCGCGCCCTCCCCCTCGAACCAGCCCGGCACCCACGAGTGCCGGTCGGTGAAGCCCCAGACGGTGAGCTCGCGGCAGGCCTTGACGCTGAGGCAGTCGGTCATGGCCCGGCTGTAGTACGTGGCCTGGGTGGACAGCTTCTCCGGGGTCACCGGCAGCTCCATGCGCACGTCCAGCTCGGTGATCGCGACCTCCAGGCCGAGGTCGGCGAAGCGGCGCATGACGTTCGCCCAGTCGCCGGGGTAGTCGTACTGGATCCCGAGGTGGCCCTGGAAGCCGACGCCGTGGATCGGCACGCCCTGCGCCTGGAGCTCCTTGACCAGGGACAGCGTGGTCTCGATCTTGGGGGCGTTCCATTCCAGGTTGTAGTCGTTGATGAACAGCTTGGCGCGCGGGTCGGCGCGGTGCGCCCAGCGGAAGGCGTCGGCGATGTAGCCGGGGCCGAGGTGCTTGAGCCAGATGCTCTGCCGCATCGAGCCGTCCTCCTCCACGACCTCGTTGACCACGTCCCAGGCCCGGATCTTGCCCTTGTAGCGGCGTACCTGCGTGGTGATGTGGTCGCGCAGGATCTGCCGCAGCTCGGTGGCGTCGATGGAGCCGTCCTCGACGCCCGCGGTCAGCCAGGCGGGGAGCTGGTTGTGCCAGACGAGGGTGTGGCCGCGTACCTGCTGGCGGTTGCGGCGCGCGTTCTCGACCAGCGTGTCGGCGTCGTCCCAGGTGAACACGCCGCGCTGCGGCTCCACCGACTCCCACTTCATCGCGTTCTCGGCGGTGACGTGGTTGAACTCGCGGTTGAGCACCCTGCGGTAGTCGGACTCGGCGCGCAGGGCGGCGATGTCCACCGCTGAGCCGATCTTGATGCCGGTCTGCTGCGCGAGCTGGCGCAGGTCGCGTGGCGGGCGCGGGTGGGCGGAGGCGGGGAGCGGGGCGGCGAGGACGAGCGCGAGGGCGATGATCAGTGGCTTCACCGAATGACCTCCGGTGCCGTGGGGGTGGCTGGGCGGCGACACGACTTCCGAAAGTTTCGGAATTGTGTCGATAGTTTCACCGACTGCCGGAACCGTAAGCGCTCGCAGGCGCCACGTCAACCACCTGTCTTCGCGGGCGCCCGAGGGGCAGCGGGTGGGCGGCGCGTCGCGACCCGTGTCCTCGCCGGGGCCGGCTGAGCCCGGGGTGTCCGGTGCCGGCGGGCGTGGAGGAGGGCGCGTTCGGCGGCGGTCTGGGCTATGGTCGGCCCCATGACGGGGCCGTGGAGGACACCACGAGGGGCCGGCGCGCTCGCCGGCGTGATGGGCCCGGTCCTGCTGTCGCTGTGGCCGCTGCTGCGCGGCGATCGCCAGGGCGAGCCCATACACCTGGCCTTGCTGGCGTCCCCCGCCGCGGACGCGGTCCGCGATCCGCAACAGCTCGCGCAGCGCACCGCGGGGTCGCGCAGCCCGCCGCACACCTAGCCGGCGTCTCTTCTTCCTTCCCCTTGGAACAGGGGCGGGGCGCGCTGTGTCGTGCCGCCCTTCCCCGGAGTCAGCTAGGAGCCGATCATCGTCATGTCCGTCGCCGAATCAGTTCATGCCCTGCCGCGGCTGGAGCGGCCGCACGAGCTCGCACGTCAGCTCCGCCCGGCCCCGTGCGGGAGCGCGCGGTGACCGCCGCGCGGCGCTTCGTGGCGCTCGATCTGGGCACCGCGCGTACCCGGTCACTGGCCCTGGACGGGCACGCCATGGCCGACCGGGCGTCGGTGATCGCCAGGGGGCCGGACGCGGTGCGGCCCATCCGGCACGGCATGGTGATCGACCCGGGCGCCTGCCTGCGGCTGGTTCGCCTGGCGTTGCGGGACACCCGCCTCTACGACAGCCGCCCGCTGGAGCGGGTGCTGGCCGGAGTGCCGCTGGCGGCGTCGCGGAGCGATCGCGGGGCGGTCCGCGCCGCGGTCGCCGAGGTCGCCGGGTGCGAGGTGCGGCTGGTGGACGAGCCGCTGGCCGCCGCCGTCGGCGCCGGCCTGGACGTCCTCGACACGCGGCCCTGCCTGGTGCTGGACGTCGGCGCGGGCATCGTCGAGGTGGTCGCGTTCAGCGAGGGGGCCGTCATCGACGCGGCCGCCCTCCAGCTCAGTGCCACCACCGGCGCGGGGCTGGCGTCGTACGCGCTGGAGGGGGTCGTGGACATGACGGCGGCCCTGGCCCGCCGCCTGTCGGCCGGCACGCGCCCCGCCGCGCGCGCCCGCGGGCTGGTGGTCACCGGCGGCGGCGCGCGTCAGGAGCGGCTGCTGCGCCGGTTGCGTGCCTCGGTGCGGCTGCCGATCAGCGTGGCGGCGCAGCCGCAGCACGCCACCGTCCGCGGCTTGATGCGGCTGTGCCTGCAGCCGGACCTGGCGGCCCGCGGCAAGCCGGACCGGAGCCGATCGTGATCACGTTGGACCGCCTGGTGAACGTTCTCGGGGGGTACGGCGTGCGGCTGTGCGGCCGTCCCGAGACCCGTTCGACCTGGCTGCGCAGCGTGGCCATGCCGGAAGCCGGCGACCGCCACGTCACGGGCGACCTGCTCCTGGCCGTCGGCAGCTCCTCGATCGACGAGGCGGTGCGGAGCGCGGCCGCGGTCAAGGCCACGGCGGTCCTGGTCCGGCCCGCCGCGAACAGGGGCGGCGCGGCCCCCGAGCCGGGGGTCGCCGGGGACGGGGGTGGCATGGCCGCCGAGCGGGAGGCCGCCGCGCTCGGCGACCGGCACGGGGTGGCCGTGTTGCTGGCCGACCCCGCCGTCTCGTGGAGCCAGCTGGCCGGCGTGGTCTACGGGCTGGTGCTGGAGAGCCGCGAGACCGCCTCGGGACGCGGCCCGACCGACCTGTTCGCGCTGGCCGACAGCCTGGCCGACGTCATCGGCGGGCCGGTGACCATCGAGGACCGGCACTCGCGGGTGCTGGCCTACTCCCGTTCCCAGCAGGCGGGCGACCCGGCCCGGCTGGAGACGATCCTCGCCCGCCGCGTGCCCGATCGCCTGCGCGAGCTGTTCCAGCAGCAGGGGGTCTTCGCCCGCCTGGCGACCACGGACGAGCCGGTGTTCGTCCCCGCCGACGCCGCCAACGGCCTGACCGGGCGCATGGCGGTGGCGGTCCGGGCCGGCCGCGAGCTGCTCGGCTCGGTGTGGGTGAGCTGCGGCAGCCCGCCGGACGAGGCCGGCCGCCGCGCCCTGGCCGACGGCGCCCGCACGGTCGCGCTGCACCTGCTGCGCTCCCGGGCCAGCGCCGACCTGGAGCGGCAGGTGGAGTCCGACCTGGTCATCCGGCTGCTGGAGGGCAGCGCCGACGCGGCGACGGTGATCAGCCGGTTGGGCCTGCCCCAGCGGGAGATGCGCGTCATCGCGGTCCGGGCCGGCACCGGCGGCGAGCGCCACGCCGCGCTGCTGCTGGCCTTCGAGCAGGCCACCACCGGCTTCGGCTGGTCCAGGCCCGGGCGCAGCACGCTGCTCGGCGACACGCTCTACACGATCCTGCCGGCCGGCCCCGCGCAGGCGGCCCGCCGATGGATCACGGCACTGCAGGCCGAACTCCCCGCACAGGTACGTCTGGCGGCGGGGATCGGCGCCCCCGCCGGGGTCGCGGAGCTGCCGGCGGGCCGCCAGGAGGCCGACGAATGCCTGGCCCTGCACGAGAGCGGCCGGCCCGGCGCCCTGCCGCCCGCCTACGACGAGTCATGGGACGACATCCTGCTGCGGCGGCTGCGCGCGGCCGCGCGCACCGGCCGGGCGCCGGCCCGCGGCCCGGTGCCCACGCTGCTGCGGCACGACGCCAGCCACGGCACGCGCTTCGTGGCCACGCTGCGGGCCTGGCTGGAGAGCCAGGGCGACCTCACGCTGGCCGCCGAACGGCTCGAGGTGCACCCCAACACCGTGCGCAACCGGCTGCGCAGGATGGGCGAGATCAGCCCGCTGGACCTGGGCGACGCCCGCAAGCGCCTCGCCTTGACCATCATGCTGGCCGCCGTCGAGGACGAGCCCGGCCACTGACGCGTTGTGCCGGATCCACAGGCGGCGGCTGCGCGATTGTCGCCTGCCCACACCGCCGCCGGTCGCCGCCCGGGCCATGCTGGCTGCGACATCGGATCCGTACTCGTTGGAGGGTGAGCATGGCCGGCAACTGGCCGCGATCGGTGATCGTGGTGGGCGCGGGCATCGTGGGCCTGTCGACCGCGTGGTTCCTGCAGGAGCGCGGGGTTCAGGTCGACGTGGTCGACCGCGGCGGCGTGGCGGCCGGCGCGTCCTGGGGCAACGCGGGATGGATCGCGCCGGGCCTGGCCATCCCGCTGAACGAGCCCGCCGTGCTGCGCTACGGCCTGCGCTCGCTGCTCGATCCCGCCGCGCCCCTGCACGTGCCCGCCACCGTCGACCCCGGCCTGTGGGCGTTCCTGGCCCGCTTCGCCGCCAACAGCAGCTGGCGGTCCTGGACCCGTGCCGCGCGGGCCAACCTGCCGCTCAACGACGAGTGCGTGGAGGCGTACGAGGTGCTGGCGGCCGACGGCGTGACCGCGCCCGTCATGGCGGCGCCGATCACCGCCGCGTTCCGCACCCCGCGCCAGGCCGGGAGCCTGCTGCGGGAGCTGCGCAGGCTGGAGTCGGCCGGGCAGCGGGTCGAGCACACCGTCCTGGACGGCGGGCGGCTCCACGAGCAGGTCCCGCTCGCCGGCGAGCCGCTGGGCGCGGGGGTGCGCATCGACGGGCAGCGCTACGTCGACCCGGGCGCCTTCGTGCACGCCCTGGGCAAGGCCGTCATGCGGCGCGGCGCGACCGTCTACGCCGTCGAGGTCACCGAGGTGCGCACCGACGACCGGAAGGCGATCGTCCGGTCGGCCAAGGGCACCGTCCTGTCGGCCGACGCGGTGGTGCTGGCCACCGGCGCCTGGCTGCCCCGCCTGGCCCGGCAGTGGGGCGTACGCGTCCCGGTGCGGGCGGGCCGCGGCTACTCCTTCACCGTGCCGGTCGACCATCCCGTACCCGGCCCCCTCTACCTGCCCGGCGTGCGGGTCGCGTGCACGCCGTACCGGGGCGGCCTGCGGGTGGCGGGCACCATGGAGTTCCGCGACCCGGACGCCCCGCGGGTGCCCGCCCGGCTGGACGCCATCATCGCCTCCGCCCGCCCGCTCCTGCGCGGGGTGCGGTGGGAGGAGCGGACCGACGTCTGGGTGGGTTCCCGGCCCGTCACCCCGGACGGGCGGCCGCTCATCGGCGCGACGGCGGCTCCCACCGTGTACGTCGCTGGCGGCCACGGCATGTGGGGCCTGACCCACGGCCCGATCACCGGCCGGCTGCTGGCCGAGCAGATCACCACCGGCAAGCAGCCCGCCGCCCTGGCCGAGTTCGACCCGCTGCGCTGACCCCCGTTGAACTGCTCGCCCCCTCGGGTACGTGGTAAGGGCATGGTGCTTCGCTTGCTCGCTCTGCTCGCCCTCGCCGCCTCCCTGCTCGTCGGGCTGTCCACTGCCGCGCACGCCTGCAGCTGCGCGGACCTGTCACCGGCGCAGGCCGTGGAGCACGCGGACGCCGTCTTCACCGGCACCGTGACGCACGTGCGCGCGGGGGAGGGGATGGGCGGGCCCCGCGTTCACACGTTCCGGGCCGACCAGGTCTACAAGGGCCTGCCCGCGGAGAGGTTCACGGTCGCGAGCAGCGCCGACAGCGCCTCGTGCGGTTACGCGTTCGAGCGAGGCGGGCGTTACCTGGTGTTCGCGGCGTCCAGCCCCACGGGGCCCGTGGCCGAGGGGGTCGAGCTGTCGTCCACGCTGTGCTCGGGCAACGTGCCGGTCGACCCGGGCACGGGGCCGCTGCGGCCCGGCGACGAGCGGGAGGCCGGGCACGAGAGCCTGGCGGGACCCGTGGACGCCGGGCTCGTCAAGGCGCTCGGCACCCCGTTGCCGCCGGTGGCGGCCGGCGAGACCTTCCCCGTCAAGGAGCCGCTGCGGGCGGAGGGCGGCACGGGCGCCGGCTGGGGATGGATCGCCGGGGGCGCGGCCGCCGTCCTGCTGCTGGCGGGTGCGTTCACCGCCGTCGCGCTGCGCCGCCGTCGGGACGCCCGCCGGCGATGACGGGCGGCTCTCACGGGTCCTTGCGGCGCAGGTGGGCCGTGATGCGGGGCAGGCTGAGCCCCAGGAGCACGAGGGCCACGCCGGCCAGCCTGACCGGCGCGGGAAGCGTCCCCTGCTGGACGCAGTCGATCACCACGGCGGACAGCACCTGCCCGCTGATCACCAGCACCGAGGCACTCATCGCGCCCAGCCTCGGGAACACGTAGCTGTTGACCGCCACGAACAGCGCCCCGAACACCCCGCCCGCGTACGCGGCGACGGGCACGTCCGTGATGTCCGGCCAGGTCCGCAGGACGAGCAGGACCGCGCTCAGGAAGACGAAACCCACCACGTGGTTCCACACGGAGGCCCTGAACGCCCCCGCCCGCGTGCCGAGCTGGCCGTTGATGGTGCGGCTGGCGCCGATGAGCACGCCGTTGAGCAGCGCGAGGGACACGAAGAAGAGCACGGGTCACGCTCCGCCGAGCACGATCAGCACGCTGCCCGCGAGCACGCACCCGGCGACCGCCAGGTCCGTGCCCGTGACGCGGCGCTGGGGGGTGTGCAGCAGGCCCAGGTGGTCGGCGGCGGTGCCGAACACCACCTGGCCGGTGAGCATCAGCGCGATGGTCCCTGCCAGGGCCAGCTCGCTGTTGACCGCGACGGCGGACAGGACGACCACGAGCGCGCCGGGGATGCCGCCCAGGTAGTACCACAGCGGCGTCCTGGCCGCGCCCGCCGCCCGCACCGGCGCTCCGCGCCGAGCGATGGCCGGCACCAGGAGGAGCGCGACCACGGCTCCGACGGCGTGCGCGGCCCACGAGGCGTACAGGGCGTCGGTGTGGCGGGCGAGCACGGCGTTGGACAGCGTCATCAGCGTGAGCAGCACGCCGCCGGCGATCGCCAGCAGCCAGTCGAGCACGCGCCCGGTCATGGCGCCGGCTCCGCCGCGGCCCCGCCGCCCGGCCCGAAGCTGGAGAGTTTCATGTCCGTGCATTGAAACACGTTCCGGGGGGCGGCGCGGAGCCGGGGTGCGGGGACGCGCGGTGGAGTCCGCCGGCTACCGCTCCGCGGGGGCGCGCGTCCTGAACGGCGCCAGATACGCCCACTGCCAGGCCAGCTCGAGCGGCCCGCGCGCGAACCGGCGCAGCCAGAGCGACGACAGCACCATGAACAGCAGGCAGACCGCGCCCCAGGCCACCGGCACCCACCAGGGCCGCAGGCCGTCGAAACGGGCGGCCAGGCCCAGCCCCCAGCCGTAGCAGAGCACCCCGGCGGCCAGATTCTGGAACACGTAGCAGGACAGCGCCGTGCGCCCCACGCCGGTGAGTCCCCGGCGCAGCACGCCCGGCGCGCCCTTCATGCCGAGCACGATCGAGGTGACCAGCGCCAGCAGGCCCAGGGCGACCAGCGGTGCCATGAGGTAACGATCCACCATGAACCAGGCGGGGCCCGCGAAGGAGGTGAGCAGGTTCAGCGGCACGCCCAGGCCGAGCCCGGCGGCCATCAGCCGGCCGCGCAGCCGCGCGCCCCGCTCCTCGAACACGCCGGCGCGCAGCAGGCGGGCCCCGAGCAGGAACAGCACGATGCCCAGCGGCACGATGAGGACCAGCTCCGCGCGGAACACCACCAGGTTGTCCAGGCGGAGCCGCACCTGGTCGAGCCAGCCGTCCGGGTACGCGGCCGGCGCACTGCCCGCCGCCTGGCCCTGGGCCGTCAGCAGGGCCAGCGTCACCAGGCTCACCAGGGCCACGAGCAGCGTGCCCGCCCCCACCATCCAGGCCGTGACGGCCCGCTCGCTCCTGCCGATCAGATATGCGACGATCATCGAGGTCAGCGCGTACCCCATCAGCACGTCGAACTCGAAGATCAGGACGAAGTGCAGCGCCCCCTCGGCGAACAGCAGCGCCGCCCGCCAGAGATAGCGGCCCGGCCACGCCAGCCCCCTGCGCACCGCGCTGCGGTACTGCAGCTCCAGCCCGACGCCGAACAGCAGCGTGAGCAGGCCGAGGAACTTGCCGTTGGACAAGAACCGCAGGAACGTCTCCGCCACGCCGGCGTCCCCGCCGAAGCTCAGGATCGCCGGCGGTCCCCCGGGATCGGTGAAGATCCAGATGTTGGTGCCGAGCGTGCCCAGGATGGCCACGCCGCGCAACACGTCGAGTGCGTCGATGCGTCTGTCCACACCTTCAACTGTGCTGGCGCGCGGGCCGGGATCGATCGTCCCGGGGAGCGAAATCGCCGGTACATCGATGGATGTACGGCGCGCGACCGAAGTCGCGGACGAGGAGGAGCCGCCATGAGCCCTTACTACGAGGCGCCCGACTACTACGAGCCCGCGCCAGGGGACCCGCCCGCGGTGTTCCTGGCCGGCGGGATCACGGGGGTGGCGGACTGGCAGCGGGAGGCGGCGCGGGTGCTCGGGCGGCTCGGCACGGTCGTGCTCAACCCGCGCCGCCGCGACTTCCCGATCGGGGATCCGGCGCAGACGCCGGTCCAGATCGCCTGGGAGCACCACCACCTGCACCTGCCGGGGGTGCTGACCATGTTCTGGTTCCCGCCGGGCGACGCTCCCCGACACCCTGACCGCCGTCGCGACCTGCTCTGAAGGGCGGCGGGTGACCCACGGCCACCCGCCGGCCGGGATCACGCCTGGACGCCGGACTCCTTGGCGGCGCGCTCGATGGTGGCCAGCTCGTCCTCGGTGAAGTCGAGCCGGTCCACGGCCGCCACGTTCGCCTCCAGCTGCTCGGGGCTGGAGGCGCCCACGAGCACCGAGGTGATCCGCGGGTCGCGCAGCGCCCACGCCAGCGCGAGCTGCGCCACCGTCTGCCCGCGCGAGTCCGCCAGCTCCGACAGCGACCGCACGAACGCCAGCACCTCGGGCGTCACCCGGTCAGGCGTCAGGAACCGGCCCTCGGCCGCCCGCGAGTCGGCCGGGATGCCGTTCAGGTAGCGGTCGGTCAGCAGGCCCTGCGCCAGCGGCGAGTACACCACGCACCCGACGCCCTCCTCCTCCAGCACGCCCAGCAGCGACTCCTCGATGTGCCGGTTCAGCAGCGAGTACGGCGGCTGGTGCACCAGCAGCGGGGTGCCGAGGGAGCGCAGCAGGCGGGCGGCCTGTGCGGTGCGCCCGGGGGAGAAGTTCGAGACGCCGACGTAGAGGGCGCGGCCGGTGCGGACCATGTGGTCCAGCGTGGCCACCTGCTCCTCCAGCGGCGTCTCCTCGTCGTCGCGGTGCAGGTAGAAGATGTCCACGTAGTCGAGGCCGAGCCGCTGCAACGAGCGGTCGAGGGTGGCCAGCAGGTGCTTGCGCGAGCCGCCCACGCCGTACGGGCCGTCCCACATGGGGTTGTAGCCCTTGGTGGTGACCACCACCTCGTCGCGCAGCGACCGTGGGAAGAGCCTGCCGAAGGCCGCCTCGGCGGCGCCGATGGGCGGGCCGTAGCGGTCGGCGAGGTCGAAGTGCGTGATGCCGAGGTCGAAGGCCTTGTGCAGGATGGCGCGCTGGCTGTCGAGCGGCTTGCCCTCGCCGAAGTTGTGCCACAGGCCCAGCGACACGGCGGGCAGGAGCAGTCCGCTGCGGCCGCACCTTCTGTACGGCTGGCGTTCGTAGTCCAAGGGTGACCTTCCGCAGAGATCGTAATGAAACGTTTTACGACCTCAAGTTAAGCACCTTCTCCACCTCGTCCGCCGCCGCCGTGGCACCTCCGGCCTCGGCGATGCGGTCGGCGTTGCCACTGCTCGGCCATCTGCGGCACCGCCACCATCGGCACCCCGAAGTACAGGCTCTCCATCGTGCTGCCCATCCCCGCGGGGGTCACGAACACCCGCGCCCGCCGCAGCACCGCGAGCTGGGGCACGTGCGCGTGCACCTCGACATTCGGCGGGATCGGGCCGAGGGCCGCCGGGTCCACGCCGCCCACCGCCAGCACTTACAAGAGGGATCCAAGTGACGTCCAAGACCGGTTGAGGATCGTGGTCCCTTCCACAGCAGAGAAAGGGACCCCCAGAGATGACAAGGACAGCGTTGCTGCTGGGCGCCGCACTGCTCAGCGGTCTGCTGGCCGCCCCGCCGCCCGCCGCGGCCGCCACCATGGGGCCGGCCGTCAAGGTGGCCCAGGTCAAGGCGAGCCCCGCCAGGCAGTCCGGCGGCTGCCCCACGACCGTCGGCTTCTCGGCCGTGGTGGCCGCCAAGGGCACGGGCACCGTCCGCTACCGCTGGGTACGCGGCGACGGCAGCAGGAGCGCCGTCAAGAGCGTGCGCGTGAGCCGGACGCGCGCGGTGGTCGTGCGGGACCGCCAGACCTTCGACCGCACCACCTCCGGCTGGCAGGCGGTCGAGATCCTGGGCAGGAAGGGCCTGTCGGCCAAGGCCAGGTTCAGCGTCACCTGCTCCGGCCGCGTCACGGTCTGGGACGACCGGCACCACCTGCCCGCCCGGCCCGGCAAGCCGCTGGTCGCCGCCGCGTCCGTGACGGCCGACCCGCCCTCGTACGGCGGGACGTGCCCGGCGACCGTGCGGTTCACCGGCACGATCCAGGTCTCGCGCACCCCCGCCAAGGTGGACTACCAGTGGATCGACAGTGCCACCGGTGAGGGGCCGGCGCAGTCGCTGTCCTTCACCGCGGGCGGGCCGCGCAGCCGCCAGGTCGTGCTCCCGATGGGGGTGGGCAGCTCCACCAGCGGGTGGAAGGCGATCCGGCTGCTCACGGCAGGCCATGACTCGGGCCGGGCGGCGTACCAGGTGACCTGCGCATCCACCCCGCCGACGTCACCCCCGCCGACCTCGCCCCCGCCCACCACCCCGGCGCCCACGACTCCCGCGCCGACCCCGCCGCCGGCGCAGAAGCCGGTGCCGAGCATCACCGCTCTCACCCCGGGCGACTACGCGGGCGAATGCCTCGAACCGGTCGCGTACCAGGCCACCGGCCGCATCGCGCTGCCCGCCGGCCCGGCGGCGAAGGTCACGTACTGGTGGATCCTGGACGGCAACAAGTGGCAGCAGCAGGTGCTCGACTTCGCCGCCTCCGACCGGCCCCGCGCCCAGGACGTCACCGCCACGTGGTCCCTGGAGCGGGCCGGCGCCGGACGCCACACGCTCGGCCTGATGACCGAGGGCGGCCCGGCGGAGCCGGTGACGCGCGAGTTCGGCTTCTCCTGCACCGACCAGCCCGGCGACGCCCGGCTCACCTTCCGCTACCTGCTGACGCCGGTCTTCCACGGCGTCTGCGACAGCTCCTACGGCCTGCGCGCCGACGGGCTGGTGACCACCGACCGCGAGGCCGAGGTCAAGTACCGCCTGGTCATCGACGGCAAGCCCGGCCCGGTCAGGACCGAGGTGCTCAGGCCCGGCGTCAAGAGCAAGATCGGCGACTTCTGGTACGGCTCCGCCCGCACCAGCGGCACCGGCGTCGTCCGCCTGGAGGTGCTCAACCACAACAAGCCGTTCATGCAGGAGAACTACACCTGGACGTGCAAGCAGCGGGAGCCGTCGCCCGGCACCGTCGAGATCACCGAGCTGTGGCCGGTCGCCTACCACGGTGACTGCGTGGACGCCCCGTACGTGACCGCGCACGGCGCGTTCGCCGCGGCCCCCGGCACGGAGATCACCTTCCGCTGGGTCACCGACGGCCACCCCACCGGGCCCGTGACGCTCAAGGTCGGCCAGAGCGGCATCCTGGAGGTGCAGGCGGCCAACTGGGACCGTCCCGAGCGCAAGGACGGCACGGTCGCCCTGGAGGTGCTCAACCACAACAAACCCACCATGCAGGCGGCCTACCCGGTGACCTGCCGGTAGCGCGGGGAAGGGTGGCGGCGCGGGCCGCCACTCTTCCCCCGGCGGCTTCGCGGGCACACAGTGAGGGGGACCGCGCGGCACCGGGAGTGTGGCATGAGCGATTCTTCGATGACCCGGTTCTACCGGGATCACGGATACCTGCTCGTCAGGGGGCTGATCGGCAAGGACGAGGCGCGCGCCTACCGCGAGGAGTGCCACGCGGTGCTGTCGCGGTTACACCCGTACGACCCCACCTGGGGCAGCGCCAGGCGGCTGGCCGGGGTCGCCACCGAGCTGCGCCACTGCCACGACGCGCAGTTCCACTCGGCCGCGTTCGCCCGGCTCGTGCTCGATCCGCGCTTCACCGACGTGGCGGCGGCCCTGATCGGGTCGGAGAACGTCCAGCTCCACCACACCAAGATCTTCGTCAAGCCCGCCGGGAAGGGCTCGCCGTTCCCGATGCACCAGGACGCCGCGCACTTCCCGCACACCCGCCACACGGTCGGCGCCGCCATCTTCCACTTCGACGACGCGCCCGAGGAGAAGGGGTGCGTCCGGGTCGTGCCGGGCAGCCACAAGGACGGGCCGCTGCCGCACGTCGAGGAGGGCGGCTGGCACCTGCCGCCGGAGCGGTGGCCGCTGGAGGAGGCGGTGCCGGTCGAGGCGGAGGCGGGCGACGTGCTGTTCATCGGCTACCTGACCGTGCACGGGTCCGGGATCAACCGGTCGGACCAGGCCCGAACGACGCTGCTCGTCCAGTTCCGCGACCCCGAGGACCGGCCCGCCGACGACGTGCACCGCTCGCGGGGCCAGGGCATGATGCTGCGCGGCTTCGACCCCCTGGCCGGGCGATGAGAGCCCGGGCCGCGCTCGTTCTGGCGCTCGCGCTGCTGTCCCTCGGCTGCACGCCCGCCCCGGTGCCACCCGCCCCCCAGGTGGACGGCGTGCGGATCGTCGAGCGGGAACCGGCGGGCGAGCGCGGGCAGGCGCTGACCGTGACCTCGCGCGCGCTCGGCCGCGAGACCCCCGTACGCGTGCTGCTCCCGCGCGGCTGGACCCGCGGCTCCGGCCCCTGGCCGGTGCTCTACCTGCTGCACGGCTGCTGCGGCGCCGGCCATCTCGGCTGGGTGGACGAGGGCGGCGCGGAGCGGCTCACCGCCGAGCTGCCCGCCATCGTGGTGGTGCCGGAGGGCGGCAGGGTCGGCTTCTACTCCGACTGGGTACGCGGCCCGAAGTGGGAGACCTTCCACATCGAGGAGCTGATCCCGCTGATCGAGGCCGAGTTCGGGGCCGGGCCGGACCGGGCGGTCGCCGGGCTGTCGATGGGCGGGCTGGGCGCCATGGTGTACGCCGCTCGCCATCCCGGCCTGTTCCGCGCCGCCGCGTCCTTCTCCGGCGTGCTCGACACCACCGGCGACCGCTCCGGCGTGCGGAGGCTGCTCCGGGAGAACGGCGAGGACCCCGCCGCTCTGTGGGGCGAGCCCGACGGGCAGGCGTGGGACGAGCACAACCCCGTCCGCCTCGCGGCGCGGCTGGGCGGGGTACCGCTCTACGTGTCCTGCGGCGACGGGAAGCCCGGGCCGCTGGACCCGCCGGGCGCCACGGGCGACTTCGAGGGCGCGCTGCTGAACCAGGCGACGGTCTTCGCCGAGCGGGCGCGGGCGGCGGGCGCGGAGATCACCACCGACTTCTACGGGGCGGGCACGCACACCTGGCCCTACTGGGAGCGGGCGCTGGAGCGGGCCCTGCCGATGCTGCGCGCCGCCATGGGTGCCTGATCAGGTCGCGACCTGGGCGGGCGGCGCGGCCGTGCCGCCGGCGGCCGGAGAACGTGACCATTCCGTTATACGGCTGCGCGTATCGGCGCTCCCGATCCGCTCTCGTAGGCCACAGAGGGAAGAACGGAGACGGCGTATGACCATCGACTACATCCCCGAAGCAGCCAAAGCCGGCCCCACCGAGAAGTTCGGGCCGTCCTGGCAGGGCTTCACCCTCCCCCGGGAGATCCTGGACCGGCACGGAGCCAAGGTCCTCGACCCGTGGGCCGTCGGCCTGGACGACGGCGAGACCCGGCCCGACTCGACGGTCTACCGCGCGGACGTGCTCCTCGTACCCGCGCACCTGCTCGTCAGCCGGGACGACACGGACTGGATCAACACGGCGCTGGCCGATGTCGGGCTCAAGCTCTCGGAGGAGAGCGTCGAGCGCGCCCGCCGCAGGGAGCCCGGCCGCGAGACCGCCTGGCTGCCCGCCGTCCTGACCGTCGCCGGGGGAGCCCGCGACGTCAAGGCGGACGCCTGGCCGGCCCTGCGGGCCGTGCGCCGCGCCCTGCGCGAGCAGGACGCCACCCCGGCCGACAGGGAGGGCCTGGAGAAGATCTCGCTGGACCACCTGTTCGTGGGCTCGGCCACCAGCGGCATCGGCTCGCTCGCCCTCGGTGGCGAGCCCGCCACCAGCGGGCACGCCGTGACCGAGGAGCACGGCGGGAACAGCCGCCCCGGCTACGGCCGCGTCCCCGTCACCGTGGTGGCCGGGCCGCCGCGCCGCCGCACGCTCGAAGAGCTCGGCGGGCCCAGGATCACCGTGGTCACCCTGGACACCGGCGTGGCCGCGCACCCCTGGTTCAAACCCGTGACCGACCCCGACGCGTTCCTGACCGTCGACCCGGACGGGCAGCAGCTCATCGAGGACACCCACCCCGCCTACCAGGGCCGCGACATCGCCAAGCTCGTCGGGTACGAGGACCTCGGCCAGCTGCCCAACCCGCTGGTCGGCACCCTCAACTCGCACACCGGCCACGGCCTCATGCTGGCCGGCCTCATCGCGCAGATCGCGCCCGACGCCCGCGTCCTGATGTACAAGGTCATGCACAGCGACGGCGTGGTCCCCGGCGAGGCCGTGCACGCCGCGCTCGACCGCCTGGTGGAGCTGCTGGACGGCGGGCAGGCCGTGGACGTGCTGTGCTGCTCCTTCGGCGGCTTCGCGGAAACCGGCAGCCCGGCCATGCAGGCGCTGTTCGACAAGGTCAACCAGCTTCGGGCGCGCGGCGTCATCGTCGTCAACGCCGCCGGCAACTACGCCACCACCCGGCCGTTCTACCTCGCCGCCCTGTCGGACACGGCCGTCCCCGGGCCGCCGCTCGCGCCCATGCTCGGCGTCGCCGCCAAGAACCCCGACGGGACGATCGCCATCTTCAGCAACGAGCACCCCGCCGTACGGTGGCGGGCGCCCGGCGCCATGGTCGTCAGCACGTTCCCGCCCCAGTTCAGGGGCGCCCAGAACGCCACGCTCAGCACCGGCGAGCGCGCCTCGCTCGACTGCGACGCCATGGGGACGCACTGCGCCTGGAGCGGCACGTCGTTCGCGGCGCCGATCGTCGCGGGCGCCATCGCCGCCGAGCTGACCAAGACGGTCCAGCAGGTGGGCGTCGACCGGGTCGAACGGGCCAGGACGGTCGTCGACACGATGATCAACGACAAGGCCGCGCGGCCGGAAGTCGTACCGATCTGATGACCGGCGACCCCGCACTCGAACGTGCGCCCACCGCCCGCGGCCAGCGCCGCGACCGGCTCGCCGCGCTGCTCATCGAGGCGCGGCAGGGCAACAGCGGCGCGCTCGACGCCATCGTCGCCGAGCTGACCCCCGTGCTCTGGCACACCGCGCGGAACCAGGGCCTGACCCAGCAGGCCGCCGAGGACGTCATCCAGACCACCTGGCTCACCCTGCTGCGGCACCTGCACGCCATCTCCGTTCCCGCCGCGCTGATCGAATGGCTCGTCACCACGACCCGCCGCGAGGCGTGGCGGGTCAGCCGCGCCTCGCGCAAGGACGACCTCCCCGGGGACGACACGTTCGACGAGCTGCCCGACAGCGTGCTCACCCCCGACGAGCTGCTCGTGGACGACGAGCGGCGGCGCGCGCTCTGGCACGCGGTCGAGAGCCTGCCCAAGCGGTGCGCCGAGCTGCTGAGGATCATCGCCTTCGTGCCGCGGCCCCACTACGACGCGGTGGCCGCCGCGCTCGGCATGCCGATGGGCAGCATCGGGCCCACGCGCGGCCGGTGCTTCGCGAAGTTGCGCCTCCTGCTCGCGAAGGACCCGGATTGGAGTTCCTGATGAACACGGCCCAAGGGGATCACCCCCGTTTCCCCCCCGAGGACCAGCACCTCGCCGAGGAGATCGCGAACGTCTACCGCGTCGTCGATCCCGTGCCCGCGACGCTCGTCGAACGCCTGCAGTTCGCCCTGGCCCTGGAATCGCCCGAGTTCGAGGTGCTGCGGCCGCAGGAGGAGGACGTGCTGCCCGCCGGCGTTCGGGGTGGCGAGGACAGCCGGACGATCACCTTCGACAGCGAGATCCTCACCATCATGATCAGCGTCAGCGCGCGTGACGACCACGCCGTCCGCGTGGACGGCTGGCTCGCGCCCCCCGGCGACCACCTGGTGGAGCTGCGCTGCGGCGGGGGCGCCCACGTCGTCAGGGCCGACGACCAGGGGCGGTTCGTGCTCGACGTGGTGCCGAGAGGGCTGTCGCAACTCGTGGTGCGCCAGGGGCTTGATGATCCGGCGCAGGCGACGATACTGGCGGTGACGCCCTCACTCATCCTCTGACCACCGCGAGGCCGGATGCGCGACAGCAGGCGTGCGGGCACTGTCCGAGAGCAGGCGGAGCGCCTGCACAGGCTCAGCGTCGAGGCGACCGACAACGGCCGCCCGGCCCTCGCCGCCCGCAGGCTCCGCCGGGCCCTCGCCCTGGTCGGCTGGGCCACCCCGGCCAACGGCCCCCGCGCGGGTGGCTCCACGGCAGGTGGCTCCACGGCGGGCGGCTCCACGGTGGCGGGATCCACGGCGGGCCGCGCCTCGGGAGGCAGTGCCCTCGTTGCCGACGACGACGATCTGCTCGCCCGCCTGCTGACCAGCCTCGCGCACGCCGAGGCCGAGCTGGGCCGCAGCGAGCTCGGAATGGAACTGCTCGACGAGGCCCAGCGCCGGGCCCCCGCCGGGGAGCTGGCCATCGTGCACGCCCAGCGCGGCCTGATGCACCTGCGCATGGGCTCCAGCACCCAGGCGCTGCGCGAGCTGGACATCGCCGCCCCCCTGCTGCAGCTCGACGGCGACCGCGTCGAGCTGGCCAGGGTGCTGCTCAACCGGTCGGTCATCCACATCGCCACCGGGCACATCCGCCAGGCCAGGGACGACGCCCGCAGGAGCGCCCAGCTCGCGCACACCCACGACCACCCCGTGCTCGCGGCCAAGGCGCTGCACAATGACGGCTACTGCGACCTGCTGCTCGGCGACGTGCCGGCCGCGCTGAGCGTGTTCGCCCGGGTGGAGCGGCTCTACCAGGACGTCAACCCCGGCTTCCTGCCCGTGCTCGCGCTCGACCGGGCCCGCGCGCTGCTCGCCGTGGGCCTGACCGACGAGGCCGGGCACACGCTTGACCAGGCCATCGACGGCTTCCGCAGGCAGCGCCTGATGCAGGACTACGCCGAGGCCGAGCTGGCCAGGGCCCAGTGCGCGCTCGACGCCGGGCGGCACGCCGAGGCCCGCGACTGGGCCAGGCGGGCGGAGGCGCACTTCCGCCGCCGGGGCAGCGCGACCTGGGCCCGACGCGCGGAGCTCATGCGCCTGCGCTCCGACCTGGCCCGCGGCACCGCCCCACGGTCGGTGGCCAGGCGCGCCTGGGACCTGGCGGCCCGCTTCGCCGAGCTCGGCATGCCCGACGACGGCGAGATGGCCCGCCTGGTCTCGGTACGCGCCCTCATCGCCGCAGGCCACCTCACCGCCGCCGCATCCACCGCCACCGCATCCACCGCCACCGCCCAACCCCCATCCCCGCCGCCGGACGTTTCACCGCCGGACGTTCTGCCGCTGGACGGTCTGCCGCTGGGTGCCCCGTCCCCTCCCTCGCGTCCGGGCCGCCGGTCCAAGGGGGAGCCGCTCGATGTGCGGCTGATGCGGCGGCTGGCGGAGGCCGAGCTGGCCGGCGCCCAGGGCCGGCGCGGGCAGGCGCTGCGCAAGGTGCGCGAAGGGCTGGCGCTCATCGACTCCCACCGCGGCCGGCTGGGCAGCCTCGACATGCTCACCGGCGTCGCCGCCCTGGGCGCCGACCTGGCCGGTCACGGGCTCAGGGCGGCCCTGGCAGGAGGCTCGCCGCGGCAGGTGTTCGCCTGGTCCGAGCGGTGCAGGGCGCAGGCGTTCAGGTTCAGGCCGACGCGGGCGCCCGAGGACGAGCAGACCGCCGAGGCGCTGGCCGAGCTGCGCCAGCTCGCCCAGCAGATGCACGCCGACGAGGCCGCGGGCCGCCGCCGCCCGGCCCTGCGCAGGCGCTGCCTGGAGCTGGAGCAGGTGATCAGGGAGCGCGGCTGGCAGCTCCCCGGCGTCGGCGAGCGGCTGGCCCCCGCCCCGGTCGCGGCGGTGCAGGAGGCGCTGGCCGAGGACGGGCTCGCCATGGTCAGCCTGCTCAACGTGGGCGGCGGGCTGCTCGCCCTGGTGCTCGTGGACGGCCGCTGCCACCTGCACAGGCTCAGCGCGTACGAGCCGGTGGCGGAGGCCGCGCGCCGCCTGGCGGGCGACCTCAACGCCCAGGCGGGACGCAACCTGCGGCCCGCGCTGAAAGCGGTGATCGAGGCCTCCGTCCAGCGCCAGCTCGGCGTGCTCACAGGCGCGCTCGGAGCGCCGCTGCGGCAGGCGCTGTCCGGCGCCAGGGGGATCGTGCTGATCCCGACCATGGGCCTGTCCGCCGTGCCCTGGGGGCTGCTGCCCACCCTGCGCGGCAGGCCGCTGGCGGTGGCGCCGTCCGCGCTGGTCTGGCTGGCGGCCAGGCGCGCCGCGGAGCCGTTCGTCCGGGACGGCAGCTCCTCCGTCCTGGTCGCCGGGCCCGACCTGGAGCACGCCGATCGGGAGATCGAGCGGCTGGGCGCGGTGCATCCGAAGGCGCGTACGCTCCGGGGCGAGCTGGCCACCGTGTCGGCCACCCTGGCCGCGCTCGACGGCGCGTCCTTCGCCCACTTCGCCACCCACGGCCACCACGAGCGCGAGAACGTGCTCTTCTCCCGCCTCGACCTGGCCGACGGCCCTCTCATGGCCCACGACCTGCAGCGCCTGGACAGGACACCGGGACACGTGGTGCTGTCGGCGTGCGACGTCGGGCAGGCGGTGGTCAGGGCGGGCGACGAGCTGCTGGGCTTCACCGCGGCCCTGCTCTACCTCGGCACCTCCACCGTGATCTCCAGCCTCACCCGCGTGCCCGACGCCGTGGCCGAGCAGGTCATGATGGCCTACCACCGGGGCGTGGCGCTCGGCGCGTCCCCCGCCGACGCGCTCGCGGCGGCCGCGGAAGGGGAGCCCGCGTGCACGTTCGTCTGCTTCGGCGCGGGCTGATGCGGCGGCGTCTGCTTCGGCGGAGGCTGATCGCCCGGCGGGGTCTGCTTCGGCGGGGGCTGATCGCCCGGCGGGGTCTGCTTCGGCGGGGGCTGATCGCCCGGCAGGCGCCCTCAGCGAGCCGGCTTCATCCGGCAGGCGCTCCCAGCAGCCGGGTTCAGCCGGGCAGCAGGCGGCGCTGCTCCTCCTCGATCACCTGCCTGGCCAGCGACTGCTCCGAGACGTCCACCGCCTCGCCCGTGGACTCGGCCAGGTCGCTGCGCCTGGCGTAGGCGTCGAACAGCGCCGACTTGCGGCGCAGGATGTCCAGCATGCGCTGGTCCACCGAGTCCACGGTGAGCAGCCGGTGCACCTGCACCCGGCGCACCTGCCCCATCCGGTGCGCCCGGCCGGCCGCCTGCGCCTCGATGCTCGGCTTGACCTGCGGCTCGCACAGGATCACCACCGACGCCGCCTGCAGGTTCAGCCCCACCCCGCCCGCCTGCACCTGGCTGAGCAGCACCGCGTGCCCGGCGGCGGCCGAGAACTCGTCCACCACCCGCTGCCGCCGCTCGGCGCTCACGTCCCCGGACAGCGGCCCGTGCGCCCGCCCGTCCAGCGCGGCCCCCACGGTGGCGAGCACCGTGCGGAAGTAGGAGAACACCACCACCTTCAGCCCGTTGGCCTCGGCGTCCCCGACCAGCTCCAGCAGCCGCTTGAGCTTGGCCGAGGTGGCCGGCTCGGCGTAGGCGGCGCGGCGCATGGCCATGAAGTTGCCCGCGGCCACCGCCTCCCGGTACGCCTCGAAGTCGGCCCCGCTGAACTCCACCCACTCGTCGGCCTCCACCCGCTCCGGCAGCTCCGCCAGCACGTCCTGCTGGTTGCGCCGCAGGTAGACGGGCGCGACCGCCTTGCGGAAGGCCTGCGCCCCCGCCACCACGTCGCTGCTGCGCAGCCCGGCGGCCAGGTCCGGCCGCAGGTACGAGATCAGCGTCCGGAACTCCTCCACCCGGTTCTCCATCGGCGTGCCGGTCAGGAACAGCACCCGCCGCGTCCGCCCGCACCAGGCGGCGACCGCCCGCGACCGCTTGGTCTCCGGGTTCTTCACGTAGTGGGCCTCGTCCACGACCAGCATGCCGAGCTCCGGCAGCTCCGGCAGCTCCGGGGGCTCCGGGGGCTCCGCGCTCCCGACCCGGTGCAGCCCGTCCAGGGTGGCCACCGCGACGCCGCCCTGCCGCAGCCACTCCCGCTGGGCCGCGAGCCGGTCGGGCCCGTGCAGCGGGTAGGCGCGCAGCGTGCTGCGCGAGCCGATCTCCCGCACCCAGTTGATCAGCACGCTGGCCGGGCAGACCACCAGGAAGTGCGTGTCGCCGGACGCCCGCAGGTGCGCCAGCGCCGCGATGGCCTCGATCGACTTGCCCAGCCCCATCTCGTCACCGATGATCACGCGCTCCTGGACGAGCGCGAAGCGGGCCCCGAACGCCTGGTAGCCGCGCAGGGACACGCGCCGGTGGCTGTCGTCCAGCGGCTGCGCGGCGACCTTGGCCGCCAGGTCGTCCGGCAGCATGCCCTGCCCGGTGCCGAGCGGCTCGCCGGCCAGCTCCGCCAGCAGGGCGAAGTACTCCGGCGAGCGGGACTCGAAGTCCGCCCACGCCTCGAAGTCGCGGGCCGGCGGGCGCAGCAGGTCGGTCGTGACCTGGGCGAGCAGCAGCCGCGTCGCGGCGGCGCCGGCCAGCAGGTCCTCGATGGCCCCGGCCGCCTCCCGCGCCCGGCGGCGCCGCGCCGGCAGCGTGACCATCATCCGCAGCCTGCTGCGCGCGGGCCGCGCCTCTGCCAGCAGCGGCGCCAGCCGTCCCGCCAGGTCGCCGGCGGCGCCGAGCGCCCGGGGCAGGTCCGGGCCGGCACCCACCAGGCGGTGCAGCGCGACCACCAGCTCCGTGGTGTGGTGGTCGGGCCGGTCCACGTCCAGGCGCAGGCTCGCGGCCTCGGCGGCGGCCTGCTCGATCTGCCGGGCGGCCGCGTGGATCTGCCCCGCCGTCCGCGCGCCGATCCCCGGCAGCAACTGCAGCTCGTACGGCGTGACCTCCAGCACCTGCCGCACCGTGGCGAGCCCGGCCTTCTCCAGCGCGCCGACGCGCAGCCGCCCGCCGGTCACGTCCTTCAGCCGCGAGACCGGCACCGCCTCCAGCCCGGCCCTGGCCACGTCGCGGCGCAGCGCGCCGAGGGCGTGCCGCGCCTGCGCGCGGACGGAGGCATGCTCGTCCAGCAGGGCCCGCGCGTCGGCCAGGAGCAGGTCGGCGTTCCTGAAGTCCACCGGACCAAGGATGCCCAGTGAGCCACCCGGCCGACAACGGGGCCAGGCGACCGGGACTGGGCAACCTGGCCGCGCGACCGGGCAGCGGGTGCGGTCAGCTCAGGTGCACGCCGATGAGGCAGGTGTCGTCGTCGGTGTCGGAGTTGCAGTGGGTGAGCAGATCGTCGAGGCGGTGGTCGAGCGTGGCGGCGAAGCGCCCGGCGATGGTCAGGAGCTGGTCCTGGGCGTGGCGCAGGTTGTGGTCGCGCCGCTCGATCAGCCCGTCGGTGTACATCAGCAGCGTGTCGTCGGCCCGCAACTGGACCCGGCCCTCCTCGTACCGGGCGTCGGCGAACGCGCCCAGCAGCGGCCCTTTGACCATGGGCAGCTCCGAGCCGTTCCCGTCACGCAGCAGGATGGGCGGCAGGTGGCCGGCCCTGGCCCAGCGCAGGACGCGGGTGGGCGGGTCGTACAGGGCGCACACGGCGGTCGCGGTCATCCGGTTGGCGAGGTGGTGGGCGACCTGGTTCAGCCAGTCCATGATCTGCGCGGGGCCCGCGCCGGTCGTGGCCAGGCCGCGCAGCGCGTTGCGCAGGATCACCATGCCCGTGGCCGCCTCCACGCCGTGCCCGGCCACGTCGCCCACCGACAGCAGCACGCGCTGGGACGGCAGCGCGACCGCGTCGTACCAGTCGCCGCCGACCAGGTCCTCCTTCTGCGCCGGCCGGTAGCGCACGGCGATGTGCAGGCCGAAGGAGTCCATCGTGCCGTGCGAGGGAGGCATGATCGCCTGCTGGAGCTGCAGGGCCAGGCGGTTGCTCGCGGCGGAGCGCTCCTCGGTGTGGGCGAGCTGGTCGCGGGTGACCGCCAGCGCGACCTCCGTCCAGTGCTGCGAGGAGATGTCCTGGTACGCGCCCCGCACCGCCATGAGCCGCCCCTCCGGCCCGAAGACCGGCTCGGCCACCACCCGCATGTGGCGGGTGATCCCGTCGGGGCGCACCAGCCGGAACGCCACGGCCGCGAAGCGCCGGTGGTGCAGCACCGTGCGCAGGAAGCGGCCGATCGCGATCTCGTCGTCGGGATGGGCGTGGTCGCGCAGCCGCTCCAGCGGGATCGGCCGGTCGCCGGGGGCCATGCCGTACAGGGAGTAGAGCTGGGCGTTCCAGGTGATCTGGCCGGTCACCGCGCTCTCCTCGAAGCCGCCGATGCGGCCCAGCCGCTGGGCGTGCGCCAGCAGCCCGGCCAGCCGCGCGTCCTCGTCGTGGTCGCGCCACACCATCAGCACGCTGTCGCCGTGCCGGGTGAGGCTGACGTCGGCCACGCCCGTCGTGCTCATGCCGAACGTCATCCGTTCGGCGCGGAACGGCCGGCCCGTGGCGTGCACCTGCAGCAGCCGCGTGAACAGCCCGCCCGCCGCCCGGGGGTAGGCCTCCAGCAGCAGCCCGCCCGGCACCAGCGGGTACGCCTCCAGCAGCAGCCCGTCACCGCCCGCGATGCGCTCGTTGACGTGCCTGATCCGGAAGTCGGCCGGCTCGCCCCTGGCGTCCAGGTGCGCCTGCAGCACCAGGGCGGGGTCGGGCAGCGCGTCGGCCAGGTCCACGATCTCCGACAGCGCGGGGGCGGACGGCGTCAGCGGCGCGAACGGCGCGTCCAGCGTGTGCGCGCACAGCTCGGCCATGGCCTCGATCTGCCGTTCGAGCCTGGGCGGGTGCGGGGGCAGCGCGTGCGGCCAGCAGATCTCCAGCACGCCGAGCACCCGGCCGGCCATGGTCATCGGCACCGTGACCCTGCCGCCGCCGGCGACGAGCCGGCCGATGGCGGGCAGGCCCGCGCCGGCGTGCCAGATCAGCCGCCGCTCCGTCAGCGACCGCCCCGCCGGGGTGATCACGCCCGGCGGGACGTGCCGCCAGCGCCTGGCCTCCTCCGGGCCGAAGCCGGCGTACCCGGCCAGGCTGAGCGCGGCGCCCGGCTCGGCCGCCCACACCGCCACCGCCGTGGCGCCCAGCGGGGTCAGCGCGTGCTCCAGCAGCGCGACGGCCACCACCTGGGTGTCGCGGGCGCCGAGCGCGGCGCTCTCGGCGGAGCGCAGCCGCACCGAGACCTCCGGGTCGGACTCGCCCGCCGCGCCGATGCGGTCCCTGGCGACCTCGTTGACGATGTCGGCGGCCACCTCCAGCCGGGACACGCCGGCCTTGCCGGCCAGCGTGGCGAGCTGCTCGGCCGCCTGCGCCGGGCCGCACTGCAGCCGTTCCAGCAGCACGCCCTTGGCCAGCTCGATCAGGGCGTGGCCGGCGGCCTCCCGCCGCGCCCGCTCGGCCTGCCGCCGCAGCCGCTCGACGGTCGCCGCCAGCCTTCCCAGATCACCTTCCCCCGCGCCCTCCTCACCGCTGTCCCGTCCCACGGCCTCCCCGACGCTGTCTCCCCGGGCGGCGCTGTCATGCCATCCGTCATGCCATCCGCCCTGGCCGGGCGCGCCGGCGTCCCAGGCAGGGGTCGTGGGGGTGTGGGGAGGAGTCGCCTGGTCGTCTGCGTGCACGTCGCCGCTCCTCGCGAGGTCGTCAGGACGGGTCCATCCAGTGCTGGATGCGTTCGATGAGATGGTCGGCGTCCACCGGCTTGGTCACGTAGTCGCTGGCCCCCGCCGCCAGGCTCTTCTCCTGGTCGCCCGGCATCGCCTTGGCGGTGACCGCGATGATCGGCAGGTCGGCGTACTGCGGCATGGACCTGATCGTCTCCGTCGCCGTGTAGCCGTCCATCTCCGGCATCATGACGTCCATCAGGATCAGGTCGGTCTCCGCGTGGTCGGTCAGCATGTCGATGCCCTTGCGGCCGTTCTCGGCGTGCAGCACGTTGATGCCGTGGATCTCCAGCATGCTCGTCAGCGCGTACAGGTTGCGGGCGTCGTCGTCCACCACCAGGACGGTGCGCCCGGCGAGGGTGTTGTCGATCTCGCGGGCCGCCGCCTCGCCCACCGTCCCGGTCCTGACCAGGGGCAGCACGTCGCCCGGCTGGTTGGCGGTCAGGTGCAGCGCGATGCGCTCGCGCAGCTCGTCCAGGCTGGACAGCAGCTCCAGCGGCTGGTGCGCCAGGCTCACCTCCTCCTGCGCCTGCGAGCGCCAGCTGTTGTAGGCGAGCACCGGAACGCCGTGCAGGCGCGGGTCGCGGTCCATGAGGTCCAGCAGGTGATAAGCCGACATGTCCGGCATGCTGAGGTCCAGCACGATGCAGTGACAGGGCTCACCGCCCAGCATGACGGCCGCATCCTCCGCGCCCGCCGCCGTGACGACCTCCATCGTCCCGTCGTGGTCGCGCGTGCCGGCCAGATCGCCCACGACGCTCTCGGACACCAGTGACAGCAGCCCGTTGCGGCGCTCCTCGATGACCAGCAGCCGCCGCGTGGCCACCGGCGCCCGCTCCGCCGGCTGCGCGGGCTCGCCCTCCGCCGGCACGACCTCGAACCCGGGCCGCGCCACCGGCAGGAACAGCGTGAACACGCTGCCCTGCCCGGGCGTGCTCTGCACGGTGATGGCGCCGCCCAGCAGGTAGGCGATCTCGCGGCAGATCGACAGGCCGAGCCCGGTGCCGCCGTACTTGCGGCTCGTCGTGCCGTCCGCCTGCTGGAACGCGCCGAAGATGACCTCCAGTTGCTGCTCGGGGATGCCCACGCCGGTGTCGATGACGCGCAGCGCGATGGCGGGGCCGTTCGGGCGTACGGTGACGGGCAGCTCGCCCGGCGCGGCCGGCTCGATGCGCAGCTCCACGCTGCCCGTCTCGGTGAACTTGACGGCGTTCGAGAGCAGGTTGCGCAGCACCTGGCGCAGCCGGGAGTCGTCGGTGAGCAGCTCTGCGGGCACACCCGGCGCGGTGGTGACGCGGAAGGCGAGGCTCTTCTGGCCCGTCATGGGCCGGAAGGTGGCCTCCACGTAGTCGAGCAGCTTGCGCAGCTGCACCCACTCGGGGTTGATGTCCATCTTGCCCGCCTCGACCTTCGACAGGTCGAGGATGTCGTTGATGAGCTGCAGCAGGTCCGAGCCGGCCGAGTGGATGATCCCGGCGTACTCCACCTGCTTGGGCGTCAGGTTGCGGGTGTGGTTCTGGGCGAGGAGCTGGGCCAGGATGAGCAGCGAGTTGAGCGGGGTGCGCAGCTCGTGGCTCATGTTGGCGAGGAACTCGCTCTTGTAGGTGGAGGCCAGCGAGAGCTGGTGCGCCCGCGCCTCCAGCTCCTGCCTGGCCTGCTCGATCTCCAGGTTCTTGGTCTCGATGTCCTGGTTCTGGCGGGCCAGCAGCGTCGCCTTCTCCTCCAGCTCGGCGTTGGAGCGCTGCAGCTCCTCCTGCTGGCTCTGCAGCTCCTCCGAGCGCGCCTGCAGCTCCGAGGCCAGCCGCTGCGACTCCTTGAGCAGCTCGTCGGTGCGCGCGTTGGCCACGATCGTGTTGAGGTTGACCCCGATGGTCTCCATGAGCTGGTCGAGGAAGGCCCGGTGCACCGGCGTGAACGCCTGCACCGACGCCAGCTCGATCACGCCCAGCACCTGCTCCTCGACCACGATGGGCAGCACGATCACCGACGTGGGGTCGGTCCTGCCCAGCCCCGAGGAGATCGTGATGTAGCCGGGCGGCAGGTCGGTCATCGAGATCGTCCTGCGGCTGCGCGCCGCCTGCCCGACCAGCGCCTCGCCGATCCTGAACCGGGTCGGCCGCTCCGGGTCCGCCGGGTAGCCGTAGGCGCTGATGAGCTGCAGCTCGCTCTCCTCGGCCAGGAAGAACGCGCCGTACTGGGCCGAGACCAGCGGCGCCAGCTCGTTCATCACCAGCTCGGCCACCGTGGCCAGGTCGCGGTGCCCCTGCATGAGGCCCGACATGCGGGCCAGGTTGGACTTCAGCCAGTCCTGCTGCTCGTTGGCGCTGGTCGTCTCGCGCAGAGACTTCACCATCGAGTTGATGTTGTCCTTCAGGTCGGCCAGCTCGCCCTCGGCGTCCACGGTGATCGACCTGGTCAGGTCGCCGGAGGTGACCGCGCTGGTCACCTCGGCGATGGCGCGGACCTGGCGGGTGAGGTTGCCGGCCAGCTCGTTGACGTTCTCCGTCAGCCGCTTCCAGGTGCCGGAGACGCCCTCGACCTCGGCCTGGCCGCCGAGCCTGCCCTCGCTGCCGACCTCCCTGGCCACCCTGGTCACCTCGGCGGCGAACGACGAGAGCTGGTCGACCATCGTGTTGATCGTGGTCTTCAGCTCCAGGATCTCGCCCCGGGCGTCCACGTCGATCTTGCGGGTCAGGTCGCCCCTGGCCACGGCCGTGGTGACCTGCGCGATGCTGCGCACCTGGTTGGTCAGGTTGTCGGCCATGGAGTTGACGTTGTCGGTGAGGTTCTTCCAGGTGCCGGCCACGTTCGGGACGCGGGCCTGGCCGCCGAGCTGGCCCTCCGTGCCGACCTCGCGGGCCACCCTGGTGACCTCGTCGGCGAACGCGCTCAGCGTGTCGACCATCGTGTTGATCGTCTGCGCCAGGGCCGCGACCTCGCCCTTGGCCTCGACGGTGATCTTCTGCGACAGGTCGCCACGGGCCACGGCGGTGGCCACCTGGGCGATGCTGCGCACCTGGTTGGTCAGGTTGGAGGCCATGACGTTGACGTTCTCCGTCAGGTCCTTCCAGGTGCCGGACACGCCCCTGACCGTGGCCTGGCCGCCCAGGTTGCCCTCCGTGCCGACCTCGCGGGCCACCCTGGTCACCTCGTCGGCGAACGAGGAGAGCTGGTCGACCATCGTGTTCAGGGTGTTCTTCAGCTCCAGGATCTCGCCGCGGGCCGAGACCGTGATCCGCTGCGACAGGTCGCCGCGGGCCACGGCGGTGGCGACCTGCGAGATGTTGCGTACCTGGTCGGTGAGGTTGCCGGCCATGAAGTTCACCGAGTCGGTCAGCGCCCGCCAGGTGCCGGCCACGCCCTTGACGTCGGCCTGGCCGCCGAGCCTGCCGTCGGTGCCGACCTCGCGGGCCACCCTGGTGACCTCCGCGGCGAAGGAGGAGAGCTGGTCGACCATCGTGTTGACGGTGTTCTTCAGCTCCAGGATCTCGCCGCGCGCGTGCACGGTGATCTTCTGCGACAGGTCGCCGCGGGCCACCGCCGTGGTGACCTGGGCGATGCTGCGTACCTGGTCGGTGAGGTTGCCCGCCATCGCGTTGACGGACTCGGTGAGGTCCTTCCAGGTGCCGGAGACCGCGGGCACCTCGGCCTGGCCGCCCAGCCGTCCCTCGGTGCCGACCTCGCGGGCCACCCGGGTCACCTCGGAGGTGAACAGGGAGAGCTGGTCCACCATGCCGTTGAAGACCGAGGCGATCTCGCCGAGCAGCCCGTCGGCGTCGTCGGGGAGCCTCGTGCGGAAGTCGCCGTCCCTGACGGCGGTCAGCCCCGCCAGCAGCCGGCGCAGCTCCGGCTCCTCGCCTGCCTCTCCCGAACCTCGGGCGCGATTGCCGCGCGCGGACGAATGGGACGTGCCGACGGTGGAGTCGCCCATGACCGGTCCTCCGAACTCGCCCGTGCTTTCTCAGGTAGCGGAGACATTAGCCGGATGTACCCGTGGGGCGCGCTAACCCCAGGTTGTCATCTATCTATCACAGGACGTACACGGGGGTGAGCGCAATTTCGGTGATCCGGAAGCGGGTGATGTCTGCTCACCCCATGGACTCTATTGCGAATGTATTGCAATAGCGAGATGATCGCTTTAATGTCGCCTTCATGAGGCGAAGATCGGCCCTGTTCGGGGCAGTTGTCCTGGTGCTGAGCGCGTGTTCGGCGCCCTCGGAGGTGCCGCCGGGCGCCACGGCCGCCGCGCAGGACACCGCCGTGCTGGGCCTGGGCTCGGAGCCCGATTCGCTCAATCCGGTGCTCGGCTACTCGGTGGACGGCGGCTCGCTGATGTACGACGGCCTCGTCCGGCGCACGCCCGACCTGAAGCTCCAGCCCGCGCTCGCGGAGTCGCTGCCGGAGGTGGAGGGTGAGGAGGTGACGTTCAAGCTGCGGCAGGGCGTCACCTTCCACGACGGCAGGCCGCTGACCGGGGCCGACGTCGTCTACACCTACGAGCAGGTGCTCGATCCTGGCAACAATTCGCCGATCCGGGGCGACTACGCGGCCATCGAAAAGGTCGAGTCGCCCGACGCCCGGACGGTCGTCTTCCGCTTGAAGCATCCGTACGCACCGATCCTGCAGCGCACCACCCTCGGCATCATTCCCGACAAGTCCGATTTGTCGGGTAGTCCCATCGGGACCGGGCCGTACGCCTTCGTCTCCTGGGCCAAGGGCGACAAGATCACCCTGAAGGCCAACGAGCGTTACTGGGGCGGCAAACCCGCGATCACGAACCTCGTCCTGGCGTACACCACCGACGACAACGCCCGCGCCACCCGGATGGCGGCCGGCGAGTTCACCGCCACCGAGCTGCCGCCCAAGGCCGTGGCCCGGTTCAGGAACCAGCGGGGCGTCACCGTCCACGAGGTGCCCAGCGCCGACTACCGAGGTGTCATGTTCCCGCTGAAGCAGCCCGTCACCGGAGACCTGGCCATCCGCAAGGCGCTCGGCCTGGCCGTGGACCGGGGCGCCATGGTCTCGGCAATCCTGGCCGGCGCGGGCGAGCCCGCCTTCGGGCCGATCGCCCCCCGTACCGACTGGCACAACCCCGCCGTCACCGGCTCCGCCGCCCCCGACCGGGCCAGGGCCACCGCCACGCTGGAGGAGGCCGGCTGGAAGGCCGGCGCCGACGGGATCAGGGTCAAGGACGGCAGGGCCGCCAGGTTCACGCTCATGTACCCGGCGGGCGACTCGCTGCGCAAGGAGCTGGCGCTGGCCGTGGCCTCCGACGCCAAGCAGATCGGCATCGACGTGCGGCTCGCCGGGCTCGACTGGGACGCCATCGACCACCGCATGTCGAAGGACGCGCTGATCATGGGCTGGGGCAGCCCGTACGACCCCGACTACACCAACTACGAGCTGTTCCACTCCGCCTACTCCGGCCAGGGCTACTTCAACCCGGGCCACTACACCGATCCCGAGGTGGACCGGCTGCTGGAGCAGGGCCGCAGCACCTCCGACGCCGCCGCGCGCAAGAAGGTCTACGACGAGGTGCAGCAGCGCATCAGCGACGACGCCGTCTGGCTGTACCTGGTCTACCTCAAGCACACCTACGTCGTACGCGGGAGCTGGAGCGGCCTCACCCCCGGCGTCGAGGCCCACGAGCACGCCACCGGCGGCCTGCTCGGCACCGTGGTGAACTGGAAGCCCGCCCCGTGATCTGGATGCGGATCGTGCTGTGGCGGCTGGCGTTCGCCGTGCCGCTGCTGCTGGCCGTGACGTTCGGGATGTTCGCGCTGGCCAAGGCGTCCCCGTTCGACCCCGTACGGCAGTACCTGGGAGAGCGGGCCATGGTCACCGACCCGCAGATCATGGCCGGGATCAGGGCGAACTGGGGGCTGGACCGGCCCCTGCTGGAGCAGTACACGACCTGGCTCGGCAACCTGCTCACCGGCGACCTCGGCGAGTCCCGCTCGCTGCGGCTGCCCGTCGCCCAGGTGATCGGCGAACGGCTCGGCTGGACGCTGCTGGTCGTCGGCTGCGCGCTGGTCGTCATGCTGGCCGCCGGGCTGGCCGTCGGCACGCTGGCCGCCTGGCGGCGTGACTCCTGGCTGGACAGGCTGGTCACCGGCACGGCCTTCGCCAACGAGGCCGCGCCGGTGTTCTGGGTGGGGCTGCTGGCGATCTGGGTGTTCTCCGTGACGCTCGGCTGGCTGCCCGCGGGGGGCCTCACCGACGCCGCCTCCACCACCGTCACGCTGCCCGACCTGGCGCGGCACCTGGTGCTGCCGGTCGCGGTGCTGGCGTTCTCGCAGTCGTCGTGGCTGCTGCTGTTCGTGCGCGAGTCGGTCATCGGCGTGTTGCGCGAGGACTTCGTCACCGGTGCGCGGGCGCGCGGGCTGCGCGAGCGCACCGTCCTGCTGCGGCACGCGCTGCGCTCGGCGCTGCTGCCGTTCATCACGATCATGGGGGCGCGCGTGCCCGAACTGGTCACCGGGGCGATCCTGGTGGAGTCCGTGTTCTCCTGGCCAGGGGTGGCCGGCACGACGATCAAGGCGGCCCTGGCGGTGGACTTCCCGCTGCTGGCCGCGCTGACCCTGCTGGCCACGCTAGCCGTGGTCGCCGGGAACCTGCTGGCCGACCTGGCGTACACGGTGGCCGATCCGCGCGTGCGCGTGCTCGGGGTGAGCTGATGAACGTCACCCGGACGGGGAAGGCGGGGCGGCGCTCGGGTACGGCCGGAGGGGCGCGGTGGTGGCCGGGCGCGGCCGGAGGGACCCTGCGGCGGGCCGGTGCGGATGGACGGGCGCGTCGGCGGGCCCGCCGCCACCGCTTCGCGCTCGGCACGCTGGCCGTGCTGGTCCTGGCCGTGGTGCTGGTGCCGCTCGTCGCGGGACTCGACCAGCAGCTCGTGGACCTGCGCTCGGCCGGCCTGCCGCCGTCCCCCGCCCACGCGTTCGGCACCGACGAGGTCGGGCGGGACGTGCTGCTCCGCTCCATCTACGGGCTGCGCGTCTCGATGCTGGTCGGCCTGGCGGCGGCGGTGGTCAGCGTGTTCATCGGCGGGCTCGTCGGGCTCGCCGCAGGCGCCGCGGGCGGGATCGCCGACCGCCTGCTCATGCGGGTCGTGGACGGGTTCAACGCGCTGCCCCACCTGCTGTTCGGGATCTTCATCGTGGCCCTGTTCGCGCCCAGCGCCACCGCCGTGGTCGTGTCCGTGGCCGTCACCCACTGGACGACCGCCGCCCGGATCGTCCGCTCGGAGGTGCTGTCGCTGCGCGGGCGGCCGTTCGTGGACGCGGCCGTCTCCGGCGGATCCGGCCGGCTGCGCATCGTCGTCCGCCACTTCCTGCCCAACCTGGCGCCGCAACTGCTCCTGGCGACCGTGCTGATGATCCCGCACGCGATCTGGCACGAGACCGCGCTCAGCTTCCTCGGCCTCGGGCTGCCCGCGCATCTGGCCTCGCTCGGGAACATGATCAACGATGGGCAGCGGTCGCTGCTGGCGGGCGACTGGTGGTCCAGCCTCTTCCCCGGGCTGCTGATCCTGGTGCCGACGCTGGCGGTGTCGTCGCTGGCCCAGTACGTACGCGACCGCGCCAACCCGCGGTGGAGATCGGAGCTCAACCTGTGAAGCTGCGTGTGGACGGCCTGTCGGTGCGGTTCCACCTTCCCGGCGCCGAGGTGCACGCCGTCACGGACGCCCGGTTCGAGCTGCGGGAGGGGCGGTGCCTGGCGCTGGTGGGGGAGTCGGGCTGCGGCAAGTCGGTGATGGCGCACGCCCTGCTCGGCCTCCTGCCCGGCAACGCCACCGTCACGGGCCACGCCTGGCTGGACGGGGGTGACGACCCTCTCGATCTCGTCGCGGCGCCGGAGAAGGTGCTGGCGCGGCAGGTGCGCGGGCGGCTCATCGGGCTCATCCCGCAGAGCCCGGCCGCGCACCTCACCCCGGTTCGCACCGCCCGTGCCCAGCTCGCCGAGACGTTGCGGGAGCTTGGTCGCACCGAGACCCCTGACCTGCTCGCCGACCGCGCCGGACTGCGCCCCGATGACCTGGACCGCTACCCCCACCAGCTCTCGGGCGGCATGGCGCAGCGCGTCGCCAACGCGCTCGCCCTGGCCGGCGACCCGCCGCTCATCGTCGCCGACGAGCCCACCACGGGGCTGGACCGGCCGCTCGTGGACGCCACCATGGCCGAGCTGCGCCGCCTGTGCGACGACGGGCGCGCGGTGCTGGTCATCACGCACGACCTGCGCGCCGCCGAGCGGGTGGCCGACGAGATCGCTGTCATGTACGCCAGCCGCATCGTCGAACTGTCGCAGGCGGAGCCGTTCTTCTCGGGCCCGCTCCACCCGTACTCGCGGGGCCTGCTGGACGCGCTGCCCTCGCGCCGCTTCGTCCCCATCCCCGGCCGGCCACCGGAACTCACCCGCCTCCCGGACGGCTGCGCCTTCCTGCCCCGTTGCCCCCTGGCGACCGCCGCCTGCGAGGACCAGCCGCTCATGAACGGGAAGAAGGTGGCCTGCCACCATGCCTGAAAGCACCATGCCTGAAGCCGGCGAGCCTGAAGCCGGCGGGCCTGAAGCCGGCGGGCCGGAAACCGGGGGACCTGCGGCCGGCGGCCTCGAAGCCAACGGGATCACCGTCTCCTTCGGTCGCCACCGAGTGCTGGACCGCGTCTCCCTGTCCGTGCGCCCGGGGGAGGTGGTCGGCCTGGCGGGGCCCAGTGGGTGCGGCAAGTCGACGCTGGCCCGCGTGCTGGCCCTGCTCCTGAAACCCATGGCGGGCACGGTCACCGTGGACGGCCGCGCGGTGACGGGCTGGCGGCACCGGGCGCCGCAACGCACCGCGATCGGCCTGATTTTTCAGCAGCCCCGCCTCGCCGTCGACCCCCGCTTCACCCTCTTCGACGTGATCGCCGAGCCGCTGCGCGCGGCCAGGCGGCCCCTGGACCGGGCGCACGAGCTGGCGGAGGAGCTGGGGCTGACCCCCGAGCTGTTCGGCCGCAGGCCGCACGAGGTGTCGGACGGGCAGCTCCAGCGGGCCTGCGTGGCGCGGGCGCTGACCCTGGAGCCCCGCTACCTGATCTGCGACGAGATGACCACGATGCTGGACGCCTCGACGCAGGCCCACCTGGTGGGGCGGATCGAGGCGTACCGGGAACGTGCGGGGGCGGGGGTGCTGGCGATCAGCCACGACGCGGAGCTGCTGCACCGCTGGGCGGACGGGAACGTCCGCGACTGGCGCCAAACCCTCGCGGCCGCCTGACGCGCCGCCGCCCGGACCCGTCGGCAAACCCGGCCCGGTACCACCCAGGCCGCCGAGCCGCCGAGCCGCTGAGCCGCCGA
>NZ_JBFALF010000017.1:0-218597 GCF_040656115.1 Nonomuraea sp. NPDC050202 | reverse complement strand
GAGCCGCTGAGCCGCTGAGCCGCTGAGCCGCTGAGCCGCTGAGCCGCTGAGCCGCTGAGCCGCTGAGCCGCTGAGCCGCTGAGCCGCTGAGCCGCTGAGCCGCTGGGCCGCCGAGGCAGCGGGGCGGCGGGGCGGCGGCGGTCAGCGGGGCCGCCGGCGCGAGCCCGGCTCGCGTGCCGGCGACCCGCCGGGGACCGTGATGCCCGGCCGGTCCGGCTCAGTGACCGGAGGCCTCGGCGCGCTCGCGGGCCAGCCGCTCCTCGCCCGACAGCGTGGCGAGCGGCTTCTCCTTGATGAACAGCACCGCCACCAGCGCCAGCACGGTGAGCGGCACGCCGATCAGGAACAGCTCGGCCGTGGCCGTGGCGTACACGTCCTGGATGACGCGGACGACCGGGGCGGGCAGCTTGGAGATGTCGGGCACGGCGTGGGTGTCGCCGCCCCCGCCGGCGGCGGCCATCGGGCCGAGCTTCTCCGTGAGCAGCGTGGTGACCCGGTTGGCCAGCACGGCGCCCAGGGCGCTGACGCCGATCGTGCCGCCCATGCTGCGGAAGAAGGTCAGCACCGAGGTGGTGGAGCCCAGGTCCTGGGCGGGCACGTCGTTCTGGGCGGCCAGCACCAGGTTCTGCATGAGCATGCCCACGCCGATGCCGAGCACCGCCATGTAGACGCCGAGCATCACCGAGCCGGTCTGCCCGTCGATGGTGGCGAGCAGGCCCATCCCGCCGAGCATGACGACGCCACCGGCCACCAGGAAGCCCTTCCACCGGCCGGTCTTGGTGATGAGCTGGCCCGCCACGGTCGAGGAGATCAGCAGGCCGAACACCATCGGCAGGCTCATCAGGCCGGCGACCGTCGGCGACTTGCCGAGCGCCACCTGGAAGTACTGCGACAGGAACACCGTGCCGCCGAACATGGCCACGCCGACCAGCGCGCTGGCGATGGTGGCGAGGGCGACGGTGCGGTTCCTGAAGATGGCGAGGGGGATGATCGGCTCGGCCGCGCGGGACTCGACGAAGACGGCCAGCGCGAGGACGAGGAGACCGCCGCCGACGAGCACGGCCGTCTGCCAGGAGCCCCACGCGAACTGGTTGCCCGCCAGCGACGACCAGATCAGCAGCGTGGAGACGCCCGCCGTGATGAGCAGGGCGCCCAGGTAGTCGACCTTGACCTTCTTGCGCACCACGGGCAGGTCGAGGGTGCGCTGCAGGAGGATGATGGCCACGATCGTGAACGGCACGCCGAGCAGGAAGCACCAGCGCCAGCCGAGCCAGGAGGTGTCCACGAGCACGCCGCCGATGAGCGGCCCGGCCACGGTGCCGATCCCGAACACGGCGCCGAAGATGCCGGAGTAACGGCCCAGCTCACGCGGCGGGATCATGGCCGCCATCACGACCATCGACAGCGCGGTCATACCGCCGGCGCCGATGCCCTGCACGGCGCGGCTGACGATGAGGATCTCCACGTTCGGCGTCAGGCCCGCGATCAGGGAACCGGCCACGAACAGTCCGAGCGAGAGCTGGATCAGCAGCTTCTTGCTGTAGAGGTCGGCCATCTTGCCCCAGAGCGGCACGGTGGCCGTCATGGCCAGCAGCTCCGTGGTGACGATCCAGGTGTAGACGGTCTGCGTGCCCTGCAGGTCGGTGATGATGCGGGGCAGGGCGTTGGCCACGACCGTCGAGGCCAGGATGGACACGAACATGCCCACCATCAGGCCTGACAGCGCCTGCAGGACCTTTCTTCTGGACGTGGGCGTCGCGGCCGCGGGCTCGGGCTGCGCGCTGGTGGCTGTCATCTTTCCTCGATTTCTCAGGCGAATTTCTCAGGCGGGCAGGGCCCGCGATCCGCGGGCTCCTGCGGACACCGGCAGTACGGAAACGTTTACGGAAGGGGACGGGCGACCGGGGCGGTCACGGGTTGGGCAGGCCGGCGGCGAGCTGGTCGAAGGCCTCGTCCACCAGACCGGCCAGCGACGGGCGCCCGCCGGCGGCGCTCCAGCGCAGCATCGCCACCCGGAAGGCCGCCATGGCGGCCGCCGTGGCGAGCTCGGGATAGCCGCTCGTGCAGGGCTCGACGCCGGCCCGGCGAGCGACGGCGGCCGACACGGCCCGCTCGGTCTCGCTGCCGCTGGCGACGAGCCGGGGGAGCAGCGACGGGTTCTGCTCGAACACCTTCAGCCGCAGCAGCCACCGCTCGGGCTGCTCCTGCAGGTGCTCGGCCTCGGCCCGCGCCATCAGGCGCAGCGCCTCCAGGACGGGCACCCGCGCGGGCACGGCGTTCAGCCGCTCGCACAGCTCGGCGGCCGAGGCCTGGCCCGAGCCGATGAGCGCGTCCTCCTTGGACGGGAAGTAGTTGAAGAACGTACGGGAGGAGACGTCGACCGCCTCCGCGATGTCCTCCACCGTGACCGCCGCCAGGCCGCGTTCGGCGACCAGCGTCAGGGCAGCATGCTCCAGCGCCGCACGGGTCTCGAGCTTCTTTCGATCCCGGCGACCCAGCTCCTCTGCACTGTCCACGATGGTCACAATGCTGAGATTAAGGGAAAAATTTCAGGATCTGCAATGTTTCAGGGTCTGAAGTGCCGCAGATCACAGCGGTGACGGGCCCGTCTGGTCATCGCAGGACGTGATCGGGAGGGGGCGGCATCCTCTCCCCGTAGCTCGACTATGAAGGTTAGGCTTGCCTATATTCGGGTGGTGCAACCTTCTGAGATCCGTACGGTGACGACCGAGGCCGAGCTCCGCGAGATCGTGAAAGAGCCGCCGCAGACCATCTGGGACAAGGACATCGCGCGGATCGACGAGCACGCGCGCACGATCATCGCGCATTCGCCGTTCCTGCTGCTCGCGACCTCCAACACCGACGGCACCTGCGACGTCTCGCCCCGCGGCGACCCCGCCGGCTCGGTGCTGGTCCTCGACGACCAGCGGCTCGTGCTCGCCGACCGGCCCGGCAACCAGCGGCTCGACAGCCTGCGCAACGTGCTGCTCAACCCGCACGTCGGGCTGCTGTTCATCGTGCCGGGGATGAACGAGACGCTGCGCGTGAACGGGCGCGCGACGCTCGTGTCGGACGCGCCGTTCTTCGACGACCTCGTGGTCAAGGGCAAGCGGCCCCGGCTGGCGCTGCTCGTCGAGGTCCAGGAGCTGTACATGCACTGCGCCAAGGCGTTCCTGCGCTCGTCGCTGTGGAGGCCGGAGACCTGGCCCGACCGCAAGAGCCTGCCCACGCTCGGGCAGATCGCCAAGGACCATATCGGCATCAAGGGCGTGCCGGCGAAGGTGATCGACGCGGGGCTCGCCATGGACGCCAAGATGAACCAATACTGACTCCGGAAATCACGAGCTCTGAAAGCCCGTGAAAGCATAGGCTGGCGGGATGACGGACCGGGATGATCACATGGCCGCCCCCTCCCAGAGCAGTCCTTCCAGTCCCGCGCAAGCGCATGACGCCGACCAGCCCGGCCTCAAGAGGGTCATGGGCCCCGGCCTGCTGCTGCTCTTCATCATCGGCGACATCCTCGGCACCGGGATCTACGCCCTGACGGGCCAGGTCGCCGGTGAGGTCGGAGGAGCGGCCTGGCTGCCGTTCGCCATCGCCTTCGTGGTCGCGGCGATCACCGCCTGCTCCTACCTGGAACTGGTCACGAAGTATCCGCAGGCGGCGGGCGCCGCGCTCTACGTGCACAAGGCGTTCCGCCTGCACATCGTCTCCTTCCTCGTCTGCTTCACCGTGATGTGCTCCGGCATCACCTCCGCCTCGGCGGCCTCGCGCGCCTTCGCCGCGAACCTCGCCGCCGGGTTCGGCCTCGACGTCGGCAACGGCGTCATCCTGGCGATCGCCCTGGGCTTCATGCTCCTGGTCCTGGCCGTGAACCTGCGCGGCGTGGGCGAGAGCGTCAAGATCAACGTGGTGCTCACGTCGATCGAGCTCTCCGGCCTGCTGCTGGTCATCCTGCTCAGCATGTGGTTCATCGCCGGCGGCAACGCCGACTTCTCCCGGGTCGTCGCCTTCGAGACCGCGGCCGACAAGAGCGTGTTCCTGGCCGTGAGCACGGCGACGTCGCTGGCCTTCTTCGCCATGGTGGGGTTCGAGGACTCGGTCAACATGGCCGAGGAGACCAGGGACCCGGCGCGGATCTTCCCCCGGATCATGCTCACCGGCCTCGGCATCACCGGAGTGATCTACGTCCTGGTGTCCATCTGCGCCGTGGCGGTGGTCCCCGTCGGCACGCTCGCCGAGAGCGAGACCCCGCTGGCGACCGTGGTGCAGACCGCCACCCCCGGCTTCCCGATCGCCGACCTGCTGCCGTTCATCTCGATGTTCGCCGTCGCGAACTCCGCGCTGATCAACATGCTGATGGCCAGCCGGCTCCTGTACGGCATGGGCAAGCAGGGCGTGCTGCCGGCCTTCCTGTCGAAGGTGAACCCCAGGCGGCGCACGCCGGAGGCGTCGATCCTGTTCACCACCGTCATCGCCATGGGGCTCATCACCTTCGTCTCGCTGGACCCGGAGAGCCCGGTGGTGGCGCTGCTGGGCGGGACCACCTCGCTGCTCCTGCTCGCCGTCTTCGCCGCCGTCAACGTGTCCGTGCTCGTCCTGCGCAAGGACCAGTCCACGACCGAGCACTTCAACGCCGGGCGCGTCCTGCCCGTGCTGGGCGTGATCACGTGCCTGTACCTGGTGCTGCCCTGGTCCTCCGGCCGCCCGGCCGGCCAGTACCAGATCGCGGGCGTGCTCCTCGCGATCGGCCTGGTCCTGTGGCTGGTCACCTGGCTCGCCCGCCGGAGGGAGAGCGTGGGCCGCTGACCGGAGGCTCACCTGGTCGTCGCGTTGACCAGGAGGAACGACAGCACGCCGGTCGCCAGCAGGACCGCGAACAGCGCGATCATGCCGATCACGACGAGCGCGCGACGCCATCCGGCAGGTTCCCGCGGGGGCGTCGCGCCGTGCTCCGCACCCTCTGACATGCTCCGACGCTAACAGGGCAGGCCCGGGGGCAGGGCGCACGGCACTCGTTCAGCCGCGCAGCAGCGGGAGCAACCGGTCGCCCTGGCGCTTGATCTCCGGCAGGTAGGGCGTGTCGGAGAGCACGAAGTGGGTGATGCCGAGGGCCTGGTAGTTGCGCAGCGACTTCGCCACGTCCTCCGCCGAGCCGACCAGCCAGGTGGTGCCCGCGCCGCCGCCGCCGTACCTGCCGGGGGCGGTGTAGAGGTTGTCGTCGAGCACCTCTCCCCGCTCGGCCAGGCCGAGCAGCCGCCGCTGGCCGACGGCGGCCTGCCAGTTGACGTCGCGGGCGACGGCGCCCCGCGCCATCCTGGCGACCTTGGCCTCGGCGTCCGCCCAGGCCTGCTCGGTGGTGTCGCGCACCAGCGTGGTGACCCGCAGCCCGAACTCCAGCGGCGGGAGTTCGCGCCCGAGCCGCTCGCCGAGTTGCTTGAGCCGCTCGATGCGCGCCGCGATGCCGTCGAGCGGCTCGCCCCAGAAGAGCTGGACGTCGGCCTCGGTGGCGGCCACCCGCTCGGCGGCCTCCGAGGCGCCGCCGAAGTAGAGCCGGGGGTGCCTGCGCCCGCCGACCACCGCCGGGCGCGGCACCACGGTGGAGGCGGTGACGCTGAAGTGCTCGCCGTGGTGGGTGACGTGCTCCTCGGTCCAGAGCCTGCGTACGAGCCGCATGAACTCCTTGGTACGGGCGTAGCGGTGCGCCTGGTCGCCCTCGCTGTCGCCGTACGCCGCCAGGTCGTCCTTGCCCGAGACGATGTTGACCAGCACCCGGCCCCCGGTGAGGTGGTCCAGGGTGGCGGCGGCGGAGGCGAAGTTGGCCGGGCGCCAGTAGCCGGGCCGCACCGCGATCAGTGGCTGGAACGTGGTCGTCCGCGCGGCCAGCGCGGTGGCCACCGTGAACGTGTCGGGCCGCCCCCAGCCGGTGCCGATGAGCGCCCCGGCCCAGCCGTGCCGCTCCAGGGCCTCGGCGTGGCTGCTGAGGGTCGCCAGGCTGTTGTGACCTGCGACGGCGTCGTCGCCGCGATGCCCGGGCCGGGCCTGGTTCGGGATGTACCAGAGGAACTGGAGGCTCATGCGGTCTTCCTGTTCTGCGCTACGACCCCTAAAAACCTAGTATTCAAGTAGGTAAAGTTCAACAGTGGGGCTTCCCCGCTGCCTGATCGCGCTTGACTCTGCCGTTACGTCAACTCCTACCGTCGTAGCGAGCCGGAAGATCCGGCTAGGTGAAGAGCGGGGACGGGTGGGTTCATGGCGTGGTCGATCGCGCAGGTGGCGCGGATGTCCGGCGTGACGTCGAGGACGTTGCGCCACTATGACGAGATCGGCCTGCTGCGGCCGGCCTGGGTCGGCGCCAACGGCTACCGCCACTACGAGGAGGACCAGCTCCTGCGGCTGCAGCAGATCCTCGTGCTGCGGGAGCTCGGCCTCGGGCTGCCCGAGATCGCCGAGATCGTCGACCGGCACACCGACCCCGCGGCGGCGCTGCGCGAGCACCACCGGCGGCTGCTGCGGGAGCGCGACCGGCTCGACGCGGTGGCCCGCATGGTCGCCCGCACCATCACCGAACTCGAACGGAGCGAAAGGAAGAGCGGCATGTCCAGAATCAGCAGACCGGAGAACCTGTTCGAGGGCTTCGACGCCGCGCGCTACGGCGCGCAGGCCCGCGAACGGTGGCCGGAGCACTGGGAGCGGTCCGGGCAGCAGGAGCTCCTGGACACCCTGTCCCCGGAGGAGATCGACCGCATGCAGCAGGAGGCCACGGCGGGGATGATCCGCATGGCGGAGTTGATGGCCGCCGGCACGGCGGTCGACGACCCCGCGGTGCTCGCCGTGCTCGACGGCCATTACCGGCAGATGACCCGGTTCTGGACGCCGAGCGCGGCGGAGTACACCCATCTGGGGCGGATGCAGGTCGAGGACGATCAGTTCAGGGCGAACTACGAGCGGGTGGCGGAGGGGCTGGCGGCGTACATGTGCGACGCCATGGCCGCGTACGCGCGGGCCCGCCTGAGCTGAGGGGCCCGCCTGAAGTGAGGGGCCCGGGTTCAGCCCCGCACGGTCGTGACGCGCAGGTTGAAGGTCAGGGTGAGCGCCATGACCGTGGACAGCGGCTTCATGGAGCTCCTACTCGAAACGCGCGTTGTCCGGCGCGGTCATGTGCCGCAGCAGCGGCACGGCCGTGAGGATCACCAGCAGGGAGGCGGCCAGCCCGCCGCCGACGGTCGCGAAGTAGACGGGCCCCGGCATGGCCAGGGACGCGCCCTTCATGGCGAGCTCCTCGATGAACGGCCCCGCCACGCCGAAGCCCGCGGCGGCGGCGACGGCGGCGGCCAGGACGAGGGGGAGCGCCGACTCCAGCAGCACCACCGCCGTCAGGGTGCGGGCCGGCGTGCCCGCCAGCCGCAGCAGGGTGAACGGCTGCCTGCGCTCCATCAGCCCGCCGCCCACCGCCACCACCAGGCTGCACCCTCCGGCGACCAGGGTCAGGGCGACCATGGCCAGCGCGATGTTCTCGGCCTGCGTGAAGATCGTCGCCCTGGCCTGCGCGACCTCGGCGAAGGTCATCGGCGCGCCGGCGCCGTGGCGCGCCAGCAGCGTGCGCAGCTCCTCCAGCGTGCCCGGGTCGTCCATGCCGACCAGGACGGCCGCCAGGCTGAGGCCGTCCGTGGAGACGGCCTGGCCGGTGGGCGCGGCGAAGGGGAGCAGCTTGTCGACGGTGAGCGGGTTGTCGGCCTCGACGAGGCGCTCGAAGTAGCCCGTCACGGCCTGCGCGCCCGCCGGGCACCGCCCGAGTACGGGGAAGCGGGCAAGGCTCGCGCAGTCGGCGGCGGTCCTGGGCGGCGGAGGGCCGTCGCCGGGAACGGGCGGCGGGGGGTCGCCGCGTACCGGCTGGTCCGTGTCGTCCGGCAGGGCGTAGATCGGCAGCACGTCGACGCCGGGGTGGGCGCGCAGCCGGGCGAGCAACTCGGCTCCGGCCTGCGGAGCCAGGCCACCGGCGCCGGGGTGCTGGGTGAGCGGGGCGCGCAGCACCCCGTTGAGCGTGCCGCCGGCCACCGCCTGCTGCCCGGAGACCACGGCCGGGACGATCCCCGCGATCGCCGTGCCCATGAACACCGCCAGCACGAGCCCGCTCACCGAGCGGAAGGCCGCCTTGGGGTCGGCCGCCATGCGCTGCGCGGCCAGCAGGGTCGCCGCGCCCCCGGTCACGCGGGCGGCGAGCCGGGCGGCCAGCATCGTCAGCCACGGGCCCGCCAGGATCAGCCCGATCATGATGAGCGCGAGGGCCGTGCCGGCGAGCAGCGCGTCCGGCTCGCGCTCGCCGCCCCGGAACACCGGCCCGGCGAACAGCGCCAGCCCGGCCGGCAGGGGGATCACCCGCCAGGCCCGGGGCGGGCGCCCCACGGCCTTCCTGGCCGCGCCCAGCGGGGAGATCCGCACGCGGCGCAGCGACCAGAGCGCCGTGCACCCCGACAGGATCGGCACGCCGGCGAGCACGGCCGCGTACTGCCAGGAGGCCGGGACGACCAGCTCGGGGAAGAAGCGCGAGCCCGTGACGCGGACCATGGCCACGGCCGGCCGTACGAGCTGGAACAGGGCGACGCCGAGCAGCGCGCCCAGCAGCGCGCCGAGCGCGGACTCCACCGCGGCGAGCACGCTCACCTGCCGGGACGTGGCGCCGGCCAGCCGGAACGCGGCGAATCGGGCCTCCCGGCGGGCGGCGGCCAGCCGGGTGGCCGCGTTCACCAGTACGAGCAGCGGGACGAGCAGGCCGATGGCGGCCACGGCGAAACCGAACCGGTAGAGGTCGGTGTCGTCGTCGAGCAGGGCGGCAGCGGACGCGGTCTCCACCGTGTCCACCTGCCGCGCCCCCGTCATGGCGGCGACCTCCCGCGGTGTCCGCCCCACCACGATGGCCAGCTCGTCCGGCCCGGACAGCGCGGCCTGGCCGATGATCCCCGCGCGGGTCCCGGGGAAGCGGTCACCCAGCCGTTCGCGCGGCACCGAGTCCAGCAGCCCGGCCAGCGTGGGGGAGGCGTAGTACTGGCCGGGGCCGGGCATGCGCGCCAGGCCCGGGATCACCGGCGCCTGCCCGCCGAGCGGGGCGGCGTCCAGCCGCTTGATCGCCTGCCCGGCGTAATAGTCCTTCCGGTAGCTCCACAGCGCGCCGGTGGCGGTGGCGTCGAGAACCCAGCCGCTGGGCGCGGTGCCGGTGGTGCACTCCCAGCAGGGCCGGGCGGTGGTGGCCTGGAAGGCGTTGAAGAGGGAGAGCGTGGTCAGCAGCACCGTGACACCGGTCGCCACCCCGGCCACGACCAGCACCAGCCTGGCCACCGCCTCCCTGCCGCCGCGCAGCGACAGGCGCAGGCCCAGAGCGATCATCGCGTGACCTCACCGGAGAGGGGATCGGTGGCGCGGCGGTCACGGACGTTTCCCTGCCGGTCGGCGAAGGGATCGGTGACGCGGCCGTCGCGGACGATGACCTCCCGGTCGGCGAAGGAGGCCACCCGGGCGTCGTGGGTCACCACGATCACGGTCGTGCCCTCCTCGCGCGCCAGCCCGACCAGCAGCTCCATGACGTGCTCGCCGGTCAGCGAGTCGAGCGCGCCCGTCGGCTCGTCGGCGAACAGCACCCGCGGCCCCGTCACCAGCGCCCTGGCGATCGCCACCCGCTGCGCCTGGCCGCCCGACAACTCGCTGGTACGCCGCCCGCCCAGCTCCGCCAGCCCCAGCCGCTCCAGCCATTCCCCGGCCCGCCGGTAGGCGTCCTTGCGCCTGGTGCGGCCCAGCAGCATCGGCAGGGCGACGTTGTCGGCCGCGGTCAGCTCCGGCACGAGCTGCCCGAACTGGAAGACGAACCCGAAGGCGGTGCGCCGCAGCTCCGTGCGCCGGGCGTCGCTCATCGTGTCCAGCCGCCGCCCGCGGAACCACACCTCGCCGCTGTCGGGAGTGAAGATCCCGGCCAGGCAGTGCAGCAGCGTCGACTTCCCCGAGCCGCTGGGGCCCATGACCGCCACGATCTCCCCGGCGGCCACCGACAGGTCGGCCTCGCGCAGCGCGGGGGTGTGCCCGTAGGAGCGGCTGAGCTCGCGCGCTTCGATGATCACGACTCGCGCACCATGGCCGCCAGCGCGCCCAGCCGGGCCTGCGTGACGTCGATCCAGCGCAGGTCCGCCTCCAGATGGAACATGCCGTGGTCGGCCAGCAGCGCGTCGGTCAGCGAGCCGGTGCGCTTGATCTGGGTGAACTCCCGCATGCGCCGGAGGTGCGTGGCCCGCTGCAGGTCGAGGTAGCCCGCCGCGTCCCGGCCCAGCATCAGCGCCAGCACGACCTTGGTGAACAGCACCGTCTGCAGGTACGGCTCCGCCGCCACCGGCTCCGACAGCCACGCCTCCACCTCCTGCGTGCCGAGCGGGGTGATGGCGTAACGCCTGCGGTCGGGCCCGTCGCCGGGCTCGCTCTGCCCGGCCGTCACCTTGCCGTCCCTGGCCAGGCGGCCGAGCGTGGAGTACACCTGCCCGAACGGCAGCGGCTTGCCGCGGCCGAAGAAGGCGTCGTAGTCGCGTTTCAGGTCATAGCCGTGACTCGGCTCCCGCTCCAGCAGGCCGAGCAGTGCCAGGGGAACACTCATGACCGCAGACTATACACCGGAGGTATAACTCCGGAGTATAGTCGCGCCCGGCCCCTCGCCGCCACGGGCCTGGTGTCCTTCGGGCCTCAGGCCTTCAGGTGCGTGCCCGCCCACTCCTCGAAGGACGTGAGCGGGATGCCGAGAGCCCGCGCGTGCTCCGGCCGGGCCGGCTGGCCCACCACGTTGAGGAACTCGTGCGAGGTGACGGCGTACTCCGGCATGCCCGCGGCGAGCGCCTCCCGCACGGTCATGTCGGGCGCGGCCAGCGGGGTGCCGAAGGCGCGGGAGAGGACCTCGGCGATCTGCGTCATCGCCAGGTGGTCGCCGGCCAGTTCCAGCTCGACCCGGTGGAACCGCTCCGGCGCGGCGATGGCCGCGGCGGCCGCCGCGCCGATGTCCTGGACCGCGACGAGGGAGAGCCGCGTGCCGGGCTTCAGCACGGTCGCCAGGCCGCCCTCGACGCCGCGGGGGAGCAGGTAGGCCACGGACGGGAGGAAGTTCTCCATGAAGAAGCCCGGCTTGATGATCGTCCAGTGCGTGAAGCCGGCCTCGCGTACCAGGTCCTGGGCGCCGGCCTTGGCGGTGTAGACGGGCTCCATCGCCGCCCAGCGGCCTTCGGCCCAGCCGGGGGCCTCGATGTGGCGCCCCGCGCCGGAGACGGACGTGTGCACGAACTGCGGCACGCCCGCGGCCCGCGCGCCCTCGACCAGGTTGGCGGCCTGGGCCAGCTCGCCGCCGAAGTCGAAGGCGCCGTCCCTGATCGGGGGCATCTGGACGGAGAAGACGGCTCGGGCTCCTGTCGCGGCCCTGGTCACGGAGTCGCGGTCGTCGAGATCGCCGGTGACCAGCTCGGCGCCGAGCGCCTCGATCGCCTGCGCCCGCTCGGTCGCGGGATCGCGGACCAGGGCCCGGACGGGGACGCCGGCCGCGAGCAGGGCCCGCGCGGTGGCGCCGCCCTGCCGGCCGGTGGCGCCGGTGACCAGGACGGGCGCGATGTCGATGGGCATGAGGGATCTCCTGACGTGAGCAACGGATTAAACGGCGGACCCCGCCGCTTATGTTCCGGTAAGATACGGCGGACCCCGCCACTTAGCAAATGTGAGGTGAGGCCATGCCCGGCCAGCGCGCGGACGCCCGGCGCAACTACGCGCTCCTGCTCACCGTGGCCAGGGAGGCGATCGCCGAGTACGGCCCGGACGCCTCCCTGGAGCAGATCGCCCGCACCGCGGGAGTCGGATCGGCCACCCTGCGCCGGCACTTCCCCAGCCGCCAGGCGCTGCTGGAGGCGGTCTTCCGCGACGAGGTCGAGACCCTGTGCGGCCACGCCCGCGAGCTGACCGCCGCGCCCGACACCCGGGCGGCGCTGCTGGAATGGCTGGGCGCCCTCACCGCGGCCGCCGCGACCATCAGGGGGCTGGCCATCGCGCTGACCCGCGAACGGGCGGCCGGCGCCGGCGCGGCGGAGGAGGCCTGCTGCTCCGCCCAGCTCACCGAGGCGGCCGACCCGCTGGTACGCCGCGCCGCCGACGCCGGCGCGCTGACCCCGGGAGTGACCACCGACGACCTGCTCACCCTGGTCACGGGCATCGCCCTGGCCTCGGAACCCCATCCGGACCCGGCGGCGGAGGCGGAGCGGCTGCTCGGGCTGACCATCACGGGGGTGAGCCCTCGTCAGGGGTGAGGCCGTGTTCTTGGAGGGGCTGGAGAGCCCTGCGTGGTCGCGCCGTCGCTAAATGGAGCGTTCCGACGAGTTCAGGGCGGCCGTGATGGCGTCCTCGACCCGCTCGTGCACCGGCATGTGCGCCACCACGCCCGTGATCTCGAACAACCTGGCGGGCAGGGGTTGCACGCCCGCCAGGTGCACGACGCCACCGGCCTTCAGGCAGTCGGTGGCACACTTCAGCAGCACGTGCAGTCCGGAGCTGTCCATGAACGGCACCCCCGACAGGTCGAACACCAGCCGTCCCGCGAGCGCCGCGCCGGCCTCCGCGAGGTAGGCCTCGAGGTCGGCTCGATTGGTGGCGTCCATCTCGCCGGTCACCGCGATCACGGTCACCCCGGGCAGGCGCTGGTGCCCCAGCGTTAATGGCGGCATCTGCGGATTCACCGCTTCCGCCGGCAGAACTTGACCATCAATGAAGGATAGTCCGCCGGAGTCGTCGGCGATATCCCGGTTTTGCTGGTGTGACGCGTCAGCCGCCGTGCCCGTGGCCGTGCCCGTGCCCGTGTCCGTGCCCGACGAATGCCGCCGCGGGCCTCCCGCCCGGCACCAGCCCGAGCGCGACGGCCCCGGCGACCCCCGCCACCACCGCGCACAGCGTGAACCCGGCCACGAACCCCCCGGCCCCCGCCGCCCCGGGGGCGAGGCCGTCGGCGGCCACGGTGGACACGACGGCCACCCCGATCGAGCCGCCGAGCTCGTGGAAGGTGTTGATGACCCCGGAGGCCACGCCGTTCTCGCCGGGAGGGATGTTCGCCATGGTCGTCGTGGTGGCCGTCACGAACGCCGGCCCGATGCCCAGCGAGGCCAGCACGAACCCGGGCAGCAGCGTCGTGCAGACGCCCGCGTCCGGGGAGACCCGCGCCATCAGCGCCGCCCCCGCCGCGGTCAGCACGAACGCCGCCACCGCCACCGGCCTGCCGCCGACCCGCCCGATGAGGCGGCCGCCGAGCTGTGCGCCCGCCGTGATGGCGACGGCCGCCGGCAGGAAGATCAGCCCGGTCTCCAGTGCGCTGAACCCGAGCTCGTGCTGCAGGTAGAGCGTGCTGAGGAAGAACAGGCCCAGCATCAGCCCGGTCGCCACCAGCATCACGAACGTCCCCGAGATCACCGGCCGGCGGGCGAGCGTCCCGGCCCGCATGAGCGGCGACCGTACGGACCGCTCGACGACCACGAACAGCACGTACAGCAGCACCGCCCCGGCCAGCGGCAGCACCGTGCCCGCCGCCGCCCATCCGGCGTCGCCCGCCGCGACCACCCCGTAGATCAGCAACGCCGTCGCCAGCGTGACGACCAGGGCGCCGGGCACGTCCACCGGCTCGCGCCGCCCCGCGGCGGCCGGCACCACCGCGGGCACCGCGGCCAGCACCGCCAGCCCGATCGGCACGTTGACGAAGAACGCCCAGGCCCACCCGGGCCCCGCGGTCAGCAGCCCGCCGACGAGCACGCCCAGCGCCGCCCCCGTGCCGCCGATCGCCGCCCACACGCCGAGCGCGCGTGCGCGCCGCTCGCCGTGGAAGGTGTCGATGATCACCGCCAGCGCCGCCGGAGACAGCAGCGCCGCGCCGACCCCCTGCAGCGCCCGCCCCGCGACGAGCGCGGTCCCGCTCCCGGCCAGCCCGCACACCAGCGACGCCGCCGTGAACAGCCCGAGCCCGGCCAGCAGCGTCCGGCGCGCGCCGAGCACGTCGGCGAGCCGCCCGCCGAGCACCATGAGCCCGCCGAAGCACAGCGTGTACGCGGTCACCACCCAGGTCAGCGCCTCCCGGCCGAGCGCCAGGTCGGTGCCGATGGACGGCAGCGCGACCTGCACCACCGTGATGTCGACGATCAGCATGAACTGCGCCAGGCACAGCAGCACCAGCACGGCCCACCCGCCACCCTTCGGCCTGCCCCCGGGCATGTCGTGATGACTCATCCGCAACTCCTTAACTTGAACACTGATGTTCAAGTTAACACATGCAAACGGTACGGGGGTACCGTGTTGCGGGCGGCTTCGCGGCGACCCGCCGGAAAGCCGGTGGCAGGGCCGGCACGAGAGGCGACAGGATGCCTGGCATGCGCTTACACATCGACACCGACCTGGGCGGGGACCCCGATGACCTCTGCGCCCTGGCGATGGTCCTGGGCCGGCCGGAAGTGGAAATCGTCGGCATCACGACCTGCGGCGACCCCGACGGCCGCCGGGCCGGCTACGTCGAGCACTGCCTCCGGCTGGTGGGGCGCCAGGACATCCCGGTCGTGGCCGGGGCAGGAAGGTCGTCCGTCACGGGCCGGCTCATGGGCGACCTACCCGATCACGAGCGGTACTGGGGCGTTCCCGTCGCCCCCCGGCCGGCGCCGCCGGGAGCGGCGATCGGCCTGCTGGAGCGCAGCATCGATCAGGGCGCCACCATCGCGGCCATCGGGCCCTTCACCAACCTGGCGCTGCTGCACCAGGCGCGGCCCGGCCGGCTCGACGGGGTGCCGGTGGTGGCCATGGGCGGATGGCTGCGCCCTCTCGGCCCCGGCATGCCCGCCTGGGGCCCGGAGATGGACTGGAACACGCAGTGCGACCCGCCGGCCGCTGAGCTGATGGCCGGGCACGCCCGGCTCACCCTGGTCCCGCTGCCCGTCGCCGCCAGGTCGCACCTGCGGGCCGCCCACCTGCCCCGCCTGGCCGCCTCCGGGCCCCTGGGCGAGCTGCTCGCCCGCCAGTGCAGGGCCTACGCCGTGGACAGCGGCATGACGGAACTCGGCCGCGCCCACGCCGGGCTGCCCGACGACCTGGTCAACATCCACTGGGACCCCGTCGCGTGCGCCGTGGCGCTCGGCTGGAGCGGGGCCGTCGTCCAGGAGCGGCGCGTGCGGACCGTCCTGGAAGCGGAGCGGTTGCGCTTCGAGCACGACCCCGGCGGACGCCGGACGCGCGTGCTCGCCGACCTGGACGTCCAGGCCTTCGACGAGCTCTGGATCGAGGCCGTCGAGCAGGCCCAGCGCTAGCTGGTCAACGTTGCTCGCCGGGTGCCGGTGCCCGTGGCCTGCTCCCGCGGAGCCTGATCGCTCTCGCTAGGACGCGGCGGCGGGCGGACGGAGCAGCGACAGCATCGTCTTGATCAGCACGTCCTCCACCTCCTCCGGCGCGAGCCGGTTCGCCTCCCGCTCCTGGGCGGCGCTGTGGATGATGGAGAAGAACGCGGTCACCAGCCACGGCAGCGGCAGGTCGTCGCGGAAGTCGCCGTCCCGCCGCCCCCGCTCGATGAGCCGCTCGACCCGCCGCAGCGGGGCCTCGTGGTGCTCCCTGATGCGCTCGGTGGCCAGCACCCGGTCGGCCGCCAGGAACAGCCGGCGGTGCCGGTCGAGGATCTCCCACGACGAGCGCAGCAGCCCGGCCATCGCCTCCGGCGCGGGCGCCGTGTCGATCGACTCGTCCTCCAGCACGGCGTCCGCCATGCCCACCGCATGGTCGAGCACGGCGTCCACCAGCGCCTCACGCGAGGGGAAATGCCCGTACAGGGTGACCCGGCCCACCCCGGCGGCCTTGGCGATGTCGGCCACGCTGGCCGTGGGGTCGGCGCTGAGCAGCCGCGTCCCGGCCTCGAGGATCGAGGCGATGTTGCGCTCGGCGTCCGCGCGCCTGGCGGGTACGGGCTGTCGTGCCGCGGCCTTGACCATGAGACCACCCTACGACGCCCGGCCTCCGACTCCCCGCAAGGACGCCGCCGGGCCCGGGCCGCCGTTCGTGGCGTGGTCTGGCGATCAGAGCTGGAGGGCGTGGTCCAGCAGCGACTGCAGCGTGACGGCCCCGATCAGCCTCTTCTCGTCCACCACCGCCACCAGCGGGCTGCGCGTACGCGCCATCAGCGCCGCCAGCTCCAGCACCGTCGCCTTGGCGTCGGTCACCGGCAGCTCGCGCGGCTGCTCCGGCAGGCACTCCCGCACGGTCTTGCCGCCGAGCCGGTGCAGGAACCGGTCCGCGTGGGCCTCGTCCACCACCCGGGCCAGCGCCGGATCGTCCTGGCAGTACGCCGGCACCGCCAGCCGCAGCACCTGCGTGCCGGGCAGGATGCTGAGTGGCCGCCCGGCCTCGTCGACCAGGATGAGCCCCGGCAGGTCCCGGTCGGCCAGCAGCTTGGCCGCCTCCAGCGCCGGGGTGTCCAGGGTGACCGTCGGGAAGTCGACGGCCAGCTCGCGTGCGCGCATCGTTAGCCTCCGATCTCCAGCGTAGCCCGGCCTGCCTAGGGGAGTTCGGCGAAGCGTTCCACCTGTTCGGTGCGGCCCGAGACCAGGACGATGTCGCCGTACGACAGCTCCGTCTCCGCCGTGGCGTAGGTGAACTCCTCGTCCGGCGGCTTCACCGCGACGATCGTGACCCCGTACTTGCGGCGCAGGTTGGAGCGGCCGAGGGGGATGCCCACGTACTCCTTCGGCGGGCTCGTCTTGGCGATGGCGAAGTCCTCGTCCACCTGCATGTAGTCGAGCATGCGGCCGCTGACCAGGTGGGCCACGCGCTCGCCCATGTCGTGCTCGGGGAAGACGACGTGGTGGGCGCCGATGCGGCTGAGGATGCGGCCGTGCTGGGTGCTGACGGCCTTGGCCCAGATGTCGTTGATCTCCAGCTCGACCAGCAGGGACGTGGTCAGGATGCTGGCCTCGATGTCGCTGCCGACGGCCACCACCGCCTGGTAGAAGTCCGGCACGCCGAGCTGGCGCAGGGCCTCCATGTCGGTGGCGTCGGCGGTCGCGATCTGCGTGATCTGGCCCGCGAGGCTCTGGGTGATCTTGGGGCGGTGGTCGATGGCCAGGACCTCGGTGCCGCGCCGGGTGAGCTCCAGCGCCAGCGAGGTGCCGAACCGGCCCAGACCGATGACGACGACCGGGTCGCCCTTGTACTCAACCAACGATGACACGCTCCTCGGGTAGCTCGTAGTGCCGGGCGCGCCTGTTGAGCGCCAGGGCGGAGCCCAGGGTGAGTGGGCCGATCCGGCCGATGAACATGAGCACGACCAGCAGCAGGTGCCCGGCCGTGCCGACGTTCGCGGTGATGCCGGTGGACAGGCCCGCCGTTCCGAACGCCGCGACCACCTCGAACAGGACCTGGTCGAGACTGTACGGGGTGAGGGCGAGCATCAGGTAGGTGGCCAGGCCCACGATCGCGACGCCCAGCGCCGTGATCGTCACGGCCTGGCGCTGCGCGGCGTCCGGGAGGCTGCGGTGGCCGATGTTCACCCGGCCCTCGCCGCGCAGCTCGGCCCACACGACGAAGGCCAGCAGCCCGACCGTGGTCACCTTGATGCCGCCCGCGGTGCCCGCGCTGCCCCCGCCGATGAACATCAGCAGGTCGGTGGTCAGCCAGCTCGACGGATGCATCTGGGAGATGTCGAGGGTGTTGAACCCGGCCGAGCGCGGCATGACCGCGGCGAAGAAGGCCGCCAGCACCTTGCCGCCCTCGTCGAGCGGCCCGAGCGTCCTGGGGTTGCGCCACTCGATCACCAGGAACGCCAGGGTGCCGAGCACCAGCAGGACCGCGGTCACCCACACCGTGATCTTCGTCAGGATGGTCCACTTGCCCGGGCGCCGCCAGGAGCGGGCCAGCTCGAACACCACGGGGAAGCCGAGCCCGCTCAGGATGCTGGCGATCGCCACCGTCAGGCAGATCCACCCGTCGGACACGAACCGCACGAGGCTGTCGGGCCACAGCGCGAACCCGGCGTCGTTGAAGGCGCTGATCGCGTGGAAGACGCCGAGGTAGAGGGCGCGGCCGAGCGGCTCGTCGTAGCCGGTCACGAAGCGGGTGGTGAGCACGACGGCGGCGACGGCCTCGCACACCAGGCTGAACACGACCACCTTGCGCAGGACGTGCCGCACGTCGCTCATGCTCAGCGTCTTGGTCTCGGCCTGCACCGCGATCCTGGCCCGCAGGCCTAACCGGCCGGACAGCAGCAGCGTGAACACCGTCGCCATCGTCATGATCCCCAGGCCGCCGACCTGGACCAGCCCGGCGATCACCAGCTCGCCGAACACCGACCAGTGCGACGCGGTGTCCACGACGGCCATGCCCGTCACGCAGACGGCGGACGTCGCGGTGAACAGCGCCGCCACCCAGCCCGCGGACACGCCCTCGGTGGTGGAGATCGGCAGCGCGAGCAGGGTCGTGCCGACCGCGACGGTCAGGCCGAAGGCGGCGACGACGACCTGCGCGGGGTGCCGGAAGCGGGAGGTGAACGGCGTCAGCACACCCATCACCGCACCTCGCCCCGGCAACAGCGGCAGCCACGACTTCGGCCACGCATTCGCGAACGCCTCCCCGAACATCCGACCGGCAGTCTCTTGCCGACCAGACTTCCCGGCGCACCGCGCACTACCGTAACAGGCCCCGCGAGTGCCAGCGCACCTACGCCTTCTTGACGCAGAAACTATGGGAAAACAATGCGATGTGGTGCTCATTTGGGCAGGTCGTGACCTCGGGGGAGGCGGCGACGGCCGGCCCCCGCTTCCTCACCGCAGCGAGCCGAAGAACTCGCGCAGCTCCGTGACCAGCACCTCCGGCGTCTCCAGTGCCGCGAAGTGGCCGCCGTGCGCGAACTCGGACCAGCGCACCACGTTGTGCACCCGCTCGGCCAGCGGCCGCACGGAGAAGTCCGGCGGGAACACCGCCACCGCCGTCGGCACGGTGCCGCGCTCCACCGGCCCCCACATGCCGGCGTCGTTGAACCGCTCGAAGTACGTGTGCGCCGACGACCCGGCCGTCTGCGTGAACCAGTAGACGCTCACGTCGGCGAGGATCCGGTCGCGGTCCACGGCGTCCTCGGGCAGCTTGGCGGCCGGGTCCGTCCAGTCCTTGAACTTCTCCACGATCCAGGCGAGCTGCCCGGCGGGGGAGTCGTGCAGCGAGGCGGCGATGGTCTGCGGGCGGGTGCCGTGCAGCTGCATGTACGCGCCCAGCTTCTCCTGCCACTCCTGCATCCCGGCCAGCCGGCCGCGCTCGGCCTCCGTCAGCGAGCCCATGACCTCGGGGTGCGGGAACGTGAGCAGCGCGTTGACGTGCACGCCGAGCACGCGGTCGGGCGCCGTCCGGCCGAGCAGCGGGGCGATGAAGGCGGAGACGTCGCCGCCCTGGACGCCGTACCGCTCGTACCCGAGCCTGGCCATGAGCTCCGCCATCGCGGCGGCCGTGCGCCCGTCCGTCCAGCCGGGGCCCGGCAGCGGCCCCGAGAAGCCGTAGCCGGGCAGGGACGGGATGACCAGGTGGAAGGCGGGGCCGTCGCCCGGGCCCGGGGCGGTGAGCGGGCCGACGAGGTCGAGGAACTCGATCACCCCGCCGGGCCAGCCGTGCAGGAGCAGCAGCGGGACGGCGCCGGGGACGGCGGAGCGGACGTGCAGGAAGTGCACGTTCGCGCCGTCGATCGTGGTGGTGAACTGCGGGTACGCGTTGAGCGCCGCCTCCTGGGCGCGCCAGTCGAAGCCGTCGGCCCAGTACTCGGCCAGCGGCCGCAGGTAGCTCGTGGGGACGCCGCGCTCCCAGCCGGCGCCGGGCAGGTCGGGGGCCCACCGGGTACGCCGGAGCCGGTCACGCAGGTCGTCGAGCTGCTCCTGCGGGATGTCGATGCGGTAGGGGGTGACCTGGGGGATGTTGTCGCTGTTCGCCATGTCTGCGACAGTAGGAGGAATTGGTGACAGCTCCTGGCACCGATGGCGGGCCAGAATGGATCTCATGTTGGAGACCTCCGCCCGGCTGCTCCGCCTGCTGTCCCTGCTCCAGTCACGGATGGACTGGACCGGTGCCGAGCTGGCCGATCGGCTCGGGGTCGGGCTGCGGACCGTCCGGCGCGACATCGAGCGGCTGCGCGAGCTCGGCTATCCCGTGGACGCCACCCCGGGAGTGGCCGGCGGCTACCGGCTCGGCGTGGGCGCCGCCCTGCCGCCGCTGCTGCTGGACGACGAGGAGGCGGTGGCCGTGGCGATCAGCCTGCGCACGGCCGCGACCGGCAGCGTCGCCGGGCTGGGCGAGGGCTCGCTGCGGGCGCTGGCCAAGCTGCAGCAGCTGTTGCCGTCGCGGCTGCGGCACCGGGTCAGCGCGTTCCAGGCCGCCACGGTCCCGCTCGCCGGGGCCGGCACGCCCGCGGTGAACGCCGACCTGCTGACCGCCCTGGCCGCCGCCTGCCGCGACCAGCGCCGGCTGCGGCTGCGCTACCAGGGGGGCGACGGGGTGTCGGAGCGGGAGGTGGAGCCGAACCGGCTGGTGCACACGCCGCGCCGGTGGTACCTGCTGGCGTGGGACGTGGGCAAGGGCGACTGGCGGACGTTCCGGGTGGACCGCGTCGAGGGGCCGCTCGGCCTGCCGGGCGCGCGCTTCACGCCCCGGCCGCTGCCCGAGGAGGCCAAGGGGGACGCGGCCGCGTACGTCTCGCGCGCCATCACCTCGGCCCCCTACCGCTACCAGGCCCGCATCCTCTTCCACGCGCCGCTGGAGTCGGTCGCGCCGCGCACCTCGCCGGGCGCCGGGCGGCTGGAGGCCGTGGACGAGCGGACGTGCCTGTTCCTGGCCGGCTCGAACTCGCTGGACGAGCTGGCCGTGCACGTCGCGGTCAAGGGCTTCGACTTCGAGGTGCTGGACCCGCCGGAGCTGGTGCCGTACCTGCGCGAGGTGGCCGACCGCCTCGGGAGGGCCGCCGGGCATACTGAAGGCCATGCCCGATGACCTTCCCATGACCGTCGAGGAGCTGGTCGCCGCCGAGCGGCGCGGCCAGCGCCTGAAATATCTGTACTTCTGGGGGCACCAGCCCGCCCGTGACGGCGGCGTCGGCCAGGGCTGCCTGAGCCAGTGGTGGCCCGTCAGGTTCACCGAGGACGGGCACACGTTCGCCTCGGCCGAGCACTACATGATGGCGCACAAGGCCTGGCTGTTCGGCGACGAGGAGATCGCGGCCAGGATCCTCGCGGCCGGGCATCCCAAGCAGGCCAAGGAGCTCGGCCGCGCCGTGCGGGGCTTCGACCAGGCGACGTGGGAGGAGCGCCGCTTCGACATCGTCGTACGCGGCAACGTGGCCAAGTTCGGCCGGCACGGCGAGCTGGCCGGCTACCTGCTCGGCACCGGCCGGCGTGTCCTCGTGGAGGCCAGCCCCCGCGATCGGGTGTGGGGCATCGGCCTGGCGGCCGACGACGACCGCGCCGCCTCGCCCGAGCGCTGGCAGGGCCTCAACCTGCTCGGCTTCGCCCTGATGGCCGCCAGGAACACCCTTCAGGAGGGGAACCGCAGGTAACCCGGCGGCACCTGGTCCGCCAGCCACACCCCGTTCGCGCTGCGCAGGAACGTGTGCCCGTCGGCGTGCATCACCCCCGACGCCACCACCAGCACCACGGGCACGCCCCGCCGCGCCCCCACCCGCGTGGCCGTCTCCCGGTCGGGCGACAGGTGCACGTGGTGCCGGCTCATCGGCCGCAGGCCCTCCCGCCTGATCGCCGCCAGGAACCGCCCCACCGTGCCGTGGTAGAGCACCTCGGGCGGCTCGACCACGGGCAGCCCGAGGTCCACCGGCACCGAGTGCCCCTGGCTGGCCCTGATCCGCCCCGACTCGATCGCGTACCGGCGCTTGTCGTTGGCGGCGACGACCGCCCGCAGCTCCTCATGCGTGATCGGGAACCCGTGCGCGGAGGCGGCCCGCAGCAGTTCCTCCACCTCCACCCAGCCGGCCGGATCGAGCGTGAGGCCGATGCGCTGCGGATCGTGCCGCAGATGCCTGGCGAGATACTTGGAAACGCGTACCATGCGACGTTCGTCCATCATTGGCCATGGTGCCGCGTGCGACGCCCCGCCGCCAATCGTTATCCCGCCATAGCGGACATTCGGGGCGCGCCTTGGCGTTGCGTTGGGGCTCGGGTGGGGCGGCCCGGGTAAGGGCCCGGCATGGACACCCAGGTCACAACGCCCGTCACCCACACGCCCCCGCCACGCGAGATCGACGTCGAGATGCTGCGCCGGCGGCTGGAGGAGGCCGTGGACGGGGAGGTGCGCTTCGACACGGGCAGCCGCGCCGCCTACTCCACGGACGCCTCCAACTACCGGCAGGTCCCCATCGGCGTGGTGGTGCCGCGCGACCTCGACGCCGGGGTGGCGGCGGTGTCCGTGTGCCGGGCCAGGGACGTGCCGGTGCTGTCGCGCGGCGGCGGCACCAGCCTGGCCGGGCAGTGCTGCAACGTGGCCGTGGTGATCGACTGGTCCAAGTACTGCGGCCGGGTCGAGTCCGTGGACGTGCCGGGGCGGCGCATCGTCGTGCAGGCCGGAGCCGTGCTGGACCAGGTCGATCATGTCCTGGAGCGCGACGGGCTGATGGTCGGGCCCAGACCCTCCAGCCACCGCGCCTGCACCATCGGCGGCATGATCGGCAACGACTCGTGCGGGGCCTCCGCCCAGGCGTACGGGAAGATGGCCGACTCCGTGCTGCGGCTGGAGATCCTCACCTACGACGGCGTACGCGCGTGGGTCGGGCCGACCGGCGCCGACGAGTACGCCCGCATCCAGGCCGAGGGCGGGCGCCTGGCCGAGATCTACCGGCGGCTGCGCGACCTGCGCGACGACACCATGGAGCTGGTCCGCACCCGCTTCCCCCGTCTCGAACGGCGGGTGTCCGGCTACAACCTGGACCAGCTCCTGCCCGAGAACGGCTTCAACCTGGCCCGCGCCCTCGTCGGCAGCGAGGGCACGCTCGTCACCGTGCTGCGCGCCGAGCTGGCCGTGGTGCCGCGCCCGGCCGCCCGGTCGCTGGCGGTCCTCGGCTTCCAGGACATCTTCGCCGCCGCCGACGCCGTCCCCTCCGTCGCCGCGCACCGGCCGCTGGCGCTGGAGGCCATGGACGAGACCATGTACCGGCTGGCCCGCGCCGAGCGCCCGGACGACCCCGCGCTGCGCGACCTGCCGCCCGGGGCCGGATGGCTGCTGGTGCAGTTCGGCGGCGACACGGCCGACGAGGCGCGCCAGCGGGCCGAGGACATGATGCGCGACCTGTGCCGCAGCGACGGCAGGCCCGCGCCGTCGCACGCCTTCCTGGGCGACCCGGCCAGGGAGGACGAGCTGTGGCGGCTGCGCGAGTCGGGGCTGGGCGTGGAGGCGTACCCGCCGACCGGGCGGCAGACGTACGAGGGCTGGTCCGACGCGGCCGTCCCACCCGGACGGCTGGGCGCGTACCTGCGCGACTACGACCGGCTGCGGCGCCGCCACGGCTACGCCCACTCGGCCCTGTACGGCCACTTCGGGCAGGGCTGCGTGCACGGCAGGCTCCCGCTCGACCTGCACACCGACGACGGCATCGCCAGGTACCGCAGGTTCGCCGAGGAGGGCGCCGACCTCGTCGCCTCCTACGGCGGGTCGCTGTCGGGCGAGCACGGCGACGGGCAGGCGCTGGCCGAGCTGCTGCCGCGCATGTTCGGCGAGCCCGTGGTGGAGGCGTTCGGCCGCCTCAAGGAGATCTTCGACCCCCGCGACCGGATGAACCCCGGCAAGGTCGTCCACCCGCACCGCCTCGACCAGGACCTCGCGCAGCGGCACTTTTACCCGCTGGAGCCCAGGCACACGTTCTTCGACTACCCGGCCGACCACGGGCGTTTCGGGCACGCCGCCACCCGCTGCGTCGGGACGGGCAACTGCCGCAAGCACACGTTCGAGGGCGGCGTCATGTGCCCCAGCTACCGGGTCACCCGCGAGGAGGAGCACTCCACGCGCGGGCGGGCCAGGCTGCTGGAGGAGATGGTGCGCGGCGACCTGATCGCCGACGGCTGGCGGTCCGAGGCCGTGCGCGACGCGCTCGACCTCTGCCTGGCCTGCAAGGCATGCAGGGCCGAGTGCCCGGTGAACGTGGACATGGCCACGTACAAGGCCGAGTTCCTCGCCCACCACTACCGGCACCGGCTGCGGCCGGCCGCGCACTACTCCATGGGATGGCTGCCGGTGTGGGCGGCGCTCGCCTCCGCCGCCCCGCACGCGGTGAACGTCCTCACCCAGACACCGGGGCTGTCACGGCTGGTCAAGGCCGTCGCCGGGGTCTCGGGGCGGCGGGCGCTGCCGCGGTTCGCGGGGGAGCGCTTCACCGACTGGTTCAAGGGGCGCGGCGTGGTCGGGCCCGGCACGCGGGGGCGCGTGGTGCTGTGGGCGGACACGTTCTCCAACAACTTCGAGCCGCGCGTGGGGCGGGCGGCCGTGGAGGTGCTGGAGGCCGCCGGGTTCGAGGTGCACGTGCCGCCGGTGACGCTGTGCTGCGGGCTGACCTGGATCAGCACGGGGCAGCTCGGGATCGCCCGCCGGGTGCTGGCGCGCAGCGTGCGGGCGCTGCTGCCGTGGGCCGAGGCGGGGGTGCCGGTGGTGGGGCTGGAGCCGAGCTGCACCGCCGTGTTCCGCTCCGACGCGCCGGAGCTGCTCAACACGGCGCAGACGCGGCTCGTGTCCGAGCGCACGCTGACGCTGTCGGAGCTGCTGGAACGGCGGGCGCCCGACTGGCGGCCGTCCTCTTCCGGCGGGTCGGTGCTGGCCCAGGTGCACTGTCACCAGAGCGCCGTCATGGGTTACGACGCGGATCGGGCCGTGCTGGCGCGGTTCGGGTTCCGTACGAAGGTGCTCGACTCCGGGTGCTGCGGGCAGGCCGGGAACTTCGGGTTCGAGCGGGAGCACTACGACGTGTCGGTGGCCTGCGCCGAGGAGGGGCTGTGGCCCGCGGTGCGGTCGGCGAGCGACACGGAGGCCATCCTCGCCGACGGCTTCTCCTGCCGCACCCAGATCGCCGCCGCCCGGACCGGCCGCGAGGGACGCCACCTGGCCGAGATCCTGGCCGCCGCCCTCCGCCCGCGCTAGCGCCCGGCCTCAGCCGAGGCTCAGCGCGAGCCTGCGCGCCAGGCCCGTGTTGCGGCGATGCCCCAGCCGGTGCACCGCCAGCTCCAGCGCCTCCCGCTGCCCCACCAGCACCACCCACGCCCTGGCCCGCGTCACCAGCGTGTACAGCAGCTTGCGGCGCAGCATGATCCCCCCGGACTCGGCCACGATCGGCGCCACCACGAACGGGTACTCGCTGCCCTGCGACCGGTGCACGCTGATCGCGTACGCGTGCGTCAGGTCGTCGAGCTCGTCGAAGCCGTACCGCACGCTCTCCCCGTCGTCGGTGCGGATCTCGATCGTCCGCTCCTCCCGCACCACGGCCGTCACCGTGCCCGTCTCCCCGTTGAAGACGCCCTTGTCGTAGTTGTTGCGGATCGGCATCACCCGGTCGCCCACCCGGAAGACCGTGGCGCCCGACCAGTGCTCCGGCTTGTCGTCGGCGGCCGGGTTGAGCTGGTCCTGGATCAGTCGGCCGAGTGCCGTGGCGCCCGTCTCGCCCTTGCGCATCGGGCACAGCACCTGCACCTGGCCGGGCTCGACGTCCTGCTTGCGGGGGATCGCCACCATCGCCAGGTGCGCCACCCGCCGCGCCACCTGCTCGGGATCGTCGAGCTCCTCGAACCAGAACCCGCCCCCGCCCGGCAGGGACGGCAGCCGGCCCGCGCGGATGCGGTGGGCGGCGCCGATGATGCCGCTGCCGTCGGCCTGGCGGAAGACGTGGGTGAGCTGGACCCGCGGGATCGCCGTCACCCGCAGCAGGTCGGCCAGCACGTCGCCGGGGCCGATGCTGGGGAGCTGGTCGCCGTCGCCGATGAGCAGCAGGTGGCTGCCGGGCCGGACCACCGAGGTGAGCCGGGTGGCCAGGTGCAGGTCGAGCATGGACGCCTCGTCCACCACGATCAGGTCGGCCTGCGACGGCCGCTCGTCGAACAGCGTCTCGGGGTCGGGGTCGGGCTGCTGGGCGAGCATGCGGTGCACGGTCATCGCCGGCAGCCCCGTCAGCTCCGACAGCCGCTTGGCGGCCTTGCCGGTGGGGGCGGTGAGCGTCACCGAGCCGCCCGCGGCCCGCACGGTGGTGGCGATGGCCTTGACCGTGTGGCTCTTGCCGCAGCCCGGGCCGCCGGTGATGATCGACACGGTGCTGGTCAGCGCCATCGTGAGGGCGGCGCGCTGGTCCTCGTGCAGGTCGGGGTCCTCGCGGTAGGCGCGCAGCGGCAGCGTCGAGCGGGCCCGCAGCAGCGCCGTGAGCTGGGCGGTGAGCGCCACCTCGCGGCTGTGCACGTGCTTGGCGTAGGCGACCACCTGCCCCGGCTGCTCCGGCGCCGCCTCGATGACGAGCCGCCGGTCGGCCGCCAGCGCGTCGACCATCGGCCGCACGCTCTCCTGATCCTGCTCGATCAGCTCGGCCGCCTCCCTGACCAGCGTGGACACCGGCAGGAAGCAGTGGCCGTCGCGGCTGCCCGCCGCCTCCAGCCGGTCGAGCAGCGCCGCCTTGATCCGCTGCGGGCTGCGCTCGGGCACCCCCGCCTGCAGGGCGATCCGGTCGGCGATGCGGAACGCGATGCCCCTGACCCGGCCGATCAGCCGGTAGGGGTCGGTGGCCAGCACCTCGTCGGCGTCCGTGCCGAACACCTGGTAGATCTTGGCGGCCAGCAGCGGGCTGACCCCGAGCCCCTGCAACGTCACCATGAGCGCGGCGATGGCCTTCTGCTCCTGCCACGCCTGCACGATCTGGCCCTGCCGCTGCGGCCCGATGTTGACGACCTCGATGAGCCGCTCGGGCTCGCTGTCGATGACCTTGAGCGTGGCCTCGCCGAAGTGGTCGACGATCGCGTACGCCAGCCGCGGCCCGATCCCCCTGATCAGCCCCGACCCCAGATAGATGCGGATGGCCCGCACGGACGACGGCGTCACCCGCTCGCACCCGGTGACCGCGAAGCGGCGGCCGTAACGCGGATGCCGGCTCCAGTCGCCGAACAGCCGCAGCGTCTCGCCCGGCTGGATCCCGGCCAGCGCGCGCCCGGTGGCCACGAAGTCGGGCTCGCCGTCGGCGCTCATGCGCGCGACGGTGTACTCGTCGTCCCGGACGTAGACGAGCTGCTCGACGGAGGCCTCCACAGGGGAGATCAAACCATCCGCGACCGACAAACGCCTCACCCGGCCGTCGTCTCACCCGGCCGCCGCCCCGGTCACATGGCCGTCGGGTACGTCTCCGGCTCCACGTCGCCCCACGGCTCGCCGTGCAGCGGGTGCACGGCCCTGGTCTCGTCCAGCCAGAGGAAGGCGTCGTAGCGGCGGCCCACGACCGTGGGCACGTAGTTGCCCCAGCGCTCCCGCTCCGGGTGGTACACCACGCCGATCGCCCGGTGCGCCATCGGCTCGTCGTACCAGTCGGCACGCAGGCCGGGCGGCGGCACCAGGAACAGCGCGTCCCGCCCGGGCAGCGCCTCGTGCAGGAACGCCTCCAGCGACGCGGGCCGCGCCGGCGGCACCCGCATGACGTGGTGCTGCGCGCCCCACCGGTCGCCGGCCACCACCGTGCCGCGGTGCGTGCCGAACCCCACGAGCACCACGTCCTCGCGGTGCCGCTCGCGGGCGAGCTGCCCGAGGTTCGTCATCCCGGCGGCGGACATGTCGGTGGCGCGGGCGTCGCCGACGTGCGTGTTGTGCGCCCACACCACGCCCTTGGCCTGATGGTGCTCGGCCAGCCGGTCCAGGGTGTCGGCCATGTGCACGTCCCTGATGTTCCAGGAGCCGGGGCCGCCGCGGACCATGGCCCGGTAGTAGCGCTCCGCGCCCGCCACGATCTCGGCGTTCTGCCGCACGCCGAACTCGCCGCCGCCCAGCGTGGCCAGCAGGTTCACCACCTCGTCCTCGCAGGTGTCGGGGACCAGCCGGGTGGCCAGGCCGTACTGCTGCGGGTCGTGGCCGTAGGACTCGAAGCAGTACAGGGCCTGCGTCACCGCCTCCATCTGCTGGGGCAGGTGGGCGGCGGCGTAGTGGCGGATGGCGCGCAGGGAGTCCCAGAGGCTGTAGACGTCCAGGCCGTGGAAGCCGCAGCGCTCGCCGGGCGGGCGGCGCGCGTTCCAGTCGCGCAGCCAGCGGCAGAAGGCGACGACCTCCTCGTTGGCCCACATGAACGTGGGCCAGCGCTCGAAGCCGTACAGCGCGTCGAAGGGGTCGGAGCCGGTGGTGACGGCGTGGTCGACCCGCTCGCAGTCGGGCCAGTCGCCCTCGACGGCGACGAAGCCGAAGCCCTTCTCGGCGACCAGCCGGCGGGTCAGCTCGGCCCGCCAGGCGTAGAAGTCGTGGGTGCCGTGGCTGGCCTCGCCGATCAGCACGTACCTGGCCTCGCCGACGCGTTCGAGCAGCGGGCCGAGGTCGTCGGAAGCGGCGAGCGGCAGCGCCGAGCGGCGCACCTCGTCCAGGTTCGTCATCGTTCCTCCTCGGCGAGCGCTGAGCGGCTGAGGTTCGTCATGTCTCCTCCTCGGCCAGCATCGCCAGGCATTCGCGGGCGAGCTGCAGCTCCTCGCGCACCTGGACCACCAGCACCGGTACGGCGGCGCCGTCCGCGCTGACGGGCCCGTCGTCGTGGCGGTTGCCCGTGACCGGCGGCTCGACGCCGAGCAGGCCCAGGCGGCGGCAGACGGCCTCGCGCACCTCGGGCTGGTCCCAGCCGATCTCCCCGGTGAACACCAGCGCGTCCACGCGCCGCAGCGACGTGGCCGCGGCGGCGATCTCCCGGCTCACCCGCTGCGCGAACACGCGCAGCGCGAGCCCGGCCGCCTCGTCGCCGTCCCGCTCGGCCGCCACCAGCTCCCGCGTGTCCCCGGACCGGCCCCCGGACAGCCCCAGCAGCCCGGAGCGGCGCTCCAGCCCCTCGCCCAGCTCCTTGACCGTCAGGCGCCCCGGCCCGAGCAGCCACAGCAGCATCCCCGGATCCACGCCGCCCGAGCGCTTGCTCATGGGCAGCCCGTCGAGCGGCGTGAAGCCCATCGAGGTGTCCAGGCTGCGCCCGCCCGACACCGCGGCGACCGAACAGCCGCCGCCCAGGTGCGCCAGCACCAGGTCCAGCTCGTTCGCCGGCCGGCCGAGCAGCTCGCAGGCCCGGTCCGCGGCCCAGGCGTACGACAGGCCGTGGAAGCCGTAGCGGCGCAGGCCGTAGCGGTCGCGCCACTCGGGCGGCAGGGCGTACACGGCGGCCTCGTCCGGCAGGCCCGCGTGGAAGGCCGTGTCGGGGCAGAGCACGTGCGGCACGGCGGGCAGCTGCTCGCGGGCCGCCTCCAGCAGGGCCAGCGCGGGCGGCAGGTGCAGCGGCGCCAGATCCGTGAGCCCGCGCAGCGCCTCGGCCGTCTCGTCGTCGGCCGTCACGGGCGCGCGCACGACGTCGCCGCCGTGCACCAGCCGGTGCGCGACCGCCCTGATGTCGCGGTCGAAGTGACCGCCGAGGAACGCCGACAGCTCCTCCCTGGCCGAGCCGGGGTCGACGGCGCGCTCCGCGTGCGCGCTGTCCAGCACGCTGCCCCCCTGCACGAGGTCGAGGCGCAGGCTCGACGACCCCGCGTTGACGGTGAGTATCGCCGCCGACTCCACCACCTGCTCGTCCATGCCGCCCGGCTACCCTTCGAGATTCCGGCAAAACGGACGAGCGGCCTTTACCGCGCTCAGGGGTTGCCTCTCCGAGAGCTCGGGTAGTCGTGCGAAATGGATATCACCCTGCAGGTGAACGGCGTGCCGCGCACGGTGGACGTGGACCCGCGGATGTCGCTGCTCGACCTGCTCCGCGAACGGCTCGGCCTCATCGGCGCCAAGAAGGGCTGCGACCACGGCCAGTGCGGCGCCTGCACGGTCCTGATCGACGGGCGGCGGGCCAACGCCTGCCTGGCGCTGGCGGTGGCCGTGGACGGCTCGGAGATCACCACCGTCGAGGGCCTGGCCGCGGGCGAGGAGCTGCACCCGCTGCAGAGCGCGTTCATGGAGCACGACGCCTTCCAGTGCGGCTACTGCACGCCCGGGCAGCTCTGCTCGGCCGCCGGCATGCTGGGTGAGCCGGGCCCGAGCGCCGTCACCGAGGACATCCTCCTCGACCCCGAGCTGACGCCCGAGGAGATCAGCGAGCGGATGAGCGGCAACCTGTGCCGGTGCGGCGCGTACGTCAACATCGTCAGCGCGATCGGCGAGGTGGCCAGGTGAAACCCTTCGAGTACGCCCGCGCGGGCAGCACCGCCGAGGCCGTGCGCGACTTCGGCCCCGGCACCATGTACCTGGGCGGCGGCACCAACCTCGTGGACCTCATGCGGCTGGGCGTGGCCGAGCCGGAGCGCCTGGTGGACGTCAGCCGCCTGCCGCTCGACACCATCGAGCCCGCCGGCGACCGCGTCCGCATCGGCGCCACCGTGCGCAACACCGACCTGGCCGCCGACCCGCTGATCCGCAGCCGCTACCCGATGCTGGCGCGGGCGGTGCTGACCGGCGCGTCCGGCCAGGTGCGCAACGTCGCCACCGTCGCCGGGAACCTGCTGCAACGCACCCGCTGCACCTACTTCCAGGACGTCACCAGGCCCTGCAACAAGCGCCGCCCCGGCTCCGGCTGCCCGGCCATCGCCGGCGACCACGCCAACCTGGCCGTCCTCGGCACGTCCGACGCCTGCGTGGCCACCCACCCCTCCGACCTGGCCGTGGCCCTGGCCGCGCTGGACGCCCAGGTGCACGTCACCGGCCCCGGCGGCGACCGCATCATCCCCATGCCGGGGCTGCACCGCCTGCCCGGCGAGGAGCCCGAGCGCGACACCGTGCTCGCCCCCGGCGACCTGATCACCGCCGTCGAGCTGCCGCCCGCGCCGCCGGGCGCCTCGCTCTACCGCAAGGTACGCGAGCGGGCGTCGTTCGCGTTCGCCCTGGTGTCCATCGCCGCCGTGCTCGACGTCGGGCAGGACGGCACCGTGGCAGGCTGCCGCATCGCGCTCGGCGGCGTGGCCCACGCGCCGTGGCGGGCGGAGCGCGCCGAGCGGGCCCTGATCGGCGGCCCGGCGACCGGCGAGGCGTTCCTGCAGGCCGCCGAGGCCGAGCTGGAGCAGGCCCGCCCGCTGCCGCGCAACGCCTTCAAGGTGCCGCTGGCCCGCAACCTGATCGTCGCCACGCTGGAGGAGCTCGCGGCATGAACCGTACCGAGGGGCGCGTCAAGGTCACCGGGCTGGCCACGTACGCGGCCGAGTACCCGGTCGAGAACGTCGCCTACGCCTTCGTCGTGCAGGCGCAGATCGCCAAGGGCCGGGTCAAGCGGGTGGACGCCGCGCCGGCGCTGGAGCTGCCGGGCGTGCTGGCCGTGCTGTCCTGCGAGGCCGCGCCCCGCCTGGCCGAGGACGCCGATCCCGAGCTGGCCCTGTTCCAGAGCCGCGAGGTGGCCTACCGCGGCCAGATCGTCGCCGCCGTCGTGGCCGAGACCCACGAGATCGCCCGCGACGCCGCCGCGCACGTCCGCGTCGACTACGACGCCGACGACCACGACGTGCGTCTGAGCAGCGACCACCCCGGCCTCTACCAGCCCGAGGTGGTCAACCCGAACTTCCCGTCCGACACCGACAAGGGCGACGTGGAGGCGGGGCTGGCGGCCGCCGCCACGACCGTGGACGTCACCTACGAGACGCCCGTCCTGCACAACAACCCGATGGAGCCGCACGCGGCGCTGGCCCTGTGGGACACCGAGGGCAGGCTGCTGGTGTACGACACCGCGCAGGGCACCACCGGCAGCCGCGCCCTCATCGCCAAGACGCTCGGCCTGCCGCAGGACCAGGTGCGCGTGGTGTCCAGGCACGTCGGCGGCGGGTTCGGCTCCAAGGGCACGACCAGGCCGCAGGCGATCCTGGCCGCGCTGGCCTCCCGCATGGTGGGCCGCCCGGTCAAGATCGCGCTGACCCGGCAGCAGATGTTCGACGTCACCGGCTACCGCACGCCCACGATCCAGCGGCTGCGGATCGGCGTGGACGGCGAGGGGCGGCTCACGGCGCTGGAGCACCTGGCGTACGAGCAGAGCTCCACGCTGATCGAGTTCGCCGAGCAGACGACCGTCCCGAGCCGCGTCATGTACGGCGCGCCCGCGCTGCGCACCGGGCACCGGCTGGTCCGGCTGGACGTGGCCACCCCGTCGTGGATGCGCGCGCCGGGGGAGTGCCCCGGCATGTACGGGCTGGAGTCCGCGATGGACGAGCTGGCCTACGCCGCCGGACTCGACCCGGTCGAGCTGCGCGTCCGCAACGACCCGGAGACCGAGCCGGACAGCGGCCTGCCGTTCAGCTCCCGCAACCTGGTGGGTTGCCTGCGCGAGGGCGCCCACCGCTTCGGCTGGGAGCACCGCGACCCGGAGCCGGGCATCAGGCGCGAGGGGGAGTGGCTGGTGGGCACCGGCGTGGCGGCGTCGACGTACCCGGCCAGGCGGTCGCCGTGCAAGGCCGTGGCCACGATGCGGAACGGCGACGTCCTCATCCAGGTGGCCGCCGCCGACATCGGCACCGGCGCCCGCACGGTCCTCAGGAGGATCGCGGCGGGCACGCTCGGCCTCGACCCGGAGCGGGTGCACGTGGAGCTGGGCGACAGCGACCTGCCGGAGGCGCCGGTGGCCGGCGGCTCCATGGGCACCGCGTCCTGGGGCACGGCCGTCGTGCGCGCCTGCGAGGAGCTGCGGCGCGACGGCAAGGAGGGCCGCGCCGACACCACGGACGAGGTCAAGGCGGACGCCGAGCTGGCCAGGCACGCCTTCGGCGCCCAGTTCGCCGAGGTGCGGGTCAGCGCGGTGACCGGCGAGGTACGCGTGTCGCGGCTGCTGGGCGTCTTCGCCGCCGGGCACATCGTGGACGCCAAGCTGGCCAGGTCGCAGTTCCTCGGCGGCATGACGATGGGCATGGGCATGGCGCTGATGGAGGAGACGCTCACCGACGAGGAGTTCGGCGGCTTCCTCCACCGGGACCTGGCGCAGTACCACGTCCCGGCCTGCGCCGACGCCCAGCACGTGGAGGCCGTCTGGCTGGACGAGCAGGACGGCGAGCTCAACCCGATGGGCAGCAAGGGCATCGGCGAGATCGGCATCGTCGGCACCGCCGCCGCGATCGGCAACGCCGTCTTCCACGCCACCGGGCACCGCTTCCGCGACCTGCCCATCACGCCGCCGAAGATCCTCGCCGCGAGGTTTTAGCCGGGCTTTGCATGGAAGAAGAAGTCTCTCGTCCGAAGCGGGAGGCGGCGTGACAAGCGAGATGGCGCGAGAGCGCAACGAGTCGGAGCAGGAGCGGGCGGATCGTAACTTCGTCGAACTGCTGCAGGGCGCGCGTGTGGCGGTCACCGGGGTACAGGTGCTGTTCGCGTTCCTGCTCACGGTGCCCTTCTCCTCCGGGTTCTCCCGGCTGGATCAGGTGGACCGGTGGTTGTACTACGCGGCGCTGGTCAGCGCGGCGATCGCGTCCATCTGCTACATCGCGCCGACGGCGCAGCACCGCGTGCTGTTCCGTCAGGGGCGCAAGGAGACGCTGGTACGCCGCTCCAACCTGTACGGCATCCTCGGCGCCCTCGCCCTGGCCGTGTCGATGACCACGTCCACGATGTTCGTCATCGACTACCTGTTCCAGGCGACGCTGGCGTGGATCACCGCGGGCCTGCTGGCCGCGCTGGCGCTGTGGACCTGGTTCGGGCAGCCGGGCCTGACCCGCAACAACGGTCAGTCCTCGGATCGATCGTCCGGCGAGGGGAACTCGGTGTCGTCGTCGGAGGACTGACGGGTGTAGGCCGCCCGCGCCACCATGTAGGCGGCGACCGACACGGTGATCACCTGGGAGATCCCCACCAGCAGCAGCGGCCCCGCGTACGCCCAGGTGGGCCGGTGCAGCCACATGGCCAGCAGCACCAGCAGCACGCCAAGCACCTGCGGTTTCGTGCCGGCGTGCATGCGGTCCAGCGTGGTGCGGAAGCGCATCAGCCCGGCTCCGGCCGACAGCGCCAGCGCCGAGCCGAGCAGCAGGCAGACGGCCGCCGCCACGTTCACCGCGGCCTCCCCGACGTTGCCGCGTTCACCGCGATCTCCCCGAGAAGAACCGGGCCAGCGACACCGACCCGACGAACCCCAGCAGCGACAGCACCAGCAGGATCGGCAGGTCCGAGTAGTCGTCCCTGGCCACGGCGAACGCCCCGGCGCCGCACATCGACAGCGCCGTGAACACGTCCAGGGCCACGGCCCTGTCCAGCATCGAAGGGCCGCGCGCCAGCCGGTAGAGCGAGGCCGCCGCCCCGCACCACAGCAGCGCCACCGTCGCCAGATAGACCGCCGTCATCCCAGCTCCTCCCGGTCCCGCACGGTCCCGAACGCCCGCACGATGCGCTCCTCCAGCTCGGCCACGTCCGCCAGGACCGTCCCGGTGACGTCCCCGGTCAGGCCCAGGACGTGCACGACGAGCTCCTCGCGGTACTTCTCCACGACCAGCGACCCCGGCACCGTGGACAGCGCGATCATGATCAGCACGATCATGGCCTCGGACGACGTGCGCAGCGGCACCCGGACGATCCGCGTCGGCGGCGGCCCCGGGTGCGCCACCCAGAACACCACCCGCGCCGTCGAGGTCATCATGTTCCAGGCGATCCACAGCAGGAGCCTGGCCAGCGCCACCGGATGCACCCTGACGCCGGGATCGAGGATGGGCAGCGGCAGCAGCCACGTCACGGCCAGCCCGGTCGCCAGCCCGCCCAGCACGTTGCCCACCGTCAGGTCGCCCCACAACGTCACCCACACCAGCGCCAGCCAGGCCACCAGCGGCAGCGGCACCCGCCGCCCCAGCAGCCGCGGCGCCAGCACGTCCCGGATCACGGCCGCCTCCCCGGCACGCCCGGCCTCACGGCCGCCTCCCCGGTGCTTCCGATCTCACGGCCGCCTCCCCGGTGTTCCCGATCTCACGGCTGCCTCCCCAGCACGGCCGTGATGTACGGCTCGCGCGCCATCAACTCCACCGCCGCCCGCCGCGCCAGCGCCGACAGCGGCCCCGCCAGCACCGTGAACGACAACCCCAGCGCGACCAGTGCCGCCACCGACAGCGGCAGCGCCACCGGCAGGGTGGTGGTGGTCACGGTCGGGTCCTCGCCGGTGTGCTCCTCGCTCTCCAGAATCCGGCCCACCCGGTCCGGCCGCGGCGCCCGCCAGAACGCCTTCCCCCAGGTCTTGGCCACCGCGTACAGCGTGAGCAGGCTCGTCACCAGCCCCGCAGCCACCAGCGTCACCGGCAGCCACCCGCCGGCGGCGAGCCCCGCCTGCACCAGCATCAGCTTGCCCAGGAACCCCGACATCGGCGGGATGCCCGACAGGTTCATGGCCGGGACGAAGAACAGCACGGCGATCACCGGCGACGCCTTCATCAGCCCGCCCAGCCGGGTCACCGACGTCGTGCCGGTGCGCCGCTCCACCATCCCGGTCACCAGGAACAGGCTGGTCTGCACGGTGATGTGGTGCACCACGTAGAACACCGCCCCCGCCAGCCCCGCCACCGTGGACAGCGCCACGCCGAACACCATGTACCCGATGTGGCTGACCAGCGTGAAGGAGAGCATCCGCTTCATGTCCGTCTGCGCGACCGCCCCCAGCACCCCGGCCAGCATGGTCGCCAGCGCCACCCACATCAGCAGCGTCGCCACCGGCCCGCCGGGGAACAGCAGCGCCTCCAGCCGGATGATCGAGTACACGCCGACCTTGGTGAGCAGCCCGGCGAACACGGCCGTGGCCGGGGCCGGCGCGGTGGGGTAGGAGTCCGGCAGCCACGCCGACATGGGGAAGATCGCCGCCTTGATGGCGAACGCCAGCAGCAGCGTCAGCTCCACCAGCACCTTCACCTGCTCGGGCAGCGTGGCGAAGCGCTCGGCGAGCTGCGCCATCGACAGCGTCCCCGTGGCGCCGTACGTGATGGCCAGCGCGATCAGGAACAACATCGACGAGGCCAGCGCCATCAGCGTGTACGTGGCGCCCGCCCGGATCCTGGACTCCGTGCCACCGAACGTGAGCAGCACGTACGAGCCGCTCAGCAGCAGCTCGAACGCCACGAACAGGTTGAACAGGTCCCCCGACAGGAACGCGTCCGCCACCCCGGCCACCATCACCAGGAACGCCGGATGGAAGAGCGCCATGGGCGCGTCGTGCTCCTGCTCGTCGTAGGCGTTGACGACCGAGTACACCATCACGCAGAAGGTCACCGCCGACGACACGACCAGCACCAGCGTCGAGAGCCGGTCGGCGACCAGGCAGATGCCGATCGGCGACGGCCAGCCGCCGAGCTCGGTCACCAGCGGGCCGCGCGAGTCGGCCGCGATCATCAGCACCACCGAGACGGCCAGCGAGATGCCGAGCGTGACCAGGCTGATCATCGACTGGAGCTGCCGCAGCCGCCCGCCGATGGCCAGCTTCACCCCGGCGGCCAGCAGCGGCAGCAGCACGGGCACGCAGACGAGGCTCTCCAGCGGGCCGTTCACGAGCGCGCTCTCCCGCATGCCGTCCGCGAGCAGGCTCCCCGCCAGGATCGAGCCGGTCACGAGTTCTCGCCCTCCAGCTCGGGGTCCTGCGCGAGGGCCTGCCGCTCGCGCTCCTCCCTGATGGCCGTGCGCATCTGCTTGCGCGCCTCCCGCTGGCGGGCCTTGAGCTTCCTGCGCAGCTCCTTCTCCCTGGCCGCCTGCCGCTCCCGTCCCCGCTCGTGCTCCTCGCGGAGCTGCTCGATCCGTTCCAGGTTCGACATGGCGCCGGGATCCTCGCGCAGCCCCGCCTCCTCCAGGCGCTCCTGGAGCGCCTCCTCCGGCAGGCCCTCGTAGCGCAGCTCGCGCATCCACCGGCCCAGCTCGTCGTGCACGCGCGAGATGCGCCGCTCCAGGTCCGCCTCCTCCAGCCGCTCCCGCTCGGCCTGCTCGGCCTCCAGCTTGGCCAGCTCGGCCCGCTGCTCGATGACCAGCCGCCGGTAGGCGTCCCGCCGGGCCCGTACGGCGTCGCCCAGCTCGCCGCGCCGCGAGCGCAGCCGCACCCGCCGGTCCTCCGTGTCGTCCTGGACCTCGTCGCTGCCCGTGAGCTGCCACGAGCGGTGCACCAGCGCCAGCAGGAACGCGGTCACCCCCAGGGTGATCACGATCGCGGTGAGCACCATGGCCTGCGGCAGCGGATCGGCGATGCCTGGGGTGTCCAGGAAGGGCGGGCCGCCCGCGTCGCCGCCCGTGGTGACGATGAGCAGGTTCACCCCGTTGCCCAGCATGATGACGCCGGCCAGCACGCGGACCAGGCTCCGCTCCAGCAGCAGCGTCACGCCGCAGGTGATCAGCACGCAGCAGGCGGCGAACGGCAGCAGGGCGACGCTGTTCACCGGGTGCTCCCCTCGGCGTCGATCTGCCGGTCCAGCTCGGCACCGAGCGCGCGCAGCACGTCCTGCACCATGCCGATCACCGACACGTACACGCCCAGGTCGAACAGCAGCCCCGTGGACAGGTGTACGTGCCCGACCAGTGGCACGCTCACGTCCGTGTCCAGCATCTCCAGCGCCGCCCGGCCGAACAGCAGCCCGATCAGCGCCGTGCCCGCCGACAGCGTCAGCCCCACGCCCATCAGCACGCCCGCGTGCACCGGCACGGCCGCCGCCAGCTCGTTCCTGCCGCCCGCCAGGAACCGCACGGTGATCGCCAGCCCGGCCACGATGCCGCCCGCGAACCCGCCCCCGACCCCGCTGTGCCCGATGAACAGCAGGAACACCGACAACGCCAGCACCGTGTGGAACGTCAGCCGCGCCGCCACCTCGAACGCCAGCGCCCGCTGCCCGCGCGGCAGCGTGGCCGCCAGCCAGTGCGTGCGCCCCTCGGCCCGGTGCCCGTGCTCGGCCCGCTCGATGGCGTACGACCTGCGCCGCAGGAACACCAGGCTCGTCACGCCCAGCGTCAGCACGATGAGCACCGCGCTCTCGCCCAGCGTGTCCCAGGCGCGGATGTCGAGGATGATGGCGCTGACGATGTTGCGGGCACCGGCCTCCCGCGCCGCCTCGCCCATGAACGCGCCGATCGGCTCGGCGCGGCGCGCCGCCATCGCCAGCATGCCCGCCCCCGTGACCACCACCCCGACCGCCAGCCCCAGCCCCAGCCGGAACGGGAACGCCAGCCGCCCCTTCTCCGGCTGGATCGGCAGCCGCCGCAGCACGAGCGCGAACACCACCAGGCTCAGCGTCTCGGCCAGGAACTGGGTCAGCGCCAGGTCGGGGGAGCCGTGCACGAGGAACAGCAGCGCCGTGCCGTACCCGGTCACGCCGATGACCAGGGCGAGGAGCACGTACGCGCGGGAGAACAGCGCCAGGACGGCCGCGGCCGCGAGCAGCACGACGATGGCCGGCTGCTCGGGCCGCTGCCAGGCGACGACCGGCACGTCCAGGTGGGGCTCGCCCCCGTAGACGACCGAGAACAGCCCCACGCCGACCGTCGCGAGGAGTGTCAGCATCAGGTAGTCGGGCACGGAGCCGCGCTGGATGAAACCGGTGAGCTGGATGGCGAACCGGTCCAGCCGCCGGATCAGCGACCAGAAGACCTGGCCGGAGTCCACCACGTGCAGCGCCGCCCCCGCCCGCGCCACCGGCTCCCTGGCCAGGAACAGCGCCACCCCGGCCGCCAGGGACACCGCCGACAGCAGCAGCGGGAACGTGAAACCGCTCCAGACCGCCAGGTGGGAGTGATGGCCCGGCTCCTGGAACGTGCCGGTGTAGGCGGACATGGCGCCCTCGTACCAGGGGGCCAGCGGCGCCAGCACCAGCCCCAGGGCGGACAGCAGCGCGGCGGGCACGAACATCGCCGCCGGAACGCGGCCCACCGGCCCCGACGCGGGCAGGGCCTTGCGCGCGAAGGCGCCCCAGAGGAACCGCAACGTGTAGGCGGCCGTCAGCGCCGAGCCCGCCACCACCCCGGCCAGCGCGAGCGGCGTGTCCAGCAGCGCCTCCAGCGCCGCCTCCTTCCCGGCGAACCCCACCAGGGGCGGCAGCCCGGCCATCGACGCGCCGGCCAGCACCGCCACCCCGCACACCCACGGCATCACCGGCCCCAGCCCGCTCAGCTCCCGCAGGTCCCGGGTGCCCGCCGCATGATCGACGATGCCCACCACCAGGAACAGCGCCGCCTTGAACAGCGCGTGCGCCAGCAGCATGCCGACCCCCGCCAGCGCCGCCCCCTCGGTCCCCGAGCCGAACAGCACCACGAGGAAGCCGAGCTGCCCGACCGTGCCGTACGCCAGCAGCCGCTTCAGATCGGTCTCCCGCAACGCCCGCCACCCGCCCAGCAGCATCGTCGCCACGCCCAGCGGCACCGTGACCGCCCGCCACAGCGCCAGGTCGCCGAACGCCGGGCCCAGCCGGGCCAGCAGGTAGACGCCGGCCTTCACCATGGCCGCCGCGTGCAGGTACGCCGACACGGGGGTGGGGGCGGCCATCGCGGCGGGCAGCCACGTGCTGAACGGGAAGATGGCCGACTTCGACAGCGCGCCGGCCAGCACCAGCACCACCGCGGCCGGGGCGAGGTCTCCCGGGCGGAGCTGCGAGATCTGGTAGGTGCCCGCCGCCTGCCCCAGCAGCACGAACCCGGCCAGCATCGCCAGGCCGCCGGACGTGGTGACCGTCAGCGCCTTCATGGCCGCCTGCCTGCTCATGCGGCTCTCCGGGTGGTAGCCGATGAGCAGGTAGGAGAAGACCGTGGTCAGCTCCCAGAAGACGTACAGCACCAGCAGGTCGTCGGCGGTGACCAGGCCCAGCATCGAGCCGGCGAAGGCCACCATCGCGCCGCCGTAGCGGCCGAGCCCGTCGTCGCCCTCGGGGAGGTAGCGGGCGCTGTAGCAGAGCACGAGCACGCCGACGCCGGTGACCAGCGACATCATCAGCACGGCCAGGGGGTCGGCGCGGAAGGACAGCTCCATGCCCGACGCCCACGGGGTGCTCTCCCGCACGGGCAGCCCGCGCACCGCCAGCCACATGGTGTAGCAGAACGCCGCGCCCGGAGGAACGGCCAGCACGGCGAAGCAGGCGCGACCCAGGCGGGCGGCGAGCCAGGGAGCGCAGGCAGCCGCGACCGCGTGCAGGATCAGCAGCGACTCCATGGGCTCCTCGGGCGGTCTCCCAGCGTTGCGGGGCTGGCCGGTGGGAATTTCCGGCTACGTCCGCCCAATCTCTCCCGCCGCCACCACCCTCACCACGCAGGCGCGGCCGGGGTTGACCCGAAAGACACCAGTCCCACACCTCGCCGAGGTGCGGGACTGGTGAAAGACCTGGAGCGTCAGGCCTGGGGATGGGGATCGCGGCAGGACCCGGCCCGCGGGGCCGTCGCCGTGATCAGGTACTGGTCCACCTTGCGGTCCAGGCAGGCCGATCCGCGGCGGTATCCGGTGTGCCCGTCGGCGTCGTTGGTCAGCAGCACGCCGTTGGAGAGCTGCCTGGCCAGCGACTCGGCCAGCTTGTACGGCGTCGCCGGGTCCCGCGTCGTGCCCACCACCACGATCGGCGGCGAGCCCTTGGCCTGCACCTTCTTCGGGTACCTGGTGCCCTTGACCGGCCAGTGCGGGCAGGGGTTCTCCGGGTGGTCGACGCAGTTGATGGCCATGAGCGCCTCGAAGCTGTTGTCGTAGCGGCCGTCGGGCCGGCGGCCGTTGCTCTCGTCGGCCAGCAGCAGCAGCTTCGTGCCGTCGCCCCGGTACGCCGCCGCCAGCGCCTGGCGCAGCCTCGGCCAGGAGCGGGGGTCGTACATGGAGTAGTCCACGGCGGCGCTCACGACGGCCTCGGTGACCTGCCGGCCGTCGTACTCGTTGCGCAGCGGCGACTTGTCGGCCTGCTCGTAGAGCTCGTCGAGCTGCTCCTGCGCGCCCTCGACGGTGCGCTCGCGGAACGGGCAGTCCTCGGACTCGAAGCAGTCCTTCATGAAGGACTCCGTCGCCACCTGGAACGCGTTGTCCTGGTCGGCCATGAGGTCCTTGGAGTTCTCCGAGGGGTCCTCGGCGCCGTCGAGCACCATCGCGCGGATCCGCTTCGGGAACATGTCCGCGTAGACGGCGCCCAGGTACGTGCCGTAGGAGAAACCCAGATACGTCAGCCGGGCGTCACCCAGCGCGGCCCGCATCACGTCCATGTCGCGCGCGGAATCCACGGTGCCCACGTGGGCCAGCAGGTCCTTGCCGGAATTCTTGGCACAATAGTTTGCGAAAACTTTGTCCCAGTTTTCTGCTTTCTTGACCTCGGCCTTGGTGTCCGGCGTCGGATCGATCGCGAAATACGCGTCGAGATCCAGGGTGTCGAAACAGCGCACCGGCGAGGACGCGCCGACGCCGCGCGGATCGAAACTCACGACGTCGAACCGTTCGCGGATGCCGGCGGAGACGACGTCCTTGGTCGCCTTGAGCGTATCCACGCCCGAGCCGCCGGGGCCGCCGAAATTGAGCACGATCGAGCCGATCTTCTTCCCGGTCGCCGGGAGCCGGACCATGCTGATCCCGACCTGCTTGCCGCTGGGCTTGGCATAGTCCAGCGGCACGGACAGCGTGGCGCACTCGTACCCGTTGCCGCACCCGGCCCAGGCCAGGCGCTGGCCGTAGTGGGAATCGAGCGGGGCGGAGGTGGCGGCGGCCGTCCCGGTCGAGCCCGTGACGGCGATCAAGCCTGCGAGGACAGGCGCAAGGACTTTGCTTGGACGTCGCATAAGAGCACATTCGTAGGCAACACTTGCGACGTTCTTTATAGACGCTCGACGAGATCCGATGCAAACCGGAATGGATTCACTGCGAGAAGCGTTTCCACCAGGGTAGCGACGATGGGGTGACTTCCGTACGCCAATTCCAGGGGGAGCGAGAACCCATGTCGCAGCAGAATCGCCCGGTGCGCGGCGACCATCCGTACGAGCAGAAAATCACCTCGACGGACGAGCACGAGGAACGCGCCGGCCGCAGCCTGATCACCACCGACCACGACGTCATCCGCCAATGGGCCGAAGAACGCCAGGCCCGCCCCGCGAAAGTCCCGGGAACGGAACACGACGGCCGGGCGGGAGTGCTCCGCTTCGACTTTCCCGGGTACGGCGGCGGCGACCTGGAGGAGATCTCCTGGGACGACTGGTTCGAGACGTTCGACGAGCGCGGCCTGAACTTCATCTACCAGGAGCACCGCAAGGACGGGAACCAGAGCAACTTCTTCCGCCTGGAGAACCCGGACCGCGAGGACGCCTGAGGGCGCGCGATCCCCGCGCGGGAGGACTTCCCGGCTGCCGCCCGGCCTTCTCGCGCTCTCCCGGTCCCCGGGCCGGGTCGCGACGCCCGCGATCTACCAGCGGCAGGAAGTCAACAAACGCCGCCTCTCCGGCGAGCACGGCTCACGGGACCGCGCCCCTCAACTCGCGGCCCCTCAACTCGCGGCCCCTCAACTGGCGTCGGACACCCGCCGCTGCACCTCGTCCGCCAGCCGATCCAGCGACCGATCCAGCAACTCCCGCACCTCATCGGCCCGAGGCCCCGACTGGGCCTCGTCCAGCAGGCTGATGTGCACGGTCACCTCGCTGGCCCCGGCGGCCGAATCGGCCACCTGCAGCCACCCCGAGTAGTCGGGATGGTCCCGGCCGCCCCACTCCACCCGGAGCTGCTCCTCCGAGGCGCGGAACAGCCCTTCGTGCTTGCCGTCCCCAGGCACCAGCGAGCCGCCGGCCTCCACGGTGCCGGGGCCGCTGTCGTGCACCGACAGGCCCTGCGGCAGCCACCGGTCCATGATCTCCACATCGGACGCCACCCCGAACACCACCATGCTCTCCGCCGGCATCCCGCGCGTCGCCTCGAACTCCGCCATACCGTCCCCCAAGAGGCACCCGAGTTCCAATGCCAGCGCCGTACCCCTGTGATCTGCTCGCAAACAGCGGTCGTCCCGCCGGTGTCTCCCGCTACCGTGTCGTTGCGTTGGGTAATCGTGCGGCGAGGGGAGAGCGGGGCGATGGCGGAGCCGCCACGGGTGCCGCCGGAGATGTTCCGGTTCACCAGCACCGAGCGGGCAGACCTGCACACCGCGGTCCTCCACGCGTTCGGCGAGGCCGGTGAGCGGCTCGTGACGGCGCTTACGGTCGACGAGGTGCGCGAGCGGCTGCGCTCGGTGGGATGGTACGCCCCGGTCTCCGAGCAGGACCTGGCCGCGACGCTCAAGCAGCTCGCGGGCTGGGGGCTGCTCGACGTGATCTTCAATCACGCGGGGAGTTTCGCCACCGCCGAGGAGTACGAGCGCAGGAACCTGCAGTACTCGCTGACCAGGCGGGGCGAGGCGGCCTTCGCCGGGATGCAGCACGCCATGGCGGCGCTGTCCTCCGTCGGAGCGTTGCAGACGGCCGTGCTCGACGCGCTCGCCGACCGGCTGGGGGAGCTCGACGGGCTGCTGCGCGACCCGGATCCGGGACGCAACCGGCGGATCTTCACCTGCCTGCAGGAGCTGGAGGGGCACCTCGACGGGCTGCGGGCCAACACCAAGCAGTTCAACGGCGACCTGCAGCGGCTGCTGCGCGTCGAGGGCGCGGATCTGGCGACGTTCCACGAGGTCAAGGCCGCGACGGTGGCCTACCTGCAGGAGTTCGTGACGAGCCTGGAGCAGCGGGGCGAGACGATCGCCGCCGCGCTGGAGTCGGTCGCCGGCCACGGCGTCAGCGTGCTGCACGCCCGCGCGCTCGACGGCGCCGACCTGCCGAGGGTGCCCGGCGCCGAGCACGCGACGGCGTGGCTGGCGGTGCGGGCGGCCCGGTGGGAGGGGCTGCGGTCGTGGTTCGCGCCCGAGGACGGGAGCGCGCCGCGGGTGCGGCGGCTGCACGACGTGGCGCGGCGCGCCATCGTGTCGTTGCTGCAGGTGCTCGACCGGATCACCGACTCGCGCCGCCGCTCGTCCAGCGCCGCCGCCGACTTCCGCACGCTGGCCCGCTGGTTCGCCACCGCGCCCGGCGAGGACGACGCGCACCGGTTGTGGGACGCGGCGTTCGGGCTCGGCTCGGCCCGGCACGCGCATCTCGGGCACGCCGACGCCGAGCTCATCCCGGCCGGCGTGCCGTGGGCGGAGGCCGAGCCGGTCGAGGTGTCGGCGCTGCTGCGCTCGCGCGGGCGCACGGAGCGGATGGGGCGCACGGGGAAGGTGCGCGACGTGGCCGCGCTGAAGGCCGAGCGCAGGAAGCGGGCCGAGCAGGAGCGGGCCGAGCTGGAGGCCGCCTGGGCGGCGCTGGCCACGACCGGGGCGATGCGGCTGTCACAGCTCGGCAAGCTCGACCACGACACCTTCGGGCGGCTGCTCGACCTGCTCGGCCGGGCGCTGGCCGAGCGGCCCGACTCGACCGGGTTCCGGCGGGCCGTCACCTCGGACGGGAGGGTGGAGATCGTGCTGCGGGCGCCCGAGGACGGCGCGGTGGCGGTGCTGCGTACGCCCGAGGGCTGGTTCCGCGGCCCCGACTACCTCATCGACGTGCGGACCCTCGGCGAGGCCGGGCTCCGCGGGCGGGCGGCGAACGCATGAGCAGCCTGGCCAACCAGCTCGTCAGGGCCGAGAAGGAGGAGATCGCGCGGGCGATCAGGACGTTGCTCGGCCGGCCCCTCGTCTCGCGCCACGACGATCCCGCCGCCTTCGACCTGATCAGGAAGCGGCGGGGGCCGCTGATCCAGTGGTTCGACTACTTCTGCGGCTGGCGGCTGATCGTGGAGCCGCGCCAGGGGTACGCGCGCCTGGTCAAGACCGGCCCGCCGGGCCCGCGTACGGCGAGCCGTCCCGCGCGGCGCCGCCGCACCACCCGCGCGCCGTTCGACCGCCGCCGGTACACGCTGCTGTGCCTGTGCTCGGCCGAGCTGCTGACCTCGCCGGTGACCACGATCGGGATGCTGGCCCAGCGGGTGGTCCAGGCGGCCGCGGTGGAGCCGGACGTGCCCGCGTTCGACCCCGTCAGGAACGAGGAGCGGGCCGCCTTCGTCGATGCGGTCAAGCTGCTGGAGCACTACGGGGCGGTCACCGCGATGGACGGGGTCACCGAGGCCTACCTGGGCGATGAGGACGCCAAGGTGCTGTATCGGGTGGACACGACGAGGGTGATCCGGCTGCTGGCCGCGCCGGTCCCGCCCTCCAGGGTGGCCGCCGCGCCCGCCCCGCCGTCCGGGGCGGGTGCCGCGCCGGTCGCGGCCTCTGCCGAGGCGCAGGGGACGGGTGTGCCGGCGGAGCTCACCGCCGAGGCCAGGTATGGCGGGGACGAGCCGACCGGGACCCAGCGCACCCTGTGGGCCCGCCACTCCCTCATCCGCCGCCTGCTCGACGAGCCCGTCGTCTACCGTGACGAGCTCACCCCGGCCCAGTCCGCCTACGCCGCCTCCCTGACCGGCTGCCGGCTGCTGCGCCGGGCCGCCGAGGAGGCCGGGTTCGTGCTGGAGGAGCGGGCCGAGGGCTTCCTGCTCGTGGACCCCGACGCCATCGCCACCGACACCAGGTTCCCCGACGACGGCAGCCACGCCAAGGTGGCCGCCCTGCTCATGCTCGACCTGCTCGTCACCTCCGGCCCCGTCACCGCCGAGCGGCTGGACGCCGAGGCCGCCAGGCTGCTGCGCCGCTTCCCGCAGTGGGCCAGGGCGTACCAGTCCGACGGCGGCGGGCCGCGGCTGGCCGCCGACGCGCTGGAGGTGCTCACGCAGTTCGGGCTCGCCCGCCGTAGCGGTGACCAGGTCGCCGCCCTGCCCGCCGCGGCCCGCTACCGGGTCGAGCGCGCCGTACAGGAGGATTCGTGACAGTCACCGAGCTGGCCCTGCCGCGTGCCGCGCAGGGAGTGGACGCCCGCTGGACCCCCGTACGCGCCGGGATCCTGAACGTGTGGCGCTACTACGACGAGGTGTTCGAGTTCCACCGGGGCAGGCTGCTGCTGCGCGGCCCCAACGGCAGCGGCAAGTCCAAGGTGCTGGAGCTGCTCTTCCCGTACGTGCTGGACGCCAGCCTCAAGCCGAGCAGGCTGTCCACGTTCGGCGGCACCGAGCGCACCATGCACTGGAACCTCATGGGCGACGGCGCCTCCGGCACCACCCGGGTCGGGTACGTGTGGCTGGAGTTCCGGCACTCCGACGGCCGCTGGTTCACCTGCGGCGCCCGGCTGCAGGCCACCGTCCACACCAAGAACGTCACCGCCGCCTACTTCACCACCGAGGCCCGCGTCGACACCCCCGACGGCATCCGGCTCACCGGCGAGGCCGGGCAGCCGCTGACCAGGGCCCAGCTCGTCGACGAGCTCGGCACGTCCGGCAAGGTGCACGAGTCGGCCGAGTCCTACCGCACCGTCGTGCGCCGGACGCTCTACCGGAAGCTGAACGAGCAGCGCTACGACTCGCTGCTCACCGCGCTGCGCCAGCTCCGCACGCCCAAGCTGTCCGAGCGCCTGGACCCGGGGCTGCTGTCGGACCTGCTGTCGAGCGCGCTGCCGCCGCTCGGCGAAGGGGAGATCCACGAGATCGCCGAGGGGTTCGAGCGGCTCGACCGGCAGCGGGAGGAGCTGCGGCTGCTCGACCGCGACGTGGAGGAGGCCGACCGGCTCGCGGGGCGCCAGCGCGGGTACGCCCGGCGGGTGCTGCGGGCCGCCGCCGCGGCCGTGATCTCCGCCGGGTCCGCGCTGGACGCGCTGGCCGCCGAGGTGAAGGGCAAGCGGGAGGCGCTCAAGGAGGCCGAGCGGGAGCTCGACGCGACGACCGTGCGGCTGGGGGAGGAGGAGGCACAGGAGCTGGCCCTCGCGGCGCAGATAGACGGGCTCAAGGAGAGCGAGGCGTACCAGGCGGGCGGAGACCTGCACCGGCTCCGTACCGAGGCGCAGGCGGCGCACGAGGTGGCGGCCCGCATGCGCGACCAGGCGGGGCAGGCGGCGCGGGCGGTCACGGCCAAGCAGGAGCTGTCGGCCCACGCCGCCGCCGACGCCCGCGCCGCGGCGGCGCTCGCCGAGCGCGCCCGCGCCGACGCCCGCCACGCGGCCGAACGCGCCGGCCTCCTCACCGTCCACGAGGAGACGGAACGGGCCGGCGCCGACCGCGAGCCGCCTGGCGTGACGCCCCGCGCCGGCCGGGAGCCATCCGGCGTGATGGCCGGCGTGATGGCCGGCGCCGACCGCGAGCCATCCGGCGTGACCGCCCCCGCCCACCGGGAGCCGCCCGGCGTGGCGGCCCGCGCGGCCGTGGCGGCCGATGGGGAGCCTGGCACCGGCAAGGCGGACGTCGCCGGCGACGGGGCGGACAGCGAGGCGGCCGTGCGGCGGGCGCGGGAGCTGCTCAGGGCCGCCGTCACCAGCCGGGCCGCCCAGATCAGGGAGGTCAGGGCGGTCGCGATCCGGCACGAGGAGGCGATCAGGCGCCGCACCACCGCCGAACACGACCGCGACCGGGCCAGGGACGACCTCGCCACCGCCCAGGAGGCCCACGACAGGGCCGAGCGCCTGCGCGACGACCGGGCCCGCGACCTGGCCGCCGGCCTGGCCGACTGGGCGGCGGGCTGCACCCAGCTCCAGCTCGACCCGGGCGTGCTCGCCGGGCTGGCCGACGACGTCGAGCGGGCGGGCGAGCTGATCGGCACGGCCCGTACGATGGCCGCCGTCGAGCTGGCGGCCCGCGAGCAGCACGTGACGGGCCGCCGCGCGCGGCTGGCGGCCGAGCGCGCCGGGCTGGCCAGGGAGCGCGAGAGCCTGAGCGACAGGACCGTGCTGGAGCCGCCCGCCCCGCACACCCGCGGCACCGCCGCGAGGCAGGGACGCCCGGGCACGCCGTTGTGGCGGGCCGTCGCGTTTAGGTCCGGGCTCGACCCCGTGGCCCAGGCGGGGGTGGAGGCGGCGCTGGAGGCGTCGGGCCTGCTCGACCTGTGGCTGCGGCCCGACGGCGGGTTCGACCCGGGGGAGCACGACGCGATCGCCGTGGCCGCGCTGTCCAGGCCCGCCCCGGGCTACAGCCTGGCGCACGTGCTGTTCACCGAGGCCGACTCGCCGGTGCCCGCCGACACCGTGCTGGCCGGCATCGCGTTCGCGCCCACCGCGATCGGCGTCGACCATCCGGCCGTCATCGGCGCCGACGGCACCTGGCGGCTGGGCCCGGCGGCCGGCCGGTGGGTCAAGCCGGAGCCGTCGTACATCGGCGCGACCGCCCGCGAGCGCGCCCGCCGCCGGCGGATCGCCGAGCTGGACGACCGGCTCGGCGAGCTGGCCGGGCGGATCGCCGAGTGCGACCACCTGCTCGCCGTGGTCGACGGCGACCGCGACACGCTGGCCGCCGAGCTGCGGCGCAGGCCCGACAGGAGGCCGTACGCCGAGGCGGTGCAGGCGCTCGACGGGGCCGTGCGGCGGGTCGCGCTGATGGAGGACCAGCTCAGGGCGTACGAGGGGCGGCTGCAGGAGCGCGAGCAGGACGTCACCCGGTCGCTGCGCCGCCTCACCGAGCTGGCCGACCGCCACGCCCTGCCCGCGGCGCCGGCCGCGCTCGACAACCTGGAGGAGGCGCTGCGCACGGCCGAGACGGCCGGCACCGTGTGGCACGACCGCCGCGCCGACGCCCGCGCCGCCCGCGAGCGCGCCGGCCTGGCAGCCGAGACCGCCACCGGGTACGAGCAGCTCGCGATCGAGGCCGTCGAGCGCGCCGAGGAGGCCGCGGCCGCCGCCGTCGTGCTGGCGGAGCGGCTGGGCGCGATCGAGTCGGCCGTCGGTGTCGAGCACCAGCGCGTCCTGGAGCGGCTCCAGCACACCCAGCACGCCTACCGGGCCTGCCGCCGCCTCATCAAGTCGGTCAACGACGACCTGGCGCGGCTCAACGCCCGGCTCGGGCAGCTCCGCGGCGAGCTCGGCACCGCCGAGGACAAGCAGGCGGAGGCGGGGCGGGTGCGCGACGAGGTGTCGGACCGGTTCCGCCGACTGGCGGCCGGGCACCTGCCGGTGGACGCGAAGGTGACCGTCGAGCTGGCCCCCGAGGCGGGGGCGCGGGCCGTCCTGGAGGCGGCCAGGGCCACGGCGGGGCAGCTCGCGTCCGTGCCGTACGAGCACAAGAACGTCAGGGAGGCCGAGGCGCGGCTGCAGGACGCCTTCCACCACGCCAGGGAGGTCCTGGCCGGCCGGGCGGACCTGGAGCTGGCGCCGGACGAGGACGTGCAGGTGCTCACCGCCACCGTCAACGGCGTGCGGGCGGGCGCGGCGGCGCTCAGCGAGGCGCTGCGCAAGGAGCGCGACGAGCGGCGCTCGGACATCACCGAGGCCGAGCGCGACCTGTTCGACCGCACGCTGGCCGGCGACACGCGGCGGCACCTGGCCGACCGCATCAAGCAGGCGACGGCCCTGGTGGAGGGCATGAACCAGCGCCTGGAACGGGTCCGCACCGCCTCCCGGGTCGCGGTGCGGCTCGTGTGGCAGGTCGATCCCACCCAGTCGCCCGGCACCCGCGCCGCCCGCGACCTGCTGCTGCGCGACCCGGCCGGGCTGACGGAGTCCGACAGGGAGGCGCTGTACGCCTTCTTCAGGGACCGGGTGGAGGAGGCGCGGGCCGACAACTCCTCGGCGAGCTGGGAGGACCAGCTCATGAAGGTGCTCGACTACACGGCCTGGCACCGGTTCGTGGTCAAGCTCGACCGGGGGGACGGGCAGGGCTGGCAGGACCTGACGAGGAAGCTGCACGGGGCGCTGTCGGGCGGGGAGAAGGCGATCGCGCTGCACCTGCCGCTGTTCGCCGCCGTGGCGGCGCATTACCAGACCGATCCGGGGTGCCCGCGGTTCATCCTGCTCGACGAGGTGTTCGTGGGCGTGGACAGGACGAACCGGGGGCAGGTGTTCGATCTGCTGGTGGATCTGGGGCTGGACCTGGTGCTGACGTCGGACCACGAGTGGTGCGAGTACCGCGAGCTGGACGGGATCGCGATCCACCAGCTCATCACGGGGGACGGCGACGACGCGGTGACGACGGCCCGTTTCGTGTGGAACGGGTATCGGACGGTGCCGGCCGAGTGAACGCCATCGCCGTTACTGAATCGATTTAAAAATTTGATCGCAAACGTGGAAATGTACCCGCGCCGCGCCAGCTTAACGAGGTATTGACACCGTACACCGGCCCGTTTTACGTTCTGGACACCTTAAAACGTTTTGCCAAAACGTTGCCGGAGGGCACATGCGTGAATCTCCTCCCATCCTTTCGCTTCGCAACGTGAGCAAGTCTTTCGGCGCCGTCCAGGCACTCAGCGGGGTGCGGCTGGACCTGTGGGCAGGCGAGGCCCACGGCCTGGTGGGCGAGAACGGCGCCGGCAAATCGACCTTGGTGAAGGTCCTGGCCGGCGCCCATCCCGCGGACGCCGGCACGTTGACGGTGGACGGGAAGGAGCTGAGACCGTCCGGCCCCGGGGACGCCCAGGCAGCCGGCATCGCGGTGATCTACCAGGAGCCCACGCTGTTCCCCGACCTGTCCGTGGCCGAGAACATCTTCATGAGCCGCCAGCCCCTGCGCTCCCTGCGCCGCATCGACGCCAGGGCCATGCGCGCCGCCACGGCCGAGCTGTTCGCCAGGCTCGGCATCCACCTCGACCCCGACCGCCCCGCCCGCGGGCTGTCCATCGCCGACCAGCAGCTCGTGGAGATCGCGAAGGCGCTGGCGTTCGACGCGCGCATCCTGATCATGGACGAGCCGACCGCGGCGCTGTCGGGCGTGGAGGTCGAGCGGTTGTTCTCGGTGGTCGCCTCGCTGCGCGAGTCGGGCGCGGCGGTGCTGTTCATCTCCCATCGCTTCGACGAGATCTTCACGCTGTGCCGGCGCGTCACGGTCATGCGGGACGGCCGCTGGGTCTCCACCGACCCGGCCGCCGCGCTCACCGTGGACGAGCTCGTCCGCAGGATGGTCGGCCGCGAGGTGTCGTCCCTGTACCCGAAGGCGGACACGACGGCCGGGGAACCCCGGCTGGAGGTCAGGGGGCTGACGCGGCACGGCGTGTTCGCGGACGTGGGGTTCACGGTGCGCGGCGGGGAGATCGTCGCGCTCGCCGGGCTGGTGGGGGCCGGGCGCAGCGAGGTGGCCCGCGCCGTGTTCGGCGTCGACCGGTACGACGAGGGCGAGGTGCTGGTCGACGGGAAGCGGCTGCCGGGAGGCGACACGGCCGCGGCCATCGCCGCCGGGCTGGCCCTGGTGCCGGAGGACCGCCGCCAGCAGGGCCTGGTGATGGAGCTGTCGGTGGAACGCAACGCCACCCTCACCCGGCGCTGGTCGCTGAGCAGGCTCGGGCTGCTGTTCGGCGGCGGCGAGCGCGCGGCGGCCCGCGAGTGGAGCGAGCGGCTGCGGGTCAAGACGGCCCGGCTGACCGACCCCGTCTCCACCCTGTCGGGCGGCAACCAGCAGAAGGTGGTGCTGGCCAAGTGGCTCTCGACGGAGCCCGGGGTGCTCATCGTGGACGAGCCCACCCGCGGCATCGACGTGGGCACCAAGGCCGAGGTGCACCGGCTGCTGTCGGAGCTGGCCGGGCAGGGTGTCGCGGTGCTGATGATCTCCAGCGAGCTGCCCGAGGTGCTCGGCATGGCCGACCGCGTCCTGGTGATGCACGAGGGCCGGCTGGCCGCCGACATCCCGCGCGAGCGCGCCGGCGAGGAGTCGGTGATGCTCGCCGCCACCGGCCAGAACGGCGGTGCCGCGTGACGGCGGCCGGCGTGCTCGGCGGGGCCAAGGGGGGCACCCGGCTGGTTCACCGCCTGCTCGTGATCAGGGAGCTGGGCATCGCGGCCGCGCTGGCCCTGCTCGTGGGGGTGACCGTGCTGGTCAACCCTCGCTTCCTGACCGCGCAGGGCATCAAGGACCTGCTGCTCGGCTCGACCATTCTGGCCGTGCTCGCGGTCGGCCAGAGCATCGTGGTCATCACCCGCAACGTGGACCTGTCGGTGGGCTCGGTGCTGGGCCTGTCGGCGTTCGCGACGGGCAGCCTGTTCGTGGCGAACCCTGGCCTGCCCATCCCGGTCGTGCTCGTCCTCGGCGTGCTGCTGGGCGCCGCGTGCGGCGTCGTGAACGGCGCGCTGATCGCCGCCGCCCGCGTCCCCGCGCTCGTGGTCACGCTCGGCACCCTGTACGTCTTCCGCGGCGCCGACTACACCTGGGCCACGGGCCGGCAGATCAACGCCGCCGACATGCCGCCGGGCTTCCTGCGCATGGGCAGCGCCACGGTGCTGGGCGTGCCGGTGCTCGCGCTGTTCGCCGTGGCCGTGCTGGTCCTGGCGGGCTACTACCTGCGCACGTACCGCAGCGGGCGCGAGCTGTACGCGATCGGCTCCAGCCCGGCCGCCGCCCGCCTGGCCGGCATCCCGGTCGGCAGGCGGGTGTTCGCCGCGTTCGTCGTCAGCGGCGCGCTCGCCGGCCTGGCCGGCGTCCTGTACGCGGCCCGCTTCGGCACGCTCGACGCCAACGCGGGCAACGGCTTCGAGCTGAACGTGGTGGCGGCCGTCGTGGTCGGCGGCGTGGCCATCTTCGGCGGCAGCGGCTCGGTCTACGGCGCCGCGCTGGGCGCGGTGCTGCTCACCACGATCAGCAGCGCCCTGCCGGTGCTCGGGGTGAGCCCGTTCTGGCAGCGGGCCGCCGTGGGCGCGCTGATCCTGGCCGCGATCGGCCTGGACCGGGCGCTGGCCGTCCGCCTCGCCCGATCCCTGAGAGGAAGGAACGGCCATGGCTGAGCGGACTCCGGCGGGAAGGGCGGCCATGGCCGAGCGGCTGCGGCCGCTGATCGGCCCCTGGGACGCCGCCCTGCTCGTGGCCGTGATCCTGGTCGCGGCGGTGGGCGCGGTGATGGTCGAGGGGGTGGCCAGCCCGCGTTTCTGGCGGTTCGTCACGCTGGAGGTCATCCCGATCGCGCTCATCGCGCTGCCCATGACCCTGGTGATCATCACTGGCGAGATCGACCTGTCCGTGGCCAGCGTCCTCGGCCTGACCTGCACCGTCATGGGACAGCTGTGGCTGTGGGGCATCTCGTCGCTGCCCGTGCTGATCGCCGTCGCCCTGCTGGCCGGCGCGCTGCTGGGCGCGGTCAACGGGCTGTTCGTCACCGCGTTCGGGCTGCCGTCGCTGGCGGTCACGATCGGCACGCTCGCCCTCTACCGCGGCCTGGCGTACGTCGTGCTCGGCGACCGCGCGGTGGCCGACTACCCGCCAGGGTGGACGACCGGCGCGATCGCCGCGATCCCCGGCCTGACCATCCCCTGGATGATCATCGTGGTCGCGGTGCTCGCGCTCGTCTTCGGCCTGGTCCTGCACGCCACCCCGATCGGCCGCGGCCTGTACGCGATGGGCAACAACGCCGAGGCCGCCCGCTTCACCGGCATCTCCGTCGCCCGCACGAAGTTCTGGCTGTTCGTCGCCACCGGCGCCATGTCGGCCCTGGCCGGAGTCTTCTGGACGCTGCGGTACGCCAGCGCCCGCGCCGACAACGGCAACGGCCTGGAGCTGGCCGTCGTGGCCGCCGTCCTGCTGGGCGGGGTGTCGATCTTCGGCGGGCGGGGCGGCCTGATCGGCGTCATCGCCGCGGTCGTCCTCCTCGGCACCCTGCGCAACGCCCTGCAACTGGCCTACGTCCCGGCCAACACCCTCACCATCATCACCGGATCCCTGCTCATCGTCTCCGTCGTGGGACCCAACGTCGCCGGCATGCTGCGCGAGCGATGGCGCCGGCGACGACCCGCCACCCCCCTGCCCCAGGAGTGAGGACAGACCATGTCACGTATTCGAGGAGGCCGGGCCGTCGCCCTGGCGATGCTCACCGCGCTCACCCTCGCCGTCACCGGTTGCGCCGGCGAGGAACCCGCCACCACCGCAGACCAGCCGGCCGCGAGCGGCGGGGCGGCCACGATGAAGGAGGGCCTGAAGATCGCCTTCCTGCCCAAGCAGGTCAACAACCCCTACTTCGACGCCTCCGACAACAAGGGCGGCAAGGTCGCGGTGGCGGAGTTCAAGGGCGTCTACAGCCAGACGGGCCCCTCGGAGGCCAGCCCCTCGGCCCAGGTGTCCTACATCAACACGCTGTCGCAGCAGGGCACCGACGTGATCGTGGTGTCGGCCAACGACAAGGACGCCATCTGCGGCGCGCTGAACGAGGCCCGCCAGGCCGGCGCGAAGGTCATCACCTACGACTCCGACACCAACCCGTCCTGCCGCGACCTGTTCATCAACCAGGCCAGCCCCGAGGGCATCGCCGCCTCCCAGATCAAGCTCATCTCCGAGGCGGTCGGCCCCGGCGGCGGCGAGATCGCGATCCTGTCGGCCACGGCCAACGCGACCAACCAGAACGCCTGGATCGAGATGATGAAGACCGAGCTGGCCAAGCCGGAGAACAGCAAGCTCAAGCTGGTCGACACCGTCTACGGCGACGACGACGACCAGAAGTCCTTCCAGGAGGCGCAGGGCCTGCTCGCCAAGCACCCCAACCTCAAGGGCATCATCTCGCCCACCACGGTCGGCGTCGCCGCGGCGGCCCGCTACCTGTCGGGCTCGGAGTACAAGGGCAAGGTGCAGCTCACCGGCCTCGGCACGCCGAACCAGATGCGCGCCTTCGTCAAGGACGGCACGGTCAGGTCGTTCGCCCTGTGGAACCCGTCCGACCTGGGCTACCTGGCCGCCTACACCGGTGGCGCGCTGGCCTCCGGCATGATCACCGGCAAGGAGGGCGAGAAGTTCACCGCGGGCAAGCTGGGCGAGTACACCATCGGCAAGGACGGCACCGTGCTGCTCGGCGACCCGTTCGTGTTCACCAAGGACAACATCGACGACTTCGACTTCTGACGGGCGGTGCCCCCGCCCTGGGCTCAGAGCTGGTCCGCCCAGGGCGGGTTCGCGCCCGCGACCGAGCAGGTCAGCGCCGACACCCGGGCCGCGAACTCGGCCGCCGCCACGACCGTCTCCAGGTCCAGCCCGTCGAGCCGCCCGCCGAGCAGCCCCTTCGCCTCCAGGCTGTGCAGCAGCCCGGCCGTGAACGCGTCCCCCGCGCCCACCGTGTCCTCGACCGCGACCTCCGGCGCCGCGACCGTGGCCCGCTCGCCGTCCAGCGACACCAGCGCCCCCGCCGCGCCCAGGGTGACGACGACGAGCCGCGCGCCGGCCGCGTGCCAGCCGTCGCAGGCCCGCTCCGGCGGCACGCCGGGCAGCAGGACGGCGAGGTCGTCGTCGCTGAGCTTGAGGATGTCGGCGAACGCGCACCAGCGCTCGACCTGGTAGTCGTCCTTCCCCGCCAGGCTGGGCCGCACGTTGGGGTCGATCGAGATCGTGGCCCGCGCGGACGCCGCCCGGGCGAACTCCTCCACGGCCTCCCGCCCCGGCTCCTTGACCAGCGCGAGCGAGCCGGTGTGCAGGCAGGAGGCGGGGCCGAGCCGGGCCGGGCCCAGCTCGCCCGGCGTCCACTGCCAGTCGGCCGTCCCCGTGGCGTAGAAGGTGTACTCGGCCCTGCCGCGCTCGTCGAGGGCGGCCACCGCGAGCGTGCTCGGCTCCCCGGCCTCGACGCAGGCCGTCAGGTCCACCCCGGACGAGGACAGGTGCTCGCGGAACAGCGCGCCGAAGACGTCGTGCGAGAGCCGGCCGAGGAAGCGGGCCGGCGTGCCGAGCCGCGCCAGCGCCACCGCCGTGTTCGCGGGGCCGCCGCCGGGCAGCGCCCGCAGCACCAGCTCGGCGGAGCCCGCCGAAGGGCCGCCGGTGAAGCTGTCGGCCACGCACTCGCCCAGGACGGCGATCATCAGGTGGGCCCTTTCCGGTGGGGCATTGACGATTCCCGGATCGGAGTTCATCATCGCAGCACGGCCGATGTCAACGTTGACATATGTCAGCGATGACATCCAATCCCGCTGATAGGAACCGCCATGAACGCGAAGCTTCCGGCCGGACTCCTCGTCACCGTACTCCTGCTCGCCGGCTGCGGAGGTAACGGGCAGAGCGCCTCCTCCGCCACCCCGAAGGTCGGCCTGATCACCAAGACCGAGACGAACCCGTTCTTCGTCAAGATGAAGGAGGGCGCGCAGAAGGCGGCCCAGGCCAACGGCCTGGAGCTGATGAGCGCCGCGGGCAAGTTCGACGGCGACAACGCCGCCCAGATCACCGCCATCGAGAACATGGTCGCCGCGGGCGTCAAGGGCATCCTCATCACCCCCAGCGACACCAAGGCCATCGTCCCCGCGATCAAGAAGGCCCGCGACGCGGGCGTGCTCGTCATCGCCCTCGACACCCCCACCGAGCCGCAGGACGCCACCGACGCCCTGTTCGCCACCGACAACTTCAAGGCGGGCGAGCTGATCGGCCAGTACGCCAAGGCCGCCATGGCCGGCAAGCCGGCCAGGATCGCCACGCTGGACCTGGCCCCCGGCGTCACGGTCGGCCAGCTCCGGCACGACGGGTTCCTGAAGGGCTTCGGCGTCCAGGAGGGCGACCCGTCCGTCGTCTGCTCCCAGGACACCCGCGGCGACCAGGCCAAGGGCCAGACCGCCATGGAGAACTGCCTGCAGAAGGCCCCCGACATCAACCTCGTCTACACCATCAACGAGCCCGCCGCGCTCGGCGCGTACACGGCGCTGAAGGCCAAGGGCCGCGAGAAGGACGTGCTGATCGTCTCCGTGGACGGCGGCTGCACCGGCACCAGGGCCGTGCAGGCCGGCCAGATCGCGGCCACCAGCCAGCAGTACCCGCTCAAGATGGCCGAGGACGGCGTCAAGGCCGTCGCCGCCTTCGCCGAGAGCGGCCAGAAGGCCTCCGGCTACACCGACACCGGCGTCACGCTCATCACCGACCGGGCCGTCTCCGGGGTCGAGGCCAAGGACACCGCCTTCGGCCTGGCCAACTGCTGGGGCTGACCATGGCCGTGATGGAAGCGCCGCTGCCGCGCCGCCTGATCAGCACCCCCGTCGCCGGGCCCCTGGCCGCGCTCCTGCTGGCCTGCCTGTTCTTCGGCCTCAACAGCGACCAGTTCTTCACCGGGCCCAACTTCTCCCTCATCATCCAGCAGGTCATGGTGGTCGGCACGCTGGCCATCGGGCAGACCCTGATCATCCTGACCGCGGGCATCGACCTGGCCTGCGGGGCGATCATGGCGTTCGGCGGGATCGTGATGACCAAGCTGGCCGTCGACTCCGGCCTGCCGCCGCTGCTCGCGCTGGCCGCCGGGCTGGCCGTGTGCGCCACGTTCGGGCTGGTCAACGGCCTGCTGGTGACGCGGATCTCGCTGCCGCCGTTCATCGTGACGCTGGGCATGCTGAACGTGGTCTTCGCCCTGACGCACATCTACTCCGACGAGCAGACGGTGACCGAGCTGCCCGCGCTGCTCACCTTCCTCGGGCAGACGTTCCAGCTCGGGCAGACGAACGTCACCTACGGCTCGCTGCTGACGATCCTGCTGTTCCTGCTGTTCGCGTACCTGCTCGGCTCGACCGCGTGGGGCCGCCACGTGTACGCCCTCGGCAACAGCCCCGAGGTGGCCCGCCTGACCGGCATCAGGACACACCGGCTGACCGTCGGCGTCTACACGCTGGCCGGCCTCGTGTACGGCATCGCCGCCCTGCTCCTGGTCTCCCGCACCGGCGTGGGCGACCCGCAGGCGGGCCAGACCGACAACCTCGACAGCATCACCGCGGTCGTGCTCGGCGGCACCAGCCTGTTCGGCGGGCGCGGCCTGGTGCTCGGCACGCTCGTCGGGGCGCTCATCGTGGGCGTGTTCCGCAACGGCCTGCAGCTCATGGGCGTACCGTCGATCTACCAGACGCTCATCACCGGCGTCCTGGTGATCCTGGCGGTCGCCGTCGACCAGCTCTCCCGCAGGAGGATGCGATGACCCCCGTGCTCCAGGCGCGCGGTCTGACCAAGAAGTACGGTCACGTGACCGCCCTGGACGGCGCCGACTTCGACCTCATGCCCGGCGAGGTGCTCGCGGTCATCGGCGACAACGGCGCCGGCAAGACCAGCCTGATCAAGGCGCTGACCGGCGCGCTGGAGCCGGACGCGGGCGAGATCCGGCTCGACGGCGAGCCCGTGCGCCTGCGCGACCCGCTCGACGCCCGCAGGCACGGCATCGAGACCGTCTACCAGGACCTCGCGATCGCGGCCTCGCTCGACATCGCGACGAACATGTTCCTCGGCCGCGAGCTGCGCAAGCCCGGCCTGCTCGGCCGGGTCTTCAGGATGCTGGACAAGAAGCGCATGCGCGAGGAGTCGGCCCGGCACATGGCCGAGCTCAAGATCGGGCTGCGCTCCCTCAGCCAGCCGGTGGAGTCGCTGTCGGGCGGCCAGCGGCAGGGCGTGGCCGTGGCCAGGGCGGTGGCCTGGGCCACGCGCGTCGTGGTCATGGACGAGCCCACGGCGGCGCTCGGCGTGAAGGAGTCGGGCCAGGTGCTCGACCTCATCAGGCAGGTCCGCGACCGCGGCACGCCGGTGGTGCTGATCAGCCACAACATGCCGCACGTGTTCGAGATCGCCGACCGCGTGCACGTCCAGCGGCTCGGCCGCAGGGTAGCCGAGCTGAGCCCACGCGAGCACAGCATGGCCGAGGTCGTGGCCATCATGACCGGCGCGATCCAGGTGACGGACGGCAGGTCCGTGGTGACGGACCAGGACGCGGCGAAGGCGATCGGCCTCTGACCACGATCGGGCTCTGACAAAATGTCTGGGATGCGGCGTCCGACGATGACTGACGTGGCCCGTGAGGTCGGAGTCACCGCGAAGACCGTCTCCCGGGTGCTGAACGACGAGGGCCCGGTCGCCGTGGAGACGCGCGAGCGGGTCATGGAGGCGGTCAGGAAGCTCGGCTACCAGCCCAACCTCATGGCCCGCAACATGCGGGTGGGCGCGCGGGACGCCGCGATCGGCCTGGTCGTGCCCGAGCTGGGCAACCCGTTCTTCGGCACGGTCGCGGGCGGGGTCGAGGGCGCCGTGCGGGCCCGCGGGCTCACGCTCATCGTCGGCTCCTCCGACGAGACGGCCGGGCACGAGCAGGCGCTCATCGCCACGTTCCTGGCGCGCCGGGTCAGCGCCCTCATGGTCGTCCCGGCCGCCGCCGGCGACCACCGCCACCTGCGCGCCGAGCGGGTGGCCGGGCTGCCGATCGTCTTCCTCGACCGCCCCGCCGCCGGGCTGACCGCCGACTGCGTGGTGAGCGCCAACCGGGAGGGCGCCACGGCCGGCGTGGCGCATCTGATCGCGCACGGGCACCGCAGGATCGGCTTCGTGGCCGACCTGCCGGCCGCCCTCTACACGCGCCGCGAGCGGCTCCAGGGGTACCGGGACGCGCTCGACGCCGCGGGGCTGCCGTTCGATCGGGCGCTGGTGGAGACGGGGCACGACCTGGAGGCCGCGGCCAGCGCCACCATGCGGCTGCTGGCGCTGGCCGACCCGCCGACCGCGCTGTTCGCGGGCAACAACCTCGCCTCCATGGGGGTGGTGGTGGCGCTGTCGCGGGCCGGGCGCAAGGACGTGGCGCTGGTCGGGTTCGACGACCTGCCGCTGGCCGAGGCGCTCGACCCGCCGCTCACCGCCGTCGCCCAGGACCCGGCCGCCGTGGGGGCCGCGGCGGCGGAGCTGGTGCTGGCGCGGCTGGACGGCGACCGGTCCAGGGCCCGCCGCGTCACGGTGCCGACCCGGCTCATCGTACGCGGCTCGGGCGAACTGCCGCCGAGGGCGGGGTAGGCGTCGGCGGGCCCCAGGAGCGCGGTGCCCCCCAGGAACGTGGTTGGGCCCCGGGGGCGCGGTGGGCCCCAGGAGCGCGGTGGGCCCCGGGGGCGCGAAAGGGCCGCCCCGCCTGGGACGGCCCTGCCGCGAAGGGCTCAGCGTTTCACCGTGAACTGCCCGCTCAGCGTCCCCAGCTCCACCGTGTGCGTGCCCGCCGCGGGGCGCCGCAGCTCGAACGAGACCCGCGTGCTGCGGCCGGCCGCCAGCGGCACGCTGCGCCGCTGCACCTGCGCGCCGTCCACGCGCAGCACGGCCTCGTACGAGCCCGCCTGCTCGCCCACGTTCTTCACCAGCGCCCGCACCCGCACGGAGCGGGACGTCGAGACCTCCAGGCCGCTCACCGTGAACAGCGCCTCCGGCCCGGCCACCAGGTCGTGCACGAACACGTCGTCCCGCTTGTTGGTGTCGCCCTCGGCCAGGTTCGCCGAGCCGCTCTCGAAGGCCACGTACCGGCCGTCCTCGCTGATCGACGGCAGCACGGCGCGGCCGTCGCCCTCCTCGCCCCGCAGACCGGCGGAGATCCGGGTGGTGGTGCCCGCCGCGACGTCGCGGACGAACACGTCGTTGAGCCCGCCCGTGTCCCCGGCGACCAGCTCGCCGGAGTCGCTGTAGAAGGCGACCTCGCTCCCGTCGGCGGTGAGCGCGGGAGCGAAGGACATGGCGCCCGCCGGCTTGCCGCCGGTGGTCGCCGACACCAGCTCGGACGTGCCGGTGCCGAGCACCTGGACGTAGAGCTCGCCGAGGCCGGCGCCGTTGGAGAAGGCCACGGCGTTCCCGCCCGCGCTGATGACCGGCCCGGTCGTCTCCTCGTCCGGGTACGGCACCGCGAGCCGCGTCAGCGTCCCCGCCTGCCGGTCCAGCACGTACGCGTCGATCACGCCGTTCGCGTCACCGGGGGTCAGGGCGTCGGCGCTGCTCTGGAAGGCCACGTACCGGCCGTCGGCGCTGATCGTGGGCTCCCGCGAGTTCCCGTCCACCTGCGTGCCGCCTTGCGCGACCGACAGGCGCTGGGTCGTGCCGGCCTGCCGGTCGCGCAGGAAGACGTCCGTGCGCCCGTTCGTGTCGCCCGGCACGAGGTTCGCCGCGTCGCTGTCGAAGACCGCGAACCGGCCGTCCGCGCTGAACCTGGGCGGCCCCGACATCCCGTCGCCCGGCGTGCCGTCGGACGACACCGACAGCAGCTCGGTGGTCCCGGTCTGCCGGTCGTGCGCGAACGCGTCCGACAGGCCGTTGGAGTCGCCGGGCACCAGGTTGGTCGCCCCGCTGTTGAAGCCGACGAACCGCCCGTCCCTGCTGACCGTGGGCGACAGCGAGAACCCGTCCGCCAGCCCGCCGCCGCTCGGCACCGACACCCGCCGCGTCTCGCGGGTGCGCCGGTCGGTGGCGAAGATGTCCAGCTCGCCGTTGGTGTCCTCGTCGTCGGCGAGGTTGGAGGCGAAGCTGGCGAACACCACGACGTTGCCGTCGCCGCTCAGCTCGGGCCACCACGCGTCGTGGTTGGCCTGCCGCCCGTCCGAGCCCAGCGACAGCCGCTCGGTCCGCGGGCGCCGCGGCAGCACGACGTCCGCGCCCGCGCTGCCCCGGCCGACGGTGACGGCCACCGGGTCCGACCTGGAGATGCCCGTGGCGTGCGCGGAGATCCGGTGGTCGCCGGCCGGCACGTCCTTGATCGTGTACCGGCCGTCGGCGCCGGTCGTGCCCGTCAGCACGTCGGGGACGTTCAGCACGGTGACCGTGGCGCCGGGCACGCTCGCGCCGGTCGGCTCGTACGTCACCCGCCCCGAGATCGTGCTCCAGCGGGTGCGCTCCAGCTCCAGCCGCACGTCCGAGAGCCGGTCGGCCCGCACCCTGAACGTCTTCGAGGCGGTCTCGTAGCCGAACCTGGACAGCGTGAGCGCGTGCTCGCCCGCCGGGAGCCGCAGCTCGAACCGGCCGTTCGCGTCGGTCTCCGTGCCGCGGCCGTCGGCCCTGACCACCTTCACGCCGCTCAGCGGCCTGCGGCTGTGCTCGTCGGTGACGACACCGCGCACGCCGCCGGCGAGCGCAGCCTCCGCGACGGCGGCGTAGGCGTCGATGCGGCCCTGGCCGACGCGGGTGTTCGGGCGCGGGCCGTACCGGTCGTCGGAGACCGACGTGCCGGCCAGGATCTCCTCGGCCGCGTCCACGGTCAGGCCGGGGCGGGCCTCCAGCATCAGCGCCACCGTGCCGGAGACGTGCGGGGTGGCCATCGAGGTGCCGTTCAGCGCGGCGTACTGGCCGCCGGGCATGGCCGACACCACGTCCACGCCGGGGGCGGAGACGTCCGGCACGACGTACGCGTCGGGCCACTCCGGCGGGGCGTCGAACCAGTCGGCGCGCTTGACCGTGCCGCCGCAGGAGAAGTCCGGCACGTCGTCGTTGACGTCGGTCGCGCCCACCGCCACGGCCTCGTACACGTTGCCGGGGCTGCCGGAGCCGCCGGGCGAGCAGTCGTTGCCGATGGCGAAGGAGGGGAACGCGCCGGCGCGGTAGATGTTTCTGGCCGGCTCGATCAGCTCGTCGGCGTACCCCTCGGCGCCCAGCGACATGCTGACGACGTCGGCGGGCTCGCCCGCCGGGGTGCCGTCCGCCTTGTACGGCGCCAGCGCCCACTGCATGCCGGCGACCACCTGCGCGAGCGTGCCCCGGCCGCCCGGGATGACCAGCCCGGCCATCAGCCCGGCGCCCGGCGCGACGCCGATCTGCGTGCCGGAGGCGTCGCCGCCCGCGATCGTGCCCGCCACGTGCGTGCCGTGGTAGGCGCTGTCGTGCGGCTCGCTGGCCACCGGCTTGCCCTCGGCGTCGAACTCGATCCAGCCGCCCGGCGCCTTCGGGTCCGCGGGGTCGGCGCTGACGAGCTTGCCCTTCAGATCGGGGTGGGTGACGTCGATGCCGGTGTCGAGCACGGCCACGCGCACGCCCTTGCCTGTCAGGCCGCGCTCGCTGCGCACCCGGTCGGCGCCGATCTTGGCGATGCCCCAGGTCGAGGCCCCCGCGCTCGCGGGAGCCACGGCCTTGTCCGGCTCGGGGGCGGTCAGGGTGAAGTTGGGGATGATCCGGTCGACCAGGTCGAGCTCGGCCAGGGCGCCGAGCGTGCCGGGCGTGGCCCGTACCAGGATCATGTTCTTCAACCAGAACGTGTTGACCACCTGGTCGCCGCGCGAGCGCACGAACGCGGCCACGGGGTCCTGCACGGGCCGCGCGCCGGCCGTCAGCGCCTCGCGTGCCCCGGCGGCGGAGTCCACGGGCGGCGGCTCCTGAGCGGTGCGCAGCACGACGACCGCCTCCAGGCGGCCGCCGGCGCTCTTCATCTGTTCCGCCAGCTTGGCGTCGATCTTGGGTTCGCCACCGGGCTCGGCGGTGACGGCCTGCGCCTGCGCCGGGCTCGCGACGAGCATCCCGAACGTCCCTGAGGTCATCAGTACGGCTGGTAAGACGGCGGCGAGCAGGCGCCGCCCGGCGGAACGGCGGGAGGTCAGCGGCATGGGGCTCCTTCATATCTGTGGCCGCTGGGGCCGATGGTGCACCGAGAACGCTGACATCCTCCGATGTTTCCTGACAAGATCCGTTGATGACGAGTTTCTGTCATGTGACGTGAACCCGACACCCACGGAGGCGGCGATGCTGGAGGCCATCGGACTCGGCCATCAGGACGAGGAGGTCTACGACGCGCTCGTCCGCCGCACTCAGGCGACGGTCGCCGAGATCGTCGCCGACTGCCACCTGCCGCCCCCGTCCGCCCGGCGCGTCCTGCAGTCACTGGTCGAGCTGGGCCTGGCCACCCGCTCGACCGGCCGGCCCGTCCGCTACGTCGCCGTCTCGCCCGACAGCAGCCTGGAGGCCATCCTGCGCGAGCGCGAGCGGGAGCTGGACGACGTGCGCACCCACATCCGCGCGCTCATGGACGTCTACCGCGCCGGCACCCGCTTCGCCCACCCCGGCGAGCTGATCGAGGTCGTCTCGGGGCGCGAGGAGGTCAACCACCGGTGGGTGCGGATGCAGCAGGACACGCGGGTGCAGATGCGCGGCTTCGACCGGCCGCCGTACGCCGCCCCGCAGGAGCACACCGAGCCGAACCCGGTCGAGCTCCACCTGCTCCGGCACGGCGTGAAATACCGCGTCATCTACGACACCAGCGTGCTGGAGCTGCCCGGCTGGCTGGACGACGTCATGATGGGCCTGCAGCACGGGGAGGAGGCGAGGATCGCCGCGAACCTGCCGATGAAGCTGGGCATCTCCGACGACCGGCTGGCCATCATCCCGCTGCTGCGGGCAGGCGACAGCGTGGTGTCGGCCTCGTACCTGATCCACCCGTCACCGCTGCTCGACGCGCTGGTGGCGCTGTTCGAGGCGCTGTGGGAGCGCAGCCGGCCGGTGCGGCTGACCGCGCAGGACCCGGAGCGGGGCCTGTCGCAGGACGAGGAGCGGCTGCTGACCCTGCTGGCCGCGGGCACCACCGACAAGGCGGCCGGCCGCGCGCTCGGGTGGAGCGAGCGGACCGTGCAGCGGCACCTCACCAAGCTGATGCGGCGCCTCGGCGTGCAGACCCGGTTCCAGGTCGCGATGGAGGCGACCCGGCGCGGCTGGATCTGAGCCGGGGCCGGCCACGGCGCGGCTGGAGCCGGATCACGCGCATCCGTAGCCGGAGGGGAGCCCGGTGTCGCCGCTGGGGCGGGTGGCCTGGAAGCCGAACGTGGTGCTCTGGCCGGCGCCCAGCGTGCCGTTGTGGGCCGTGTTCCTGGCCGTGACCGTCCGGCCGGAGACGGTCAGCGCCGCGTTCCACGAGCCGGTGACGGTGTGCCCGGCGGGCAGCGTGAACGTCACCGTCCAGCCGTTCCTGGCGGAGGTGCCCGGGTTGGCGACGGTGACGGGCTGGATCACGTAACCGGTGCCCCACTGCGTCTGCGTGGTCGCCGTGGCCGTGCAGCCGTCCGGCGTGCCGCCGGTCGTGGTGGTGACCGTGACCGTTGCCGACACGGGGGAGAGGTTGCCGGCCGCGTCGCGGGCGCGCACCTGGTAGCGGTAGGTGCTGCCCGCCGTCAGGCCCGTGTCGGTGTAGGTGGCGGTCGCGGACGTGCCCACCTGCGTGAAGGAGCCCCCCGACGCGCCCGGGGCACGCAGGATGTCGTAGCCGGTCACGCCCACGTCGTCGGTGGAGGCGGCCCACGTCAGGGTGGTCGCGGTGGCGGTCGTGCCTGAGGCGGCCAGGCCCGCGGGCGCGGTCGGCGCCTGCGTGTCGGTGCCGCCCGACGCGGGCGGGACGCGGATGATGCGGTCGTCCTGCGCCACCGGGTTGCCGCGGCCGTCACGGTTGCTGGTGCCCACCCAGAGCCAGCCGTCAGGCCCGACGGCCACCGCGCGCAGCCGCCCGTACTCGCCCTGCAGCTCGGCCACCGGCGTGCCGGCCCCGCCGCCGGCGGTCAGCGGGACCGCCCACAGCCGCTGGCCGCGCAGCGCCGCCGCGAACAGCGTGTCGTTGGCGTACGCCAGCCCGCTCGGCGACGCCTCGGCCGTGGTCCACGTGACGATCGGGTTGCGGAAGCCGCCGCTGGAGCAGGTGCCCTCGCAGGTGGGCCAGCCGTAGTTGCCGCCCGCGACGATCTGGTTGACCTCGTCCCAGGTGTTCTGGCCGAACTCGGTGGCGTACATCCTGCCCTGGGAGTCCCAGGCCAGGCCCTGGACGTTGCGGTGGCCGTAGCTCCAGACGCGGGAGCCCGCGAACGGGTTGCCCGACGGGACGCCGCCGGTGGGCGTCATGCGCAGGATCTTGCCGGCGGGGCTGTTGAGGTTCTGGGCGTTGGCGGTGTTGTTCGCGTCGCCGGTGGCCACGTACAGCATGCCGTCCGGGCCGAACGCGATCCGGCCGCCGTCGTGGACGGCCGCGCTCGGCACCCCCGAGAAGATCACCGTCTGCGTCTGCGGGGCGCTGAGCTGGAACCTGACCAGGCGGTTGTCGCCGCTCGTGCTGGTGAAGTACGCGTACACCCAGCCGTCCTGCGCGTACGTGGGCGAGACCGCCAGGCCCAGCAGGCCGCTCTCGCCCGAGGCGCTCACCCCGCTCACCGTGGCGACCGGGGCGGGCGCCTGGCCGGGACGGACCTGCATGACGCGGCCCGTGTTCCGCTCGGAGACCAGCGCGCTGCCGTCCGGCAGGAACGCCATGGCCCACGGCACCTGCAGGCCCGTGACGGACACCTCCGCCCTGTCGAAGTCGAACCCGCCCACCACCTGGGCATGGGCCTGGGGGACGCCGGCGCCGAGGGCGAGCAGCGGGGCGAGCAGGGTCAGGATCAGGGCCGGGATGACACGGGCGCGCATGACGGGCTCCTTGACCGGATCGGTGCCAGAACCGTAAACCCCACGGCGCCCGATCTCAACCGGTACGCGGGTGATGATCCTGCCAACTGCGATGAAGGAGCGAAGGCGGTGAAACTTTCAACATCGCGGCGGTGACCGCGGGTCGTCCATGGGGGGAGAAGGTCAGGCGTCGCGCAGGCCCGCGAACAGGTCCTCCTCGTGCGCCGGTGTGTCCACCTTGCTCAGCACCCGCTCGAACGCCTCGTGCGAGAACGCCTGCTGCTGCGCCTCCTCCGGCATGCGCAGCAGGAAGATGTTCTCCCCCTGGCTCTCGTGCGCCCGCAGGGCCTTCAGCTTGCGCTCGACGTAGGGGGAGACGTCGACGATGCTGGTCACCCGCTCGTCGGGGGTGCCGAAGTCGTCGGAGGGCGTGAAGTCGCCGACCTCGACGCCGGTCTCGCGCATCAGCTCGAACATGCGCTTGATCGCCGACCGGGGGATGGCGGTGTAGTAGAGCTTGTCGGGGATGCCGGTGCGCTCGGCGGCGGCCACCGTGACGCGGTGCGTCTGCACGTGGTCGGGGTGGCCGTAACCGCCGCCGCCCGTCTCGTCGTAGGTGACCACGACCTGCGGCCGGTAGTGCTCCATCAGCGCGGCCAGCCTGGCGGCGGCCGTCTCGACGGGCACGTTGGCGAACGCGCCGGGGTGGCCGTTGCCGTCCCAGCCGTCCATGCCGGAGTCGCGGTAGCCGAGCAGCTCCAGATGGTCGATGCCCAGGTGGGCGACCGACTCGCGCAGCTCGCCCAGCCGTTGCCGCGCCACCGCCTCGTCGTCGTGACCGGGCTCGCCCGGCTTGACACCGCCTTCGCCGTCGCCCTGCTCGCCGTTGGTGCAGGTGACCAGGACCGTGCGGATGCCCTCCTCGGTGTAGCGGGCGAGGATGCCGCCGGTGCTCAGACATTCGTCGTCGGGGTGGGCGTGCACGACCATCAGGGTGAGTTGCCGATCCATGTGAGCAGAAACTACCCTGCGGCTCCGACAATTCCGGATCGGGCGAGCGCGCCTCCGGACCGGGCGAGCTCGCCCGCCCGGCCGCGCGCGACGGCCGCCGCCGCGCCGTCGCCCACCGCCTCGGCCAGCGCCGCCTGCTTGAGCCAGTTGTACGGGCTGCACGGCCGCACGCTGATCCGCTCGCTCACCAGCACCCTGGCGACGTCCCGCCGCCCGTCCCGCAGCGCCGCCTCCAGCAGCGTGCGCTGCACGGCGTCCCGCTGCGCGTGGCTGCCGCCGAACTCGTTGACCCGGTGCCTGATCGGATGGAGCAGATCCACCACCGCCCCGTAGTCGCCCCGCCCGAACGCCACGATCGCCCGGCACACCGGCAGTCCCACCCTGAGCGTCATGTCGTGGTTGGTGACCCCCGGGTGCGGCTCGGCCACGTACGCCGCCCGCCCCGCGATCAGCCTCTCCGCCTCCCCGACCCGCCCGGCGCCCACGTACGACATCACCGCGTGCATGTCGTTGAAGGCGTAGAACGGCTCCGCGACCCGCGCCGGCCACGCGTCGGCCAGCGCCCGCCAGCGCTCGTGCTGGTCGGAGCCCTCCAGGTGGAGCCGCCACAGCAGCGCCGCCGCGTCGAGCAGCTCCATGCAGGACTGCCCGTCGGCCAGCACCGCGTCGTAGACGGCCAGCACGCGCGGCACGTCGCCGGTCTCCAGGGCGTACAGGCAGTAGTGCCACCAGTTGTGGATGTTGAAGAACGTCCCGGACGACCAGTCGGGCACCCGCGCGTCGAGATAGCGCAGCCCGTCACCGAAGCGCCCCTGCATCTCGTAGGTGTGCACCACCGCGTGGATGCCCCACACGTCGCGCGGGTTCAGCTCCACCGCCCGCAGCCCGACCTCCTCCGAACGGTCGTAGTGCCCGGCCTCCTCCAGGCCGAAGGCGTACATGCCGAGCACGTGCCCGAGGTGCGGGTCGTCCTCCCGCCAGGAGGTCAGCGCCCCGCCGATCCGGTCGCGCAGCATGCGCGCGTCGCCGGTGAAGAAGTCGATCTGGTGCCCGACGGCCAGCGCCAGCGCGTCGCGCGGGTGCTCGGCCGTGAGGTCGGCGAGCAGCGCCCCGCAGGTCAGGAAGTCGCCGCCGAGCAGCGCCCGCACGGCCGCGACGTGCGCCCGCTCGCGGGGGAGCAGCGCGCCGCCGCCGGTCCTGCGCAGGAACGCCCCGAACCGCGCCCGCGCCGTGCGCGCGTCCTCGACCTCCGTGGTCAGCAGCCCCAGGTACGCCGCCAGGACGTTGCCCATCGCGAAGTCGGGCGACTCGGCCAGCGCGGCGTTCGCCTCGGCGTCCACCTCGGCCCTGAAGTGCAGCAGCTCGTCGATCGCGCGATCGTAGTGCCGCACCGCCGCGGCACTCGCCCCGGTCATCGCCAGGCCGTGCTGGTCGTGGCTCACCGGACCACTGTAACCAGCCACGTCGCCCCTGGCAGGGCCATGCCGAGGCGTAGAGCCGCGAATCCCGGGCACTCGGGGTTCTCCGGAAGGACCATGTTGGAGGTAACAGTGAATACCGCGCAACAGGCGGGGCACGAGGCGAAGGCCGCGACGCGGCGCGCGACGCGCAGCCGGCCGATGGCGGTGCTGACCAGGGTCGGCCTGGCGTGCCGCGGCGTGCTGTACGCGCTGATCGGCGTGGTGGCCCTGCAGATCGGCCTCGGCCAGGGGTCGGGCGGCGAGGCCGACAAGGCCGGGGCCATCAGCACCTTAGCCCGGCTGCCGTTCAGTGAGGTGCTGCTGTGGACCATGGTCGCCGGGTTCGCGGCGCTGGCCCTGTGGCAGGCGTCCGAGGCGTTGTTCGGAGGGGGGAAGACGTTCGAGCGGGCCGAGGCGGTCGCGCGGGTTCTCGTCTACGTCCTGGTGGTCTACACGCTGTGGAGCGTGATCACCTCCGGCAAGGCGGGCTCCGACGACCAGAAGTCGCAGGACGTGACGGGCAAGCTGCTCAGCCTGCCCGCCGGGGAGTGGATCGTGGGCGCGATCGGGCTCGGCCTCGTGGCGCTCGGCGTCTACTGGGTGCACCGGGGCGCCACCAAGGGCTTCAGGGAGGAGCTCGACCAGGGGCGGATGTCCCCCAGAGCCAGAACGGTCATGGACCGGCTCGGGGTCGGCGGGTACGCCGCCCGCGGGGCGATCGCCGGGATGGCCGGGATCTTCGTCATCTACGCGGCGATCACCCACGACGCGGACAAGGCGGGCGGCATCGACGCCACCCTGCGGCAGTTCGCCGAGACCCCGGCGGGGCCCTCGCTGCTCGTGGTGGTGGCGCTGGGAGTGCTGCTGTTCGCCGGTTACTGCTTCGGCGAGTCCCGCTGGCGCCGTACCTAGAGGATCAGGCGGGGTGCCGGGCCACCACGGCCCTGCCCATGCCCGGATCATCGCAGAACGCGCCGTCGACGCCCAGTTCGAGCAGCCGCGACAGCCAGCCCATCACGTTCCCGGTCGCCCGCGGGTAGGCGGGGCTGGCCGGGTCGCCGAGCCGGTAGTCGGCGGGGAGCTGCGAGTTCTCGTTGCGTACCGTCCACACGTGCACGGCCAGCCGCCTGCGGTGGGCGTCGGCGACGAGGGTGGTGGGCGCGGTCGTCGCGCCCGAGGCGTCCACCGGGACGACGCGCCTGGTGTCCACGCCGATCCCGCTCGCGTACGTGGCGACCTCGCGCAGCCCGTCCGGCTTGACCATGTCGTCGTAGGTCCGCGTGCTGCCGGCCGCCACCCAGTCGTAGGGCGCGCCGCCGGACGTGATGAGCTGGATCAGCGGCAGCCGCGTCCTACCGCGCAGGTCACGCAGGTTCGCGGTCTCGAAGGACTGGATGTACGCCTTGCGCACCCGGTACCGGTTCAGCACGTCGAGCAGCGGCTCCTCCAGCGACAGGCCGATGGAGTCGAAGTAGGTGGGGTGCTTGGTCTCGGGGTAGACGCCGACGCCGTGCGCCAGCGCGAGCTTCACGACCTCCTCGAACGTCGGGATCTCGGCCAGCCCGTCGAACGCCGTGTTGTCCGGCCGCAGGTCGGGCACCCGCTCCTTGGCGCGCAGCGTCTTCAGCTCGGCCACCGTGAAGTCCTCGGTGAACCAGCCGGTGACGGGCCGGCCGTCCACCGTCTTGGTGGTGCGGCGGCCGGCGAACTGGGGGCGCGCGGCCACGTCGGTGGTGCCGGAGATCTCGTTCTCGTGCCGGGCGACCAGCACGTGGTCCTTGGTGGAGACCAGGTCGGGCTCGATGTAGTCGGCGCCCATCGCGATGGCGGCCTCGTACGACAGGAGCGTGTGCTCCGGGCGGTGGGCGGAGGCGCCGCGGTGGGCGATCACGATGGGATCCTGGGCCCGGCGCTCGGCCGTGGCGGTGGGGGTCTGGGTCAGCACGACGGTGACCGTACCGCCGGCCAGGACCGTGGACAGCACGCTCGCGAGTAACCTGCGCATCTTCATGCCGCGCACGGTAGACCGCCGAGGTGGACCGCGCGTTACGGACGGGCACACAGTGACGGTCGGGGCGGAGGGCTCCAGACGGTTGTCACCGCCTCCTTGCCCAGGTGCGTCTCCGAGCCGGCCTTGAGGGACCGAGGCCGCGGCACGCCCGGCCGCGGCCCGTCCCGCCGTGTCGTCCCCGCACGATCGCGAACCGCTGCTCACAGATCGGCGGCGATGATGCGCTCGATGTTCCGCTCCGCCAGCGCCGTGATCGTCACGAACGGGTTGACGGTCGTGTTCCCGGGGATCAGCGCCCCGTCGATGACGTACAGGCCCGGATAGGCCGTCAGCCGCCCGTAGTTGTCGGTGGCCCTGTTGAGGACGGCGCCGCCCAGCGGGTGGTAGGTCAGGTGGTCGCCCCAGATCTTGTAGACGCCGAACAGGTCCGTCCGGTAGATCGTGCCCTCCTTGGCGTTGATCTTGTCGAAGATGGTCCTGGCCATGTCGATCGACGGCTGCTTCCAGGCGGCCTGCCAGTTCAGCTCCACCCGCCCGGCGGCCGCGTTCCAGGAGAACTGCGCGCGGTGCGGGTTGTTGGTGATCGACAGGTAGAACGAGGCGTAGGTCTCGATCCCGGTCGGCAACGGAGCCACCTCGGCGAACGCGCCGCCGGCCGCCCAGTTGTCGATGCCGCAGCACGGGATGGCCGACTGGAGCTTGCCCGTGGGGTCCCACAGGTGGTTCGCCCGGCCGCACATGACGTTGCCGTTGTCGCCCCAGCCCTTGCCGATCTCGCCGTTGAGCGCCGGCAGCACGCCGGTGGCCTTCAGCTTGACCAGGAGCTTGCTGGTGCCGACGCTGCCCGCGGCGAAGAACACCCGGTCGGCCGTGACCGTCTTGGTGGCGACGGTGCCGCCGGTCGTGTCGATCTGCTCGATCGTGACGGTGTACGCGCCGCCCGCCGCCGGGGCCACCGAGGTGACCCTGTGCAGGGGCGAGACGGTGACGCGGCCGGTGGCCGCGGCCCGGGCGAGGTACGTCTTCTGCAGCGACTTCTTGCCGTGGTTGTTGCCGTAGAGGATCTCGCCGGCCAGCGCCGACTGGGGGACGGTGCCGGCCGCCTCCTGCTTCATGTAGTCCCAGTCGTAGACGTCCGGCACGAACACGAACGGGAAGCCGGAGCGCTGGGCGTGCTTGCGGCCGACCCGGGCGTACTGGTAGCAGGCCGTCGTGTCGAACCAGGCGGGGTCCACCGTGCCCACGCCGAGGGCGGCGTTGGCGCGCGGGTAGTAGGTGCCGTACATCTCGCCGGGGTCGACCGAGGGGAGGACGGCGGCGAAGTTCTCGCGTCTGGGCGTGACCGCCATGCCGCCGTTGACGAGGGAGCCGCCGCCGACGCCGCGGCCCTGGTAGACGGTGATGCCGCCGAACTCCTCGGCGTCCAGGATGCCGGTGTGGCGGGGGATGTCGCGGTCGATCGGGAAGCCGAGGAAGTAGTTGAGCGGGGCCTTGGTGCGGGTGCGCAGCCAGTAGGAGCGGTAGTCGGGCTCGCGGGTGTTGCAGAAGATCTTGCCGTCGGGGCCGGGGGTGTCCCAGGCCTGGCCCATCTCGATGAGGTGGACGTGCACGCCCGCCTCGGCCAGGCGCAGGGCGGCCACCGAGCCGCCGTACCCGGTGCCGATCACCAGGGCCGCCACGTGCGCCCCCGAGCTGATCGGGCCGGCCGCGCGGGCGGCGGGGGAGTGCACGCCGAGGGCGGCGGTGCCGAGCAGGGCGCCGGAGGCGGTCAGGAAGCCGCGGCGGGAGACGTCGTCGATCTTGCTCATGAGGCCGGGCTCGCTTTCGGTGACGGGGCGTTCGGGAGGCGGCACATCGTGTCCAGGCCCAGGACGTGGTTGAGCCGGCCGAACGCCAGCCACGAGCCGATGCACATGCTCAGCTCCACGATCTCGAGCTGGCTGTAGTGCGCGCCCATCCGGCTCCAGAACTCCTCGTCCAGCCCGTGGTGATCGAGGGTGTACCGTTCGGCGTACTCGGCGGCCAGCCGGGTGCGCGCGTCGAAGGCGCCGGTCGTGCGCCAGTCCGCGACCGCGTCGGCGAAGCCGTCCTCGACCGTGTGCCCGTCCCGCTCCGTCCGCCAGTCCAGGCAGAACGCGCAGCCGTTGAGCTGCGCCACCCGCAGCCTGGCCGCCTCGAACTCGCGCAGCCCGAGCGTCGTGTGCGCGTACACCGCCAGCGAGAAGCGCGAGGCGGCGGGCCCGATGCCGGGCACCATCTCCCCCCACACGTACTCGATCGCGTCCTTGCCCTCCGGGATGTCGATCTTCACCCGCTCCTCCTTCCGAGCTTGCCGATGGCGGGCCGCAGCGGTACGTCGAGCGCGTCGTACAGCCCCGGCCCCGCCTCCACGAGCCACTCGACGGCGCCCACCAGGCGGCCCACGGCCGTCGCGTTGCCGCCCGCGGAGTGGTTGCCGCCCTCGTCGGTGGCCTGCACCGTGACCTCGATGCGCGGACGGCCCTCGACGATCACCCGGTGCGCGCCCGCGCCGCCTGGCGGGACGGGCCAGTCGGGGGCGCAGGACGGGTGGATGCGGGTGACGTGCTCCAGCACGATCCTCGGCGCGCCGCCGACGATCCCGCGCACCTCGAACCGCACCGCGCCCTGCGTGCCGGCCTCGAACGCGCCCATCGACGCCGTCGTGACCGCGGACTCCAGCGGGCGGCGCTCCACGTGCTCGCGGATGCCGTCCAGGTCGGCCCCGAGCGCCCTGGCGATCAGCCGCACCTGGCCGCCCCACACCATGGTGGGCACGGTGGGCGCCAGCATCGGCGGCTCGTACTCCATCGGCTGGCCCATGCCGACCAGGTAGCGGACCGCGTCGGGCTGGTCGTAGGTGGAGTAGTCGAAGATCTCCTGGCAGCGTACGGCGTCCACGGTCGTGGCCAGCCCGCTGACCAGCAGAGGCAGCACGTCGTTGGCCCAGCCGGGATCGACGCCGGAGACGAACAGGGAGCCGCCGCCCTCCGCGATGGCCGCCAGCACCGGCCGGCGGATCTCGGGCGGTGCGCCGCGGTGGTCGTACAGCGCGTACAGGGAGGGGGTGACGACCACGGCGCCCGCGCGCAGGGCGCGGACCACGTCGGCCAGCGCCTCGGACGGGCGGACGTCGCCGGAGGCCGCGTACACGACGGCGCCAGGGCCCGCGCCCAGGGCCGCCTCGGCGTCGGCGGTCGCCGCGACGCCCAGGCGGTGGCCGAGCCCGGCCAGCTCGCCCGCGTCGCGGCCGATCTTGGCGGGGTCGTGGACGAGGACGGCGGTCAGTTTCAGCCCGGGATGGGCCTCGACGGCACGGATGGCGGCGCGGCCGATGTTGCCGGTACCCCAGACGATCGTGGACACCATGGGCGGAGCGTAGCAAGCGCTTGGTTAAGTGGGAAGGGCCCGCCGACCCGGGGTTTCGCGTGATCGAGCCGGAGCCTCGAACGAACCCGGCAGACCCCCTCAAGGAGGGGCGGCATTAAGAAACGCCCGCAACCCGGTCTGTTGCGTAGTCACTTTCTCACTTTTCGTGGCGGATCCTGGCCGCGTCCGGCAAGCTGCTGTCACCGAAGGCGGTGGACCGAGCCGGACAGGTGAGGATCATGAACATGGGTGGGCGGCATGCCGGGAATCTGCCGCCGGAGACGACCAGCCTGGTAGGCCGCCGCGGAGAACTCGCCCGGATCCGCCGGTTGTGCGGGGAGTTCCGGATGGTGACGCTGACCGGCGTGGGCGGGGTCGGCAAGACCCGGCTGGCGCTGCGGGCCGCCGACCTCATGCAACCCGGCTACGGTGACGGCGCCTGGCTCGTCCAGCTCTCGGCGCTGGACGAGGGGGCGCTGGTGCTGTACAGCATCGCCGAGGCGCTGCCGCTGGCCGACCGCACGACCAGGCCCATGATGGACGTGCTGACCGAATACCTCGCCGACCGGCACCTCCTGCTGGTGCTGGACACCTGCGAGCACCTGATCGACGAGTGCGCCGTCGCGGCCCGCGAACTGCTCCTGGCCGCCCCCCGGCTGTCGATCCTGGCCACCAGCCGCCGCCCGCTCGGCGTGCCCGACGAGCAGGTGCTGATCATCGACCCGCTCCCGGTCCCCGACCCCGCCGGCGGCGGGCGGCAGGACGCGGTGAAGCTGCTCGCCGACCGGACCGCCCGCACCCTGCCCGGCTTCACCGTCACCGACGGCAACCGGGCCGACCTGGCCCGCCTGTGCCGCCGCCTGGAAGGACTGCCGCTGGCCATCGAGCTGGCCGCGGCCCGGCTGCGCGACCTGCCCGCCGCCGAGCTGTGCGAGCGGCTCGACGACCGGTTCGAGCTGCTCGGCGACACCGATGCCGAGGTGAACGAGGCCGACCCGCCCTGGCACCAGGCGCTGCGCACGGCCATCGGCTGGAGCCACCAGCTCTGCACACCGGAGGAACGGCTGCTGTGGGCGCGGACGTCGGTGTTCGCGGGCAGCTTCGACGACACGGCCGTGGCCGAGGTCTGCGCCGACGAGCTGCTGCCCGCCGCCGCCATCCCCGACCTGCTGGCCGGGCTGGTGGACAAGTCGATCGTGATCTGGGCGCCCACCGGCGGCGGCGAGCGCTACCGGATGCTGGACACCATCCGCGAGTACGGCGCCATCTGGCTGCGCGCGCTCGGCGAGCAGGACGGGCTGCGGCGCCGGCACCGCGACTTCTACCTGAAGCTGGCCCGCCGCGGCGACGCCGCCTGGCTGGGGCCCGAGCAGATCTCCTGGAACGACCGCACCAACGCCGAGCACGACAACCTGCGCACGGCGCTCGACTTCTGCCTGGCCAACCCCCGTGACCACACCGCGCTGGAGATGGCCGCCGCGCTGTGGTTCTTCTGGTACCCGTGCGGCTTCCTCCGGGAGGGCCAGCACTACCTGGAGCGCGCCCTGGCCCTGGACACCGAGCCGAGCGTGGTGCGCAACAGGGCGTTGTGGGTGTGCAGCCTGACCCTCATGGTGCAGGGCGACCCCAGCGCCGGCATGGTCTGGGCGGCCGAGTGCGCCGGTGTCGCCGAGGAGCTCGGCGACACCGCCGCGGCGCTCGCCGCCCAGGCCATGGTCATGGCCGCCGCCACCATCAGGGGCGACCTCCCGCTGGCGCTGGCGCTGGCCGACAGCCTGCTGGCCGTGCACCGGCCCGAGCGCGGCCTGACCCTGCCCACGCTGCTGGCCCGGCTCGGGCAGAGCCACGTGCACACGGCGCAGGGCCGCGTCGAGGACGCGGTCAAGGCCCTGGAGGAGATGTGCGCCGAGTGCGACAAGCACGGCGAACGCTGGATGCGCGCGTACGCCGACCTCTTCCGCGCCCAGGCAGAGCTGTCGCTCGGCCGCAACGACGCGGCCCAGGCGTACGCCCGGTCGGCGCTGGAGATCAAGCACCGGCTGCACGACAGCATCGGCATCGCCATGGCCCTCGACGTGCTGGCCTGCGCCGCCTCCGCCTCCGGCCAGGCCGAGTCGGCAGCCCGCCGGCTCGGCCTGGCCCAGCAGGTGTGGGACACGATCGGCCGGGCGCGGCTCGGCATCCGCGAGTGGGTCGCCGCCCGGGAGATGTGCGAGCTGCTGGCCCGCGCGGCGATCGGTGACAGCGCGTACCGGACGGCCTTCGCCGCCGGCTACGACACCGGGCTGGACACCGGCATCCTGCACGCCCTCGACCCCGGCCCCACCCGCCCGGCCGCCGAGCACTGACCCGTCAGCGCAGCGCGGCGGGGGCGAGGCGGGCGGCGGTGGTGAACAGCCGGTGCTCGCCGCCCGGACGGCAGAGGAGTTGCAGCCCCACCGGCAGCCCGTCCACCGTTCCCGCGGGCACGGTCAGCGCGGGCAGGCCGAGCACGTTCCACGGGCTGGTCAGGGCGAGCAACGCGGGACGCACCGCGACCGTCCGGCCGTCCAGCATCAACTCCCGCTGATCCACCAGCGGCGCGACGATCGGCACGGTCGGCATCGCGAGCACGTCGTGCCGCCCGAACAGCACCTCCACCGCCTCGGCCAGCCGCTGCCTGGCCTCCAGGGCGCGTACGTACCGCCAGCCGGGCACCTGCGCGGCGGCGCGCAGCCGCTCCAGCACCTCGGGCTCGAACAGCTCGGGCGCCCGCTCCAGCCGCTCGGCGTGCACGGCGGCCGTCTCGCAGCTCTGCACGGCCACGTACGTCTCCCGCACCTCCTCGGCGAACCCCTCCGGCAGCCGCGCCTCCCCGCCCGCCGCCACCGCCGCCCGCACGGCCCGCGTCACCCGCGGATCACCGTCGAACAGCCCGGCCGGGTCGAGCCAGCCCAGATCCCCGCCGCCGGCCTCCTCGGACGGGTCGAGCCAGCCGCCCCCGGCCTCCTCGGACGGGTCCCCGCCCAGGCAGCGGTAGGCGATCAGGCAGTCCTCCGCCCCGCCCGCCAGGACGCCCACGTGGTCGTAGCTCCGCGACAGCGGGAACACCCCGTCCGCCGGGATCACCCCGTACGCGGGCTTGAACCCGGCGATCCCGCACAGAGCCGCCGGGATGCGCACGGACCCGCCCGTGTCGGTGCCGATCGCGAGCGGGACGATGCCCGCCGCCACGGCGGCCGCGCTGCCGCCGCTGGAGCCGCCCGACATGCGCGCCGGGTCCCGGGGGTTGCGCGAGGGGCCGTTGGCGGAGCGGTCGCCGGTGGGCCCGTACGCGAACTCGTGCGTCGTCGTCTTGCCCACGATGACGGCCCCGGCCCGGCGCAGCCGCGTCACGCATCCGGCGTCGGTGTCCGGGACGTACCGCGCGAAGTGCCGCGACCCCATGGTGGCGGGCAGCCCCGCCACCGCGATCAGGTCCTTCACCGCGACCGGCAGCCCGTGCAGCGGCCCTCGGTCGGTGCCCGCCGCCAGCTCCTCGTCCGCCCGGCGCGCCGCCAGCATCGCCCCGGCGGCGTCCACGGTGACGAACGCGTTCAGCTCCGGGCCGAGCGAGCCGGCGGCGGCGAGCGCCTGCTCGGCCAGCCCGGTGGCGGTGACGTGCCCGGCGCGCAGGTCCCGGGCGAGTTCGGTGATGGTGCGGCCGGAGAAGGGGCCAGGGGAGATCGCCATGAACTCATCATGACGGGCAGCTCACCCGCCGGTCGTCACCGGGATCGCACCCTGGGCGCCCGCGCCGTGGAGGAGGCGCCGAGGCGGTGGGCCAGCCGGTCCAGCGCCATGTTGATCACGATGAAGATGGCCGCGATGAGGATGGCCGCCGGGATGACGTTGGAGAAGTTCGCCGCGATCCCGTTCAGCCCCCTGTCCACCAGCTCGTCGTAACCCACGATCAGGCCCAGCGCCGAGTCCTTCAGCAGCACCACGAACTGGCTGATCAGCGCGGGCAGCATGGCCTTGACGGCCTGCGGCAGCAGGACGAGCCGCATCACCTGCCCCTTGCGCATGCCGACCGCGTACGCCGCCTCCCGCTGCCCCTTCGGCAGGCTCAGCACCCCGGCCCGGACGATCTCCGCGATGACCGACCCGTTGTAGAGGGTCAGCCCGAACACGACGGCGGCGAACGCCGAGATGTTCACGCCGATGAGCACGAACGACCCGAAGAAGGCGAAGAAGATCAGCAGCAGCAGCGGCACGGACCGGAAGAACTCCACCACCATGGCCGCCGGCACCCGGATCCAGCGGTGCTCCGACAGCCGGGCGACGGCGAACACCAGCCCGAACAGCGCGGCCAGCACCACCCCGACGACGGCCGCCGCCAGCGTGCCGGCCAGGCCGGGCAGGATGAACGTGGCCCAGACGTCGCCGCGCAGCAGCGGCGTCCACTTCTCGGCGGCCCACTGGTCCTTCTCGTCGAAGCGCACGTAGACGACGTACGCCACCGCCAGCAGCGCCGCCGCGACGAGGACCGTCAGCACCCGGTTGCGGCGCACGCCGCGCGGGCCGGGCCGCTCGTACAGGTTCGCGTACGTCATCGCGCCACCGCCATCCGCTTGGACAACCAGCCGAACAGCAACCCCATCGGCAGGCACAGCAGCACGAAGCCGGCGGCGAAGCCGAGGAAGATCTCGATGACCTGGTCACCGTAGGTCTCGATGAGCTCGCGCATCCGCACCGACGCCTCCGCGACGCCCACCACCAGGGCGATCGTGGTGTTCTTGGTCAGCGCGATGAGGATGCTGCCCAGCGGCGCCACCACCGCGCGGAACGCCTGCGGCAGCGTGATCAGCGCCAGCGTCTTGACGAAGCCGAGCCCCAGCGAGCGGGCCGCCTCCGCCTGCCCCACGGGCACCGTGTTGAGCCCGGAGCGCAGTGCCTCGCACACGAACGCCGAGGTGTAGGCGGTCAGCCCGATGACGGCGAGCCAGAAGTTGTTGGTCGCGATGTCGTCGGACAGCTCCAGGCCCAGGTTCGCGCCGATGCCGAGGCCGGTGAACAGCAGCACCAGCGTCAGCGGCGTGTTGCGGGCCACGGTCACGTACGCGGTGGCGGTGGCGCGCAGGGAGGCCAGCGGGGCCACCCGCATGGCGGTCAGCAGCGTGCCCAGCACCAGCGAGCCGAGCGCGCTGACCGCCGTCAGCCGCACCGTCATCCAGAAGGCGGCCAGGATGGTGCCGCCTTCGGTCACCAGTGCTTCCATCAGTACCGCTCGAGCTGCGGGGCCTGCGGCAGGGCGAAGCCGGAGGCGCCCACGCTGGCCTGCAGCGCCTTGGTCCAGCTCCCGTCGGAGAACATCTTCTCCAGGGCGTCGTTGATCGCCTTGCGCCCGGCCGTGTCGTCCTTCTTCAGGCCGATGCCGTACTTCTCGGTGCTGAACGTCTTGCCGACCACCTTGAGCTTGCCGGTGTGCTGCGCGGCGTATCCGGCGAGGATGACGTTGTCGGTGGTGATGGCGTCGAGCTGGCCGCCGAGCACGCGGTCCACGCACGCCGAGTACGTGCGCTCCTCCTGGAGCTGCACCTCCTTGGCGTACTCCGCCTTGACCTTCTGCGCGGGCGTGGAGCCGGCGACCGAGCACAGCTTCTTGCCGTTGAGCGCCTCGGGCCCGGTCAGCGCCGCCTCGTCGGCGCGGACCAGCAGGTCCTGACCGGCCACGAAGTACGGCCCGGCGAAGGACACCTTCTGCTTGCGGGCGTCGGTGATCGAGTAGGTGGCCACCACCATGTCCACCTGGCCCTGCTCGATGAACGCCTCCCGGTTGGCGGACACGGTCTCCTTGAAGGTGATGCCGCTCGGCTCGACCCCGAGCTGCTTGGCCACGTACTTGGCCACCTCGACGTCGAAACCGGTGAAGCTGCCGTCAGGCGTGCGCAGGCCGAGACCGGGCTGGTCGGCCTTGACGCCGATCACCAGCTTCTTGTCGTTCTTGGCCTTGTCGACGATGGAGGCGTAGCTCTCGGAGCCGCCCCCGCACCCGGAGGCGACGGCCACAACGGCGAACACGGCGAAGAGGGATCTGCCGAACATGACGGCTCCTTAGTGGGTAAGGATCTTGGCGAGGAAGGACTGGGCGCGGTCGCTGCTGGGCGCGCCGAAGAAGGTGTCAGGGGTGTTCTGCTCGACGATCTCGCCGTCGGCCATGAACACGACCCGGTCGGCCGCACGGCGGGCGAAGCCCATCTCGTGGGTGACGACGACCATGGTCATGCCTTCGCGGGCGAGGCCCGTCATGACGTCCAGCACCTCGTTGACCATCTCCGGGTCCAGCGCCGAGGTGGGTTCGTCGAACAGGATCGCCTTCGGGTCCATGGCCAGTGCCCTGGCGATGGCGACCCGCTGCTGCTGCCCGCCGGAGAGCTGGGCGGGGAACTTGGCGGCCTGGCCGCCGATGCCGACGCGGTCGAGCAGCTCGCGGGCCTTGCGCACGGCCTCGTCCTTCGACCGCTTGAGCACGTGCACCTGCCCGAGGACGACGTTGTCCAGGACGGTCTTGTGCGCGAAGAGGTTGAACGACTGGAACACCATGCCGACCTCGGCGCGCAGCCTGGCCAGCTCCTTGCCCTCAGCCGGCAGCGGCGTCCCGTCGAGGCTGATCGTGCCGGAGTCGATCGTCTCCAGCCGGTTGATCGCGCGGCACAGGGTGGACTTGCCCGCCCCGGACGGGCCGATGATCACGACGACCTCGCCCTGCCGTACGGTCAGGTTGACGTCCTTGAGCACATGGTGATCGCCAAAGCGCTTGTTGACCTGGTCCAGGACGATCAGGTCCGCCTGGGTCATGCGTCACGCTCCTTGTCTCGGTCAGCGTTGGCGTAACCGTAGGAGCCGCATGTGGCGCGGAGAGGCTTGTGATCGTTCTGCTCAGCAATTGGCCGGGCGAGGTGCCGGTTTCGCGGATTCCGAGGTGGTGCCGGAGACCCCGACGGTGGCCATGTAGGCGCGGTCCCACTCGCCGTTGCACAGCCAGCGGGCGATCAGCCCGTTGAGGTAGTCGCGGAAGGCGGTGTCCTGCTTGCGCATGCCCATCCCGTACGGCTCGCGCGCGAACGGCTTGCCGACCAGCCGCAGCGTGTCGGGGTGCTGGGCGTAGAGGCCGAGCAGGATGGTGTCGTCGGTGCTGACCGCGTCCACCCGCCCGGCGATCAGCGCGGGCACGCAGATGCTGTACGCGTCCACGACCTCCAGGTGAATGCCGGGCACCGTGGCGCGCAGCCGCTCGACCGAGGTGGAGCCGCGGGCCGTGCAGACGGTCTTGCCCTTCAGGTCGGAGACCTGGTTGATGGTGGAGTCGCCGACGCGTACCAGCAGGTCCTGTCCGGCGTAGTAGTACGGGTCGGTGAACGTGACCCGCTGGGCGCGGGTCTCGGTGATCGAGTAGGTGGCGATGACGAGGTCCACCACGCCCTGCTCGATGAAGTTCTCGCGCTCGCTCGAGACCGTCTCGACGAAGCGGATGTTGCGCTCGCTGCCGGTCAGGTCCCTGGCCACCAGCCGCGCCATCTCGGCGTCGAACCCGGTGATCCGCCCGCTGGCGGGGTCCTTGTAACCGAAGATCGGCTGGTCGAACTTGATGCCCACGGTGAGGATGCCGCGCTCCCTGATGCGGGACATCGTGGTGTCCTCGGGGAAGGCGCTCGCCTCGCCGCAGGCGGCGGGCAGCAGGCCGACCAGCACGGCCACGGCTAACGCCCGGAGCACTCTCATCGGATGCGGTACCGGTGCTGGGGCCGTCCCGTGGTCCCGTACTTCGGCCGGCCCTCGACCAGCCCCCGTTCGGACAGGTGCTCCAGGTAGCGGCGGGCGGTGGCCCGGCTGACGCCGACCTTGGCCGCCAGCTCGTCGGCCGAGGCGTCCTCGACCTCCGACAGCGCGTCCAGCACCGCCTGCTCGGTGGAGGCGGAGATGCTCTTGGGGCGGGTGCCCACGTCGAGGTGGAGCGAGCGGAAGAGGTTGTCGATCTCCTGCTGGTCGGTGAAGCGGGACTCGGACTCGAGCTGCTTGACGGTGGCGGCGTAGCGCAGCAGGGCCTGCTCCAGCGTGCCGGCCCTGGTCGGCTTGACCAGGTAGTTGAGCGCGCCGCGCTGGATGGCGGCGCGTACCGTGGCCGACTCCTTGCGCCCGGAGATCACGATGACGTCGGCGGGCGGCTGGTCCGGGCGGCGCAGCCGGTGCGCCACCTCCAGACCGGGCATATCAGGCAGGTGCAGATCGAGCAGGACCAGGCGCGGCGCGAACCGCCCGGCCGCGGCCAGCGCCGCGTGCCCGGTGTGCGCGATGCCCACGACCCTGAACCCGAGCACCCGGTTGACCTGCGCGTGCAGGGCCGCCGTGACGACCGGGTCGTCGTCCACGATGAGAACGGTGATGTCCCTGAGCTCAGGCACCGCCACGCTCCTCGTCAATCAGGTAGATCACTGCAGCTTAAGCGGGTTTTAATAAAAAAGATCACCTTTTGCTCGTTCTGCTCACCGGGAACCGGCGCGCACGCCGGTTTCCTCCTAATCTGTACCCGAGCGAGTGGGGGGAGGGACGGACGCCCGTGCGATGGTTGCTCGCGGTGACGGCCCTGTGGACGTTGCTCGGCCTGCTGCCCCTGGCGCTGCTCACCTCGTCCAGCATCTCGCTGTCGGAGAACGCGATGAGCGACGAGGTCCGCGAGCGTGTCAGGACCACCGCGTCCGTCAGCCGGGTCGTGGTGGAGCAGCAGATGGACTCCCTCAAGCAGCTCGTCACCGCCTTCGCCCAGCGACCCCAGGTGCGCGAGGCGGTGGACGAGGTCACCAGCGCCACGATGCGGGACTGGCTCGGCGAGCTGGAGCGGCTGCGCGACGGCGTCAGCGGCCTGATCGTGAACTCCCCCGAGGGCAAGATCAGAGGCGCGGAGCCGCCGACCGTGCTCCCGCAGGACATCACCACCACCGACTGGTACCGCGCGGTGCGCGACCGGCGCCAGGCGCACGTCTCGCAGGCGTACACACCCACCATGGTAGGCGTGTCCAGGGCCGTCGCGGTGGCCGCGCCCATCCCCAGCGCCGACGGCACCCGCATGCTCGGCATGCTCACCGTCGTCTACAGCCTCGACGCCATCCAGGAGTTCGCCGAGGACGCCGCCGAGGCGCAGGACATCCGGCTGCTCATCACCGACAGGGCCGGCGTGCTGGTCGCCGACCCCGGCAGGAAGCTGTTCGCGCTCACGTCCCTGCGCGAGGACCCCCGGGTGGACGCCGCGCTGGCCGGGCGGGCGTGGAGCGGCGAGTTCCGCGGCATCGACGGCACGGTCCTGTCGGCCTCCGAGCCCATCCCCGGCATCGGCTGGACGGTCACCGCCGAGGTCTCCGCCGGCGAGGCGCTGGCCTCCGCCGACAAGCTGCGCACGAACGTGCTCACCGTCGCGCTCCTGCTCGCCCTGCTCATCCTCATCGGCCTCGGCCTGCAGATCCACAGCACCCGTGGCCGCCGCCGGGCGCAGGCCCAGCTCTCCACGTACGCCGCCGAGCTGGCCGCGGCCAGGGACGAGGCGATCAGCGCCTCCAGCGCCAAGTCGGAGTTCGTGGCCAAGATCAGCCACGAGATCCGCACCCCCATCAACGGCGTGCTCGGCATGAACTCCCTGCTCATGGGCACCCGCCTGGACGAGGAGCAGCGTTACTACGCCAGCACCGCCCAGGAGTCGGCGCAGAACGTGCTGCGCCTGCTCGACGACTTCCTCGACCTGTCCAGGATCGAGGCCGGGCACCTGCAGGTGGAGGCCGTGCCGTTCGACCTGCCGCGGCTGTGCGACGAGGTCGTGGCGCCGTTCGCGCCGCACGCGTACGAGCAGGGGCTCTGGCTCACGCTGCGGCTCGACGAGAACGTGCCCCGCCAGGTGGCGGGCGACCCGGCGCGGCTGCGCCAGGTGCTGACGAACCTGGTCGGCAACGCGCTGAAGTTCACCGTCCAGGGCGGCGTGGACCTGCACGTGGCGCTCGACGAGGGCGAGCCGGGCCAGGAGCGGGTGGTGCTCAGGTTCGCGGTGGCCGACACGGGCATCGGGGTCGGGCCGCAGGACCGGGAGCGGGTCTTCGGCGTCTTCCGCCAGGTGGACTCGCCCATCACGCGCAGGACCGGCGGCAGCGGGCTGGGGCTGGCCATCAGCAGGCAGCTCGTCGAGCTCATGGGCGGGCAGATCGGGCTCGACAGCGTGGAGGGCGTGGGCAGCCGGTTCTGGGCCACGCTGCCGGTGGACGTGCTCACCTGGTCGGAGCCGGGCGCCGGAGCGCTGGAGGGGCGGCGCGCGCTGGTCGCCGACCCGCGGCCCGAGGACCGCACGCTGGCCGCGCGCTGCCTGGAGCAGGCCGGGGCCGAGGTGGAGGAGACCAGGGACGAGGTGACGGCGCTGGCCCGCCTGCGTGCCGCCGCCGCGGACGGGCGGCCGTACGAGCTGGCCGTCGTCGCCCTCGACCTGGGTACGGGGCACCCCGCCGACCTCAGCGCGCCGCACTCGCTCGCCGACGCCATCCTCAACGACCCGTCGCTCCAGGCCACCAGCGTGATCGTGGTCGTCACCCCGGGCCGCGCCGGGTTCGCCTGGCCGGGCGCGGCGGGGGAGCGGGCCGTGCAGTCGATCACCCGGCCGCTCAGCCGCCGCCGCCTGCTCGCCGCCGTGGAGAACGCCCTGGGCATCGCGGAGTGCGACGGCGAGCAGCGCGAGAGCGCCCAGGCCACCGGCCTGGCCGAGGGCGCGCGCATCCTGGTGGCCGAGGACGACGAGGTGAGCCGCCAGGTGGCGATGCTCGTGCTGAGCCAGGCCGGGCACGAGGTCGACGTGGTGGACGACGGCAGGCAGGCCGTGCGGGCCGTGCTGGCCGGCCGGTACGACCTGGTGTTCATGGACTGCCAGCTCCCCGTGCTCGACGGCCTGGCCGCGACCGAGGAGATCAGGGAGCGCGAGGAGGCCCACACCCCGATCATCGCGATGACCGCCGCGGCCATGCCGGACGACCGGATCCGGTGCCTGGAGGCGGGCATGGACGACCACCTGGCCAAGCCGGTCGACTGGCCGCGCGTGCTGGCCAGGATCCCGGAGTGGGCGGCCTCCGCCGGGCTGCCGCCCGAGCTGGCCGGGCTGTCGCAGGAGGCGCTGGCCGACGTGGCGCGGGCGTACCTGGCGACCGCCACCCGCACGTTCGAGGAGCTCAGGCAGGCCGTGCGGGACGGCGACCAGGCGGCGGCGGCCGGGCTCGCGCACCGGCTCAAGGGGGCCTGCGCGACGGTCGGCGCGACCCGCGAGGCGGAGCTGTGCCAGCGCATCGAGGACCTGGCCAGGGTGGGGGACGCCGCGGACGGCGAGCTCATGGAAGAGCTGGGCGCGCTGCTCAGCGCCGCGCCGGAGTGGATGAACGCCGCTTGTTCCTGAATGAACGCGACCCTTAACACCGCGGAAATTTACGACCGTTAATGTGCGTAAGTAGTTATTTCTTCCCGCATGGAGGGTTAATGGCGGATTTGTCCGGCGAGTCGGTCGCCGCGAGCGGCGACGGGGTCCTCATCGACTGGACGTCCATCCGCAAGCTCGCCTGGCGCTTCGACCGGACCGGCGACGACGTGACGGCCCTGCTGCGCGCCTCCTCGCCCCTGGCCACCACCTCCGACCTGGTCGGCGGCGACGACGAGGGCCGCGCGTTCGCCGAGTGGTACGCCGACGGCTACGACTCCCTCGCCGACGCCATGCGGCGCATCGCCGACAAGAGCTTCACCTCCGCCGCGGGACTGCGCGACCTCGACGCCCTGTGGGACTACCTGGAACTGCACATCATCGGCACCCTGCCCGCGATCCCCGACCTCCCCGAGCCGCCGGTCCCGCAGGCCCCGCCCCGGCAGGAGGGCGCCTGATGTTCGACCCCTTCCAGGCGCTGGCCTGGTTCGCCGGCGTGCACGTGCCGGCGGCCGACGTCACCAGCCTGCGGGCCAGGGCCACCGCGCTGCGCGAACTCGCCACCGGCATCGGCGCGCTCGCCCGCGACACCGGGACCGCCGTCGCCGAGGCCCGCAAGGCCAACGACAGCCGGACGGTCTCCCGCTTCGCCGACGTGTGGCCGTACGAGCTGGGCCCCCGCTACGCCGCCCTCCAGGAGGAGCTGGAGGACCTGGCGGCCGGCTGCGACGAGTACGCCGAGGCCGTCGAGCAGCACCGCGAGCAGCTCCTGATCATCGGCACCCAGCTCGCCGCCATGGCCTTCACCATGCTGTTCGGCTTCCTCTACCCGGCCGCCAGGATCGCGGCGGAGCAGGCGTTCAAGTGGCTCGTGGCCCGGGCCAGGCTGGAACGCACGATCTTCCAGAAGATCACCAAGGCGATCCTGGAGCAGCGCGCCGGCAACCGGCGCGTCGGCACCTACCTGGTGCGCGAGGGGCTCGACGCGCTGGCGGACTCCGTGCTGTGGGCCGGGCTCAAGACCGGCGTGCACGCGGCGAGCTCGGCCGCCACCGGGCAGCCCATGGGCAACCTCTGGGAGTACGCGGGCAGGCACTTCGTCGCCGAGATGGCCTACAACGGCGGCATCAAGGGCCTGAGCGACGTCCGCAAGTTCCTCCCCCCGGCGCGGATCACCGAGACGCTGCTCGGCACAGGGCCCGCCGGCAAGTTCTTCCGCCGCACCCTTTCGGCCGCCACCGTCTACCCCCTCGTCGCCAGTGGGGACCTGTCCGACGAGGGCGCCCTGCGCTCGGCGCTGGCCCACGCGCCCAGGGCGTTCCTGTTCAAACGCTGACCCAAGCCCGCAGTACGCCAGGAGCCCGCCATGACGACACCGCCGCGAACCGGAGACCCCGAGCTCGACCGCGCCCTGGCCGACCTGGCCGCCGGCACGGCCCGCCTGGAGGAGGTGAGCCGCCTGCTGCGGGAGACGACCGGGCGTGGCGAGAGCGCCGGCGGCCAGGTCGCCGTCGAGCTGTCGGCCACGGGGTCGCTGGTGGGGCTGCACCTCGACCCCCGCGCGCTTCGGCTCGGCTCGCAGGCGCTGGCCGAGGCCATCATGGAGGCGTTCAGACGGGCGGAGGAGGACGTCGCCGGCCGCTCCCACGACCTCGCCAGGACCGCCTTCGAGACCTGACACCCGCCGGGCACGCAAGCGGCGGACCCGCCTCGGGAGGCGCGACACGTGCCGGGGAAACGGCCGGCCGATTTACGGTTTCCCGCCATCGAGGTCGGCGGGCTGCCCCCATGGCCGCCGGGACCGCAGGTCCCTAGCGTGAGCTGACGTGATCAGTCTGAAGGGTTTGACCAAACGGTACGGCGACCGGCTCGCGGTCGACGACCTGACACTGGACCTGAGACCGGGCACCGTCACCGGGTTCCTCGGCCCGAACGGCGCCGGCAAGTCGACCACGATGCGCCTCGTCCTCGGCCTCGACCACCCCACCTCCGGCACCGCGCTCGTCGGCGGCGTGCCGTACCGCCGCATCACGAACCCGCTGCGCACCGTCGGCGCGCTGCTCGACGCGCGCGCCGTGCACCCGGGCCGCAGCGGCCGGGCCCACCTGGTGGCGCTGGCCCGCAGCAACGGCATCCCGCGGCGGCGCGTGGCGGAGGTGCTGGAGACCGTGGGCATGGCGGGCGCGGCGGGCAAGCGGGCCGGGACGCTGTCACTCGGGATGAGCCAGCGGCTCGGGATCGCGGCGGCGCTGCTGGGCGACCCCGAGGTGCTGATGTTCGACGAGCCCGTCAACGGGCTGGACCCGGACGGCGTGCGGTGGGTGCGCGGGCTCATGCGGTCGCTGGCCGCCGAGGGCCGGACGGTCTTCGTCTCCAGCCACCTGATGAGCGAGATGCAGCTCACCGCCGACCACCTCGTGGTGATCGGCAAGGGGCGGCTCATCATGGACGCGCCGCTCGCGGACGTCCTGGCGGGCAGCTCGCTGACGGCCGTGCTGGTCCGCAGCCCGCACGCCGGCGACCTCGCGGCGCTGCTGCGCGGGGCCGGGATGACGGTGGACCGGTCCGGCGAGAACGAGCTGGAGGTCACCGGGGCCGCGATCGAACGGGTCGGCGACCTGGCGTACGAGGCCGGGATCCGGCTGCACGAGCTGCGCGCCAAGGAGGCCTCGCTGGAGCAGGCCTACCAGGAGCTGACCGCGGGCAGCGTCGAGTACGGGGCGACCACGTGAGGGCGCGGGAGGGCACGCGGGGAGGGTTCATGAGGATGCTGTGGCAGGCGGTCGGGGCCGAGTGGGCGAAGCTGTGGTCGGTCAGGTCCACGTGGTGGTGCCTGGCCGGCGCGCTGGTGCTCACCGTGCTCACCTCCGTCACCCTGGGCGGCGGTGCCGCCACCGAGGCGCTGCGCGACGGCGCGGACGGCGTGCGGATCGTGCCCAGCGAGGCCGTGATCTCCGGTACGTCGTTCGTGCAGTTCGCCCTGGTGGCCATGGCCATGCTGGTGATCACCTCCGAGTACGCCTCCGGCGGCATCCGGATCACGCTGCAGGCCACACCCGTGCGCGGGGTGGTGCTGGCGGCCAAGGCGCTGGTGGTCGGGCCGGTGATGTTCGCGGTGGGGGTGGTCACGGGGGCGGTGGCGACGGTGGCCGTGTACCTGCTGCTGTCGATCGACGTGTTCGGCGGGCTCGTGGTGCTGCCGATCGGCGACATCGTGGTGGACCTGCTCGACATGGGGGTGTTCTACGCGCTGGTGTCGGTGATGACGGTGGGGGTCGGCGCGGCGATGCGCAGCGCGGCGGGCACCCTGACCGTGATGTTCATGCTGCTCATGGGGCTGCCGCTGGTGATCCTCATGACCGGGCTGCCGGCGCTGCTCGACGCCTCGCTGCGGATGCCGATGTTCGCCGGGCTGGCGTTCATGGACAGCACGGAGAACCTCACCGGCGGGCCCATGCCGTACTCGCCGGGGGAGGGGCTGGTGTGGCTGCTCGCCTGGACGGCGGCCGCCGTGGTGGCGGGCCACGCCGTCCTGCGCCGCCGCGACGCCTGATGGGCGGCCGGGCGGCGTGGCGTGCCGCGAGCCGCCGGTCGTTCCGCCGCGTCGCGGGACGCCTAGAATTCACGCCCGTGTCAGGCACCCGCATCGCCCGCCTCCTGGCCGGAGTCCTCCTCGGGACGGCTCTCGGCCTGGCCGAGCTGATCTTCCTGGCCGTGGCGGCGCCCGCCGCGCTGATCCCCGCGCTGCGGCCCGCCGCCACGCGCGGGCGGGCCCGGCTGACCGCGCTGGAACGTGCCCGCCTGTCCCGGTGGCTCGGGCACGAGCCGGCGCGGCACGACGGCGGGTACGCCTTCCTGGCCGCCCGCGCCGCCCTGGGCGTGCTCGGCGGGTACACCTGCGCGAGCACCCTGTTCCTCACCGTCCTGCTGCTGTTCGGCGGCGCGTGGGACCTGATCTGGGGCGACTCCGAGACGGTCCCGCTGGAGCTGCCCGGTGTGAAGATCGTCACCAGTGGCGGCGCGGTGGGCGTCACCGCCGGCCTGGCGCTGGCGGGCACGCTGGTGCTCATGGTCGCGGCCGTCGCCGCGCTCGACCGCCGCCTGGCCGCGCACTTCCTCGGCCCCACCGGCGAGGCGCTGATGCGCCGGCGCATCGCCGAGCTGACCGAGACCCGCTCCGGCATCGTCAAGGCCGTGGACGACGAGCGGCGCAGGATCGAGCGCGACCTGCACGACGGGGTGCAGCAGCGCGGCGTCGCCCTGGCCATGCTGCTCGGCCGCGCCCGGCACAGCATCGACCTCGCCGCCAAGGCCGCTGACAAGCCTGACAGGGCCGGTGGGGAGGGGAGGGGTCCCGACGGGATCGCCGACCTGGTGGCCCAGGCGTACACCGAGTCCCGCCAGCTCCTCGACGAGCTGCGCAGCGTCGCCTGGCGGATCTACCCCACCGCGCTCGACGAGCTCGGCCTGCGCGCCGCGCTGGCCGGCGTCGCCGAGCGCGCGGGCGTGCCCGTCACCGTGCACCACGGCCTGGACACCCGCCCCGCCTCCGAGATCGAGACCGCCCTGTACTTCGTGGCCCGCGAGGCCATCACCAACGCGGTCAAGCACGCCGGCGCGCGTGACATCCTGGTGGTCCTGACCGAGGACGAGCGGACGGTGAGCGTGGCGATATCGGACGACGGCAAGGGCGGCGCCGACCCGTCAGGCGGCGGCCTGTCCGGGCTGGCCAGGCGGGTCCTGGCGCTCGACGGCACCTTCACCGTCGACAGCCCGCCCGGCGGCCCCACCAGGATCGCCGCCACGCTGCCGAAGGCGCCGCCGTGCGGGTGATCCTGGCCGACGACTCCGTGCTGCTGCGCGAGGGCCTGACCCGGCTGCTCGAAGACGCCGGCCACGAGGTCGCCGCCGCCGTCGGCGACGCGCCCGCGCTGCTCGACGCGGCCGCCCGGCACCGCCCCGACGTGGCCGTCGTCGACGTGCGCATGCCGCCCGGGCACAAGGACGACGGGCTGCGGGCCGCGTTGGAGATCCGCGAACGGCTGCCGGGCGTCGGCGTGCTCGTCCTGTCGCAGTACGTCGAGCCGCACTACGCCGCCAGGCTCCTGGCCGGATCCACCGAAGGGCTCGGCTACCTGCTCAAGGACCGGGTCTCGGAGGTGGCCGAGTTCCTGGAGTCGCTGGAGCGGGTGCGCGCGGGCGGCACGGCGTTCGACCCGGAGGTGGTGCGCCAGCTCCTGGCCCGCACCACCCGTACGGACCCGCTGAGCAGGCTCAGCCCCCGGGAGGGCGAGGTGCTGCGGCACCTCGCCCAGGGGTTCGTGAACGCCGCCATCGCCGAGCGCCTGCACGTGTCGCTCAGCACGGTCGAGAAGCACGTCAACGCCATCATGGACAAGCTCGACCTGCCGCGCGACCCGGGCTACAGCCGGCGCGTGCTGGCGATCCTGCGCTACCTGGAGAGCTGAGCGGCGCCTACGCGCCGGGGAAGAACGACGGGTGGGAGACGTCGCCCTTCATCAGCCGCCCCAGGAACTCCTGCATGGACTTGCCGTCGTTGAGATGCGGGAACGGCTCGTCGGGCACGTCCACGCCGAGGAACCGGCACAGCGGCTCCCACCCCTCGCGCACGTCGAAGACCAGCAGCCGATCGGGCGGCAGGCTCGCCCGCACCGTGGCCGTGTGCCGCTCGAACGCCGCCACGGCGCTCTCCTCGTCGGCCGGCCCGTCGGACATCGTCCTGCCGGAGCCGAACGTGCCGGCGGCCATGCGGTTGAGCACGGGCTGCATGCGGTTCATCCCCTCGAAGACGGCCCGCGCCGCCGGGGGCAGGTCCGCCTGGGTGCCCTGGGTCATGATGGTCCGGGGCCCGTTGTCGATCAGCGTCATCATGCTCGCGTACCAGGCGCGCGGGTCGCGTACGGTCAGCACGACCTTGGCCTCCGGGTACGCCTGCGCCAGCTCCCGCCAGAAGTAGGAGGCCGGCCAGTCCTGCGTCGAACGGAACCCGTCGAACAGCTTCTCCCAGTCGCCCTCCGCGCCCTCCGCCAGCGGTGCCCAGTCGCCGGCGCGAGCCGGCTCGGTCAGGATGTTGAACATGTGAAAACAGGGTCCGAATCCGAGCCGCTCCAGTGCGGCCTTCATGGAGCTGGTTCCGGTACGCGGGAACCCCGCGCCTATCACGGTCAGCACATCGCACCTCCACGAGTTGTCTACCGTACTAGTCGGAAACCCGGGCGCCAGTGTGACAGGGTGCGGCGGATTGGCCGGTGTGGCGCGGGGGTAAGGGGGAGTGTCCACGTCACCAAGGGGGAACGATCATGACTGTCCTGCTCGCCGACGGCCGCCCGATGCCGCGCCTGGGCCTGGGCACCTGGCCGATGAACGACGAGGAGGCCCGCCAGGCCGTCACCCACGCCGTCTCGCTCGGCTACCGGCTCATCGACACGGCCGCGAGCTACGGCAACGAGGCCGGCGTCGGCGCCGCCGTGGCGGACGCGCCGGTGGCCCGCGAGGAGCTGTTCGTCACCACGAAGCTGCGCGGCTCCCACCACGGCTACGACGCCGCCATGCGCGGCTTCGAGGAGAGCCGGGCCCGGCTCGGCCTCGACTACGTCGACCTCTACCTCATCCACTGGCCGCTGCCCGGCCGCGGGCTCTACGCCGACACCTGGCGCGCCTTCGTGCACCTGCGCGAGCAGGGCCTGGCGCGCTCCATCGGCGTCTCCAACTTCACCCCGGAGCAGATCGGACGGCTGGCGGCGGAGACCGGCGTCTGGCCGGCGGTGAACCAGGTGGAGATGCACCCCGGCTTCGCCCAGGGCGAGCTGCGGTCCTGGCACGCCGAGCACGACATCGAGACCGAGTCGTGGAGCCCGCTCGGCCGCGGCTCCAAGCTGCTCGACGAGCCCGTGGTCACCGACCTGGCCGCCGCGTACGGCCGTACGCCGGCCCAGGTGGTGCTGCGCTGGCACGTGCAGCTCGGCGCCGTGCCCATCCCCAAGTCGGCCGATCCCGAGCGCATGCGGCAGAACTTCGAGGTGTTCGACTTCAGCCTGTCGCCGGAGGACCTGGCCCGCCTCGGCACCCTCGACACCGGCGACCGCCTCGGCGGTGATCCCGACACCCATGTCGAGCTCTGAGCCGGTGCGCGCTTAGCCTGGGGGGAGCGCTCGCCACAACGGGAACGCCCTTCCTGCCGGACGGAGCTGCGAGGAGCGGCGCAGATGCGCGACGAGGACTCGTTCGAGGAGATGCTCACGGAGCTGGCCCGCCGCCGCGAGGAGTTCCGCGAGCTGCGCTACGTCCCCAAGGACTTCATCGGCCGGCTCAAACGGCTCGGCCTCTACCGGGTCTCCACGCCGATACGGTTCGGCGGCGAGCCGATGCCGCCCGCGGAGTTCCTGCGGAAGATCGAGCGCATCTCCGCCGTAGACGGCTCCACCGGCTGGGTCGCCGGCTTCGGCTCCCAGCTCGTCTACCTGGGCTCGCTGCCGCTGGAGACCCAGGCCGCCCTGTACGCCGACGGCCCCGACGTCGTCCTGGCCGGCGGCCTGTTCCCGGTCCAGGAGGCCACCCCCACCGAGCGGGGCTTCCTGCTCAACGGCCGGTGGAAGTTCGCCAGCGGCTGCATGGCCGCCGACGTGCTCGTCGTCGGCATCCCCGGCGACGACTCCACCTCCGGCAAGCCGCGCGGGGCGCTGGTGCGGCCCGAGCGCCTGGAGATCGTACGCGAGTGGGACGTCGTCGGCATGCAGGGCACCGGCTCCTTCGACCTGGTCGCCCACGACGTCGAGATCGGCAGGGAGTGGACGTTCATCCGCGGCGGCCCCCCGGTGATCGACGAGCCGCTCTACCGCTATCCCGCCATCACCTACGCCGCCCAGTCGCTGTCGGTCGTCTCCGCCGGCGTCGCCCGCGCCGCCCTCGACCTCGCCGAGGGGGAGGGGAGCGGCCGGGGCAGCATCACCGGCGCGCCGCGGCCGGCCGACCGGCCCTACTACCGCGCAGGCATCGCCGAGGCCGAGGCCACGCTCCGCTCCGCCCGCGCCTACTTCTACGAGGCCGCGGAGGAGGCGTGGCAGGCGCTCGCCGCCGGCGGCCAGGTCGGCGACGAGCAGAACGCGCACCTGCGCCTGTCCGCCGCCCACCTGGCCAGGACCGCGGCGGAGGTGGTGGCCAAGATCGTCTCGCTGTCGGGCACCGCCGCGATCTACCGCGACCACCCCCTGCAGGCGCTGCTCGGCGACGCGCTGGTGCCGCAGGAGCACGCCTTCCTCAGCCCGGCGATGTACGACGCCGCGGGCGCGGTCCTCATGGGCCTGCCGCCCACGGTCCCGGCCTTCCGCTGATCAGTAGGCGCTGTGCGCGAGCCAGTGCTCCGCAGCGCCAGCTCCGGCTTGAACGTCTCTGCCCGCGGATGCGACATCAGCTCCATGCCCTCGGTGATGACCTCCGCCGCCAGCTCGCCGGCGATCTCGTACGCGGCCCCGGTCGTCACCGCCGCGTCGTAGTGGTGGATCGCGGCCTCGCAGCACATCCTGCGCAGCCAGAACGAGGCGGGCACCACGCCCGCGAACGACCACACCGCGTGGCGGGGCGGTGTGCGGGCCGCGGCGGCGTGAGCTTCGCGCTCCGGTCAGGAAGCCGTGCGCCGGCGGTGCGTCAGGAGGACGGCGAGGGCGGCGAGCAGCAGCCAGGCCGACGTCATGACGATCAGCCACGCCCAGCCCGCGTGGCCGTACACGACGGCGCCCGCCGTGCCGCCGGCGCCGCTGCCGAGGTAGTAGCAGAGCGTGTAGATGCCGGCGGCCCTGCCCCGGGCGGGCGGGGGCGCGTCGGCGGTCACCCAGGCGTTGGCGATGGCGTGCGCCGCGAAGAACCCGGCGGTCAGGACGGCGAAGCCGATCGCGATGACGGGCAGCGACGGGTGCGCGGTCAGCGCGGCCCCGGCCACCGTCACGGCCAGCGCCGTCACGAGCGCGCCCGTCCGTCCCATGCGACCCGCCAACCGTCCTGCGGCGGCCGAGGACGCGGTGCCCATGGCGTACGACAGGAACACCAGGGAGGCGGCGGCCGGGCTCAGCGAGAGCGGCGGCGCGGCCAGCCGGAACCCGGCCGCGTTGTACAGCGCCACGAACGCCCCCATGGCCAGCGCCCCCACGGCGAACGGCGCCACCAGCCCCGCCCCGAGCCGCGCCCTGCCCTCCTGTGTTCCGGCTCCGGCCCCCGTTCCGGCTCCGGCCTGCGCGCCCGCCTTGCGGGAGGGCGCCCGGTGACCGTCAGCCGCCCCTGCGGGCAGCGTCGCGACGGTGAACAGCGCGCACAGCAGCGCCACCCCCGCCACCGCGACCATCGCGCCGTGCCACCCCAGCGGTCCGGCGGCGAACCCGGCCCCGAGCCGCCCCAGCATCCCCCCGACCGAGTTGCCCGCGATCATCGCCCCCACGGCCCCGGCCAGCCGCGCCGTGCCGACCTGGTCGGCCAGGTACGCCGCCGCCACCCCGGCGAAGCCGGCGATCGCGACCCCCTGCACCCCGCGCATCACGAGGAACGCCGGGAAGGAGGGCGCCAGCGGCAGCAGCAGGCCGATCACCGCCGACACCACCACGGACCAGAGGATCACCCGCCGCCGCCCGGCCACCCCGGCCAGCCAGGCCAGTGGCAGCACCGCGACGGCCAGGCAGGCGGTCGCCACCCCGATCGCCAGGGAGGCGCTGCCTGGATCCAGCCGGTACGCGGCCGCGAGCTGGGGCAGCACCGGCTGGGGCGCGTACAGCAGGGCGAAGGACGACAGCCCCGCCGCGGCCACGGCGGCGCTCACCCGCCGCGTGTCGACGACCGGCTCGGAAGTCTGGAGAACCACCACCCCCCAAACGCTAAGCAAAGCTAATAAATACGTCTAATACGCATATAGGGGATAATTCATACTGTGATGGATGATTCCGACGATCGCCTGGCCGCCCGCCTGGCCCCGGCCCTCGCGCTGCTGGCCGCGGTGGGCGAGACGGGGCACGTGACGCGCGCGGCCGAGCTGCTCGGCGTCCCCCAGCCCACCGCCAGCCGCCGCCTCGCCGCCTTGGCCGAGCTCGTGGGCGCCCCGCTCGTCCTCCCGTCCGGCCGTGGCATCCGCCTGACCAGGGCGGGCCGCACGCTGGCCGCCGCCTCCACCCGCGCGCTGGCCACCATGACCGCAGCCGCCCGGGAGGTGCGCGAGGAGATCGACCCGGGCAGCGGGCGCATCGTCCTCGGCTTCCTGCACCTGCTCGGCCGCACGCTGGTGCCGTCGCTCATCGGCGGGTTCCGGGAGCGCAACCCGGGCATCCGCTTCAGCCTGGCGCAGGGGTCGCGGCAGGACATGCTCGACGCCCTGCACGAGGGCGAGATCGACCTGGTGTTCGTCGCGCCCATGCCGCTCGACGACCCCGGCCTCGTCAGCCGCCCGCTCGCCGACCAGGAGCTCGTGCTGTGCGCGCCGCCGTCGCACCGCCTCGCCGCCAGGACGCGGGTGCGGCCGGCGGATCTGGAGGGGGAGGAGCTGGTGACGCTGGAGCACGGGTACGGGCTGCGGCAGATCACCGACGACCTGTGCGCGGCGGCGGGGTTCGTGCCGCGGATCGCGTTCGAGGGGCAGGAGTCGGAGACCGTGCGCGGGCTGGTGGCGGCGGGGCTGGGGGTGGCCGTCCTGCCGCGGTCGGATCAGCCGCCCGCGGGAGGCAGGCCGGCCGGCGGGCACGACGGCGGCGCCGGCTCGGCGTTGCCGATGGTGGTGGAGATCCCGCTGTCGCCGCCCGTGTTCAGGACGGTCGGGGTGAGCTGGCCCGCTGGGGAGCGTCTGACGCCGGCGGTCCGCGCCTTCCGCGACCACGTCTGCTCCCGTCCCGCCGGCCTGGGCCCCGCCTTCCGCCCGCCCCGCGCGATGCCGTCCGGGCAGGCGTGACGTTGCGCGAGAGCGAGTCCCCGCGACACGTGACGGCGACCGGCGAGATCCGGCGCGTGGTGGTGCGCCGCCTGGCCGCCGGCCGCCTGGACAAGGCTGGTCTCAGGAGGGTTTCGCGCCGTAGACGGTGACCGCGAAGGGCCGGGCCGAGGCCGTGTAGATCTCCTCGCCGAGCCGCTTCAGCGACTCGTGCGCGTCCAGGTATCCGTGCAACCGGTTGGCCTCGGGCCACGGATGGACGGCCACCAGTATCCCGTCGGTCACCAGCAGCCCGCTGAGCTGCTCAGCAGCCCGCTGCAGCCGCTCGTGCCGCCCCAGGTAGTAGAGCGTCTCGGAGCAGAACGCCAGGTCGAAGCGCCGCTCCGCCGGATGCGTGAGCAGGTCGGCCTGGACGAACCGCACCCGCCCGCGCTCCTCCGGCACGCGCTCCCGGGCCCGCGCCAGCGCCCGCCCCGACACGTCCATCCCGGTGATCTCGGCCTCCGGGTAGGTCGCGGCGAGCGCGTGGGTGAACACGCCTTCCGCGCAGCCGACCTCCACGATGCGCCGGTACGGCCGGGCCGGCACGTGGTCGAGCGTGGACCGGTACTTGTGCTGCTCGTAGCCGTCGGTCGCCAGCTTCCAGGGATCGGGGGTGCGATGCCACCAGTCGAAGTAGCGGCGCAGGATCACGCCCTGACCCTTGGGGGACAGCAGGGAAAGCGTCCGGAAGAACGTACGATGCGCGAGCTCGGGCAGGTTGGGCACGTGCGGACTCTCTCGGTCGGGGACAAGGGGGGGTCGTCCGGGACTTGAGGTGCGGTCGTCGTCGAAAGGGAATGCCCGCTAAACGAGCGGGCAATGCCCAATCGTGCCCGTAACCATGAATGAAATTAGGAAATGTTGCTTCTCAACTCGCGCTTGAGCACTTTTCCCGAGGCGTTTTTAGGAAGCGATTCCAGAAAGACAACTCGTTTGGGCGTCTTGAACGGCGCCAGCCGCTCCCGCAGGAACACGATCAGCTCCTGCTCCGTCACCCCGGCCCCCTCGCGCAGCACGACCGCGGCCGTCACCGCCTCGATCCACTTCGCGTCCGGCACCCCGAACACCGCCGCCTCCGCGACCGCCGGATGCTGGTAGAGGGCCTCCTCGACCTCGCGGCTGGCGACGTTCTCGCCACCCGTCTTGATCATGTCCTTCTTCCTGTCGACCACCGCCAGGTAACCGTCCTCGTCCAGCACGCCCAGGTCGCCGCTGTGGAACCAGCCGCCGCGGAACGCCTCGGCGGTCTTGTCCGGGTCGTTCCAGTAGCCGAGCATGGCGTGCGGGCTGCGGTGCACGATCTCGCCGACCACACCGGGCGGCACCGGCTCCCCGGCGTCGTCCACGATCCTGGTCTCGACGTTGAGCGCGGGCCGCCCGGCCGAGCCCAGCCGGGTGAGCTGCTCCTCGGGGCCGAGGATGGTGGCGACGGGCGCCATCTCGGTCTGGCCGTAGAAGTTGAACAGGCGCACGTCCGGCAGCCGCGCGGCGATCTCCTTCAGCACCTCCACCGGCATGATGGAGGCGCCGTAGTACCCCTTGCGCAGCGACGACAGGTCGCGGCGGTCGAAGTCCGGGTGGCGCAGCAGCGAGATCCACACCGTGGGCGGGCAGAACAGCTTGGTGGCCCGCTCGCCCTCGATCGTGGCCAGGATCGCCGCCGCGCTGGGGCCGGGCAGGATGATGTTGGTGGCGCCCAGGTAGACGCCCGGCGTCAGGAAGCAGTGGAGCTGCGCGCAGTGGTAGAGGGGCAGGGCGTGCACCTCGACGTCGTCGGCGCTCATCTCGCCGTCCACCACGCACGTCACGTACTGCGCGATCAGGCTCCTGCTCGACAGCGTGGCGCCCTTGGGGCGGGACTCGGTGCCGCTGGTGTACATGAGCTGGATCGGGTCGTCGTCGGCGATCTCCACCTGGGGCTCGGAGTCGTCCTCGAAGGCCGACCACGCGGTGAACGGCTCCCACCCGTCCCGGCCGGCGCCGATCACGCCGCGCACCGTGACGCCGGGCGTGAGCGCCGCCTCGGCCACCGGCAGCAGCGCCTCCTCGGCGAGCATCCCGGTGGCGCCGGAATGCCGGAGGATGTACGCCACCTCCTCGGCCCCCAGCATGAAGTTCACCGGCACGGAGATCGCCCCCAGCCGCGCCAGCGCGAAGTACGCCACCACGAACGCGTGGTTGTTGTGGCTGAAGACGGCGAACCGGTCGCCCTTGCCCACGCCCCGCGCGGCCAGGGCGTTGGCGGTCCTGTTCACCGTCCGGTCGAGGTCGGCGTAGCTCTGCCGGAGGTCGCCGTAGACGACGGCGGTCTTGGAGGGATGCCGGGCGGCCGTGCGCCGCAGGAGGTCACCGATGGCGTGCTGACGGATCATGCGAACACCCTTCAGAACGATGTTCGGGCGATCCTAACCCGTGAAGACGGTCGCGAGCCGCCGGTAGGAGTCCAGCCGCCGGTCCAGGTCGTAGGTGTTCATCGTGATCAGCACCTCGTCGGCCCCGCTCGTCCCGACCAGCGAGCCGAGCGCCACCGCGACCTCGCGCTCCGTGCCGTGGATCTTGCCCTTGAGCGCCTCGTCCAGGTACGCCCGCTCCCGCCCGGCCAGCTCCATCCCCGCGATCTCCCCGGCGGGCACGAGCGGCGGGAAGGAGCCGCCGGTGCGCGAGCGCACGGTGGCCCACGCCTCCGGGAGCTGCAGCAGCGCCGCCTCCTGCGCGCTCGCGGCGACCGCGACGTCCGCCGCGACGATCACGTACGGCCGCGCCGCCCACGCCGACGGCCGGAACGCGGCCCGGTACCGCGCCACGGCGTCATGCATCCGCGCCCCGCCGCCGATCACCATCGGCAGCCCGTGCTCGGCCGCGATGTCCGCCCCCGCCCCCATGGCCAGCACGAACACCTGCGGCCGCAGCCCCTCCGCGGGCAGCGCGTGCACCCCCGGATGCGCGCTCTGCTCGCCGGTGAAGTAACCGAGCAGTTCGGCGAGCTGGTCGCCGAACCGGTCCGCGTCGTCCTTGCCGTGCCCGAGCGCCCGGCGGATGCCCCCGGTGAAACCCACGGAACGCCCCAGACCCATGTCCACGCGGCCGGGATGCAGCGACTCCAGCACGCCGAACTGCTCGGCCACGACCAGCGGCCGATGGTTGGGCAGCATCACGCCGCCGGTGCCCACCCGGATCCGCGAGGTGGCCGCGGCCACGGCCGCCGCCAGCACGGTCGGTGCCGACCCCGCCACCCCGGGCACGCTGTGGTGCTCCGACACCCAGAACCGGTGGTAGCCGAGCTCCTCGGCCTGCCGCGCGAACTCCACGGTCTCGCGCAGCGCGGCGGCCGGGGTCGAGCCGCGGCGGACGAGTGAGCGGTCGAGAATCGAGTAGGCGGTCATGTACGGGTGCAACACGCCCGCCCGCCGGATCAATCCACCGGATCGGCCGGCACGCTCTCGTAGTGCTCGACCAGCCGCGCCAGCAGCCCGGCGTCCTGGCGCAGCGGCACGCCGCCGACCCTGCCGACCGGCATCACCCCCCAGGAGTTGCAGAGGAACACCTGGTCGAAGCCTGTCAGGTCGGCCACCTTGACCGGCCGCCGCTCCTGCGGCACGTCCAGGTCCTGCAGCAGGCTCATCGTGATCCCGCGCAGCATCGGCGCGTCCGGCCACACCAGCCGGCCGTCCGCGAAGCCGCCCAGGTTCGTGATCGCGCCCTCGCTGATCAGGCCGTCCTCGGTGGTGAGCAGCGCCTCGTCGAAGCCCTCGCGGGCGGCCAGCCGCACGATGTGGGCCTGCTGGAAGCCGAAGGCCTGCTTGATGTGCGGCAGGTACCGCTGGTAGACGACCGGTTTGACGTGCAGCGGGCCGCTCAGCGGCGGATGCGGCGGGTACGCGGCGGCCACGACGCGCGGCCGGCCGCCGTGCTCCACGACGTTCACCCGCACCCCGGCGTCGCGCACGCCGCCGCCCAGCACGGCCCTGATCGAGGCCAGCACCGCCGCCCGGTCGAGCTCCGCCCCGAACAGCTCCCTGCTGGCCCCTTCGAGCCGCTCGAAGTGCCGGTCGAGCCCGCGCACGCGCCGGTCCCTGACCTGCATGGCGGTGAAGTGCCCATAGCGGGCGTCCAGCATGAGGCGCGCCTCGGCGCCGACCAGCTCGCCGTCCACGGCGGTGCGTCCCGTCACGACGATCTACCTTACGTACAGGCCGGCCGACCAGCGAACCGGGCGGTTGGTGTACTCGCCCCACATGCCCGTCTGAACGGTCACCGTCACCCGCTCGCCCTCCGGCGCCTCGAGCTCCAGGCCCGCGCTCGGGGAGGAGCCCTCCGCCCAGGGGCACCCCACCGTCGTGCGGCCCTCCTTGCCGTTGATCCAGAATTTGAACCACATCCGCTGGGCCAGGTCGCCCGAGCAGAGGAGGCTGACGCTGACCGGGCCCGCGCCGCTGCCCGTCAGCGTGACGGAGGAGACCCCCGGCCACCTTCCCGACGCGCTGTCGGCCAGCCGCCGGCCGTCGAGCTGCCCGGGCAGGGCCCCGATCCGCGCGGGCTCGATGGTCATGGCCGGTGGCGTCCACTCGTAGACGCCGATGTCGCGGACCGCGGTGTCGGGCTGCTCCGGCACGCACGGCCCGTCCTCGACCGGGATGACGCAGCCCTCCTCGCTCCTGTCGAAGGTCAGCGTGGCCCGGGTGGACCCCTGCGGCACGTCCACCGGCAGCAGGTACGGCAGGCCGTCGCCGCAGCCGTACCTGGGGACGTGGACGCGGCGGGAGTTGACGTGGACCACCGGCATGCGGTTGCGGTCCCCGTCGCACGGCGTGGCCACCTCCAGCGGCTTCCCCGAGACCGGGACGTCGATCGACGCCTCGGTCCCCGTGAGGGTGACCAGGCCCACCCGGCGGTACTCGGTGCCGTCGGGGGAGGTGAACCGCTCGGGCAGCTCCTGTCGCGCCGCGGCGGGCGGCGTCTCCCCGGGGACGACCAGCCCGGCCTGGCCGGGGACCAGGTAGGCCGCCACCGCCACGACCGCCAGCGTCACCGCACCCGCGGACGCCCTCCTGCGCAGGCGGGTCCGGCGGATGCGGGCGCGTACCTGGTCGTGGCGGTGCGGGTTGGCGGGCGACGGGCCCTCGGCCCGCTCCCGCAGGACGTCACGCAACTCCCGCACGCTCATCAGCGCCTCTCCTTCACGATCGACTCGTCCACTCGCAGCTTGGCCAGCGCCTTGGCGGTCTGGCTCTTGACCGTGCCCTCCTGGCAGCCCAGCAGCCTGGCCACCTCGCCGACCGGCAGGTCCTCGTAGAAGCGCAGCACGATCACCGCGCGCTGCCTGGCCGGCAGCCGCCCCACCGCCCGCCACAGCTCCTCGTCGTCGCCGGCCGCGTCGTGGGCGGCCCTCTCGGGCAGGGCGTCGCCGCTGGGCACCTCCCCGCGCCAGCGCCGCCGCCACCAGGAGATGTACGTGGTGACCAGCACCTTGCGCACGTACGCCTCGGGCTCGTCGATGCCCGGCCAGGCGAACCACGCCTTGGCCAGCGACTCCTGCAGCAGGTCCTCCGCGAGGCCCCAGTCGCGGGCCAGCAGGTACGCCGTGCGTAACAGCCGGTCCGACCTCGCCACCACGAAGTCCTGAAAAATCGCCCTATCTGCCAACTCGGCGCTCCTTCTGTGCGAGCGGCTAGCTGACGCTAGTGACGCGTCGTCGTCCCGGTCAGGTTGCCCGGGGGTGAGAACTCGCGCGCGCCGGCCCGGACGGCTCAGGCGCTCCCGGCCCGCATGACCGTGTACGGCGCCAGCTCGCCCAGCCCTCGCACCGACAGCCGGTTGACCTCACGCAGCCGGAAGGCCCGATCGCCCTCGAGCTCCTCGGCCAGCTGCGGATCGGCCAGGATCGTTCCCGGCAGGGACAACGCGGTCAGCCTGCTGGCCAGGTTCACCGTGGTGCCGAACACGTCGCCCATGCGCCAGATCACCGGCCCGGAGGCCAGCCCCACCCGCAGCTCCGGCATGTCCTTGCCGCGCGCGTGCGTCTCCACCAGCCGCAGCGCGATCTCCGCCGCCACGTGCGCCTTGTCGCTCACGAACAGCACCGAGTCGCCCAGCGTCTTGACCACCCGGCCGCCCGAGGACGTCACGATGTCGGCCGAGCGCCCCTCGAACCTGTCGATCAGCCTGGCCAGCTCGCCGCCGGTGATCTGCCTGCTGAGCCGGGTGAAGGCGACCAGGTCGGCGAAGCCGACGGCCAGCCGTACGGCGCTCATGTCCTGCTCGGCGAGGCGCCCGGCCGCGGCGGCGAGCTGGCGCTGCCAGGCGTAGACCAGCAGCCGCGCCAGGTCGGGCACGACCCGCTCGGCCCGCCTGCGCCAGGCCCGCGGCCGCTCGGCCAGCGGCACGCCCGCGTTGTCCAGCGCCTCGGCGCCCAGCTCCGCCTGCGACTCGGCCAGCCTGGTCGTGGCCCGGCCCAGCGAGCGGGCGATGAGCAGCACGTGCTCCTCGTCGTAGACGCCCGAGGTCACCATGCCGAGCAGCGTCTTGAGCGCCTCGACGTCGGAGTCGGTGAACTCGACGGCGTCGTCGGGCACGTTGGCGAACCCCAGGGCACGCCAGAAGCGCCGCGCACGATAGACCGGCACCCCCGCCATCTCGGCGACCTGGTGACTGGTGTATCGGCGCGGCTCGCGCAGAAAGGCTTCCGCCAGCCCGTCCCCGTCCACCCGCGCCACCTCGGCAACATAACACCCTGTGGGCCAGATCACTCCAAGAGTGCCCTCAGGGCACTCCGCTCACCTTCATCTACATACCCGGCGTAATAGTCATACATCGCTTTTCTGGACAATTGGGCGGCCAGTGGGCCGTCTCCGGCCCGGATGGCGGCGATGACCTCCTCGTGGTGGCGGATGCTCCGCCGCATCAGCTCCTCCCGGTCCGGCGCCGCGGCGATCCGTTCCGCGATCAGCTTCAGCACGATCGAGCGCACCACGTCCGTGCAGACCTGGATCAGCTTGTTGCCGCCGGCCCGCGCCACCGCGTCGTGGAAGGCCACGTCCGCGGCCCCGAACGCCTGCGCGTCCCGGCCCACGGCGGCCCGCATGGTGGCCACCGCCTCGCACATCTCGGCGAGCTGCTCCTCGGTGCGCAGGCGCGCGGCCAGCAGCACCGCCGACCCGTCCAGCACCATCCTGAACTGCACCAGCTCGCCGAGCGACAGCTCCGCCACCCTGGCCAGGGTGGTCATGGACTTGTGTAAGGCGGCGGGCGAGAACGGCAGCACCTCCGCCCCGTGCGGATCCCCCGGCCGTGAGCGCACCAGGCCGCGCGCCTGCAGCACCCGCAGCGCCTCGCGTACGGTGGACCGGCTGACGGAGAACTGCACCATCAGCTCGCGCTCGCTCGGCAGCCGCGCGCCAGGAGACAGCGCGCCGCTCTCGACGGCCTCCTCGATCTGCTCCACGACCCGCTCGTAAGCGCGCACGGTACGCACCGGCTCGAAGCGCGGACCACCCATGCAAGCCCCCTTGACCCGAGCCGTCACCGGCTGGCAATGTGCGTAGCCTACTGGTCCGACCAGTACACTAGCCAGGAGGCTGTAGGACATGAGGCGAATCGGGATCTGGATCGCCGCCGGCGGTCTCCTGCTGGCCACGGCAGCCTGCGGAGGCGGTGGCGACGGCAACGGCGGGGCCGCAGGCCCGGCGAAGACCCGGACGCTGTCGGTCGGCGCGGTGGCCGAGCCCGCCAACCTCGACTTCACCTCCACCGAGGGCGCCGCCATCCCGCAGGCCCTGCTCGTCAACGTCTACGAGGGCCTGGTCAAGCTCGACCAGAACGGCGAGATCGTGCCGCTGCTCGCCGAGAAGTGGGATGTCTCCGGCGACCGGAAGACCTACACCTTCACGCTGCGCCGGAACGTGAAGTTCAGCAGCGGCGCGCCGTTCACGGCCGACGACGTGGTCTTCTCCCTCGACCGGGTGCGGACCGACTGGAAGCTCAAGATCAAGGCGCAGCTCGACGTCGTCGACAAGGTCGAGAAGAAGGACGACTCCACCGCCGTCGTCACGCTCAAGCGGCCCAGCAACGGCTTCCTGTACGCGATGACCAGCAGGCTCGGCGCCATGTTCAGCCGCACCGGCGTGGCCGACCTGGCCAACAAGCCCGTCGGCACCGGCCCGTACGTGCTGGGCTCCTGGCGGCGCGGCGACTCCCTCCGCCTGGACGCCAACCCCTCCTACTGGGGCGCCAAGCCGGCGCTGTCGTCGGTCACGCTGAAGTACTTCAAGGACGCCACGGCGATGAACAACGCGCTGCTGACCGGCGGCATCGACGTCATCTCCAGCGTGCAGGCGCCCGAGTCGCTGCAGCAGTTCGCCGACCCCAACCGGTTCGAGACCATCGAGGGCACCACCAACGGCGAGGTCGTGCTGTCGATGAACAACGGGCGCCCGCCGTTCGACGACAAGAAGGTCAGACAGGCCGTGCGGCACGCCATCGACCACAAGGCGCTGCTCGACACCGCCTGGGCCGGGCGCGGGCAGCTCATCGGCTCGATGGTGCCGCCCACCGACCCCTGGTACGAGGACCGCACCGGCGACTACCCGTACGACCCGGCCAAGGCCAAGGAGCTGCTGGGCGGGAAGACGTACAACGTCAAGATGCGCATCCCCAACCTGCCGTACGCGGTCAACAGCGCCCAGGTCGTCAAGTCGCAGCTCGCCCAGGTGGGGATCAACGCCGAGATCGAGCCGCTGGAGTTCCCCGCGCGCTGGCTGGACCAGGTGTTCACCAAGGGCGACTACGACCTGTCCATCATCAACCACGTCGAGCCCCGCGACATGGGCATATTCGCCGATAAGTCGTACTACTTCCGGTACGACAATCCCGAGTTCGGCGAGCTGCTCGCCTCCGCCGACGCGGGCACCGAGCAGGAGCAGGCCGGCGACCTCAAGCAGGCCGCCACGCTGCTGTCGCAGGACGCCGCGGCCGACTGGCTCTTCCTGTTCCCCAACCTGATCGTGGCGAAGAAGGGCGTCACCGGGCTGCCGAAGAACGCCATCGCGGAGTCCTTCGACTTCACCGGACTCGCCAAGCAGTGATCCTGTACCTCGTCAAGCGGCTGGCGGTGCTGCTCGCGAGCACCGCCGTGGCCGCCGTGGCGGTGTTCGCCTTCATGGCGCTGCTGCCCGGCGACCCGGCCGAGATCGCGCTCGGCGTCAACGCCACCCCCGAGGCGGTGGCCGAGCTGCGCCGCCAGTTCGGCACCGACCGGCCGCCCGGCGTGCAGTTCCTCGACTGGTTCGGCGGGCTGGCGCAGGGCGACTTCGGCACCTCGTACGTGACCAGCGCCCCCATCGGCCCGCAGATCTCCGACCGGCTCGGCGTCACGGCCGTGCTCGTGCTCGGCGGCATGGCCGTGGCCCTGGTGCTGGCCGTGCCGCTGGGCACGTTCGCCGCCGTGCACCACCGCGATCCCCTGGGCGCGGCGATCAGCGCGGTCAGCCAGCTCGGCATCGCGGTCCCCGCCTTCCTGGCCGGGATCCTGCTGGTGTTCGTGTTCGCGGTGCAGGCCCAGGTGCTGCCGTCCGGCGGCTACGTGCCCATCGCCGACGACCCGGGGGAGTGGCTGCGGAGCCTGCTGCTGCCGTGGCTGTCGCTCGGCCTGGTGCAGGGCGCCGTGCTCACCCGCTACGTGCGCAGCGCCGTGCTCGACGTCATGCGCGAGGACTACCTGCGCACCGCCCGCGCCAAGGGCCGCGGCAGCACCGGCGCGCTGTGGCGGCACGGGCTGCGCAACGCCTCCGTCCCCGTCGTCACCGTGCTCGGCCTGCAACTGGCCACGCTGCTCATCGGCGCGGTCGTGGTCGAGCGGGTCTTCGTCATCCCCGGGCTCGGCGACCTGCTGCTCAACGGCGTCGCCGGGCGTGACCTGCTGCTCGTCCAAGGCGTGGTGATGGTGCTGGTGGCCGCCGTGCTGCTGATCAACTTCGTGGTCGACGTGACCTACCACCTGCTCGACCCGAGGCTGCGATGAGAGGCAGGCCGAACCTCGCGCTGCTGGCCGGCGGCACGCTCGTCGGGCTCGTCGCCCTGGCCGCCGTCGTCTCGTTCTTCTGGACGCCGCACGACCCCACGCTCGTGGACGCCGCCCGCAAGCTGCGCGAGCCCGGCGACGGCTATCTGCTCGGCGCCGACAAGTTCGGCCGCGACACCTTCAGCCAGCTCATGGTCGGCGCCCGCACCACCCTCTACGTCGGCGTCGTCGCGGTCGGCATCGCCGCCGTCATCGGCACCCCGCTCGGCGTGGTCGCCGGGATGACGCCGCGCGGCTGGCTGTCGGAGCTGATCATGCGGGTCAACGACCTCGTGTTCGCCTTCCCCGCGCTGCTGCTGGCCGTCATGCTCGGCGCGGTGTACGGGCCCGGCACGCTCACCGCGATGATCGCCATCGGAGTGGCCACCGTGCCCGCGTTCGCCCGCGTGGCCCGCGCCGCCACGCTCCAGGTCATGGTGACCGACTACATCCTGGCCGCCAGGGCCGCCGGGCGGCGCCGGCCCGCCATCGCCGTACGGCACGTGCTGCCGAACATCGGCTCCGTGCTGATCGTGCAGGCGTCGGTGTCGTTCGCGATCGCCATCCTGGCCGAGGCGGCGCTGTCGTTCCTCGGCTTCGGCACCCGCCCGCCGATCCCGTCGTGGGGGCGCATGCTGCAGGAGTCGCAGGAGCTGCTCTTCTCCACCCCCCGCCTGGCGCTGTGGCCGGGGATCGCGATCGCCGTGGCCGTGCTCGGCTTCAACCTCCTCGGCGACGGCCTGCGCGACCACCTCGACCCCAGGCTCAGGAGGATCCGTGCTGAAGGTTGAGAGCCTCGGGGTGCGCGCGGACACCGTCGAGCTGGTCCGCGAGGTGTCGTTCACCATCGAGCCCGGCGAGCGGGTCGGGCTGATCGGCGAGTCCGGCTCCGGCAAGTCGCTCACCGCGCTGTCGCTCATGGGCCTGCTCCCCGAGGGCGTCACCGCGACCGGCCGGGCCAGGCTGGGCGACCGCGACCTCGTCGGCGTGCCCGAGAGCCGGCTCAAGAGCCTGCGGGGCCGCGAGCTGTCCATGGTCTTCCAGGAGCCGATGACCGCGCTCAACCCGCTCATGCGGATCGGCGCCCAGGTCGCCGAGGTCATGACCCTGCACGGCCGCTCCCGCCAGGAGGCCCGCGAGCGGTCGATCGAGCTGCTGGAGCGCGTACGGCTGCCCGAGCCCGGCCAGATCGCCCGCGCGTACCCGCACCAGCTCTCCGGCGGCCAGCGCCAGCGCGTCATGCTCGCCATCGCCCTGGCCAACGGCCCCGAGCTGCTCATCTGCGACGAGCCCACCACCGCGCTCGACGTCACCGTGCAGAAGCAGATGCTCGACCTGATCGCCGAGGTCGCGCCCGCGCTGCTGTTCATCACCCACGACCTGGCCGTGGTCGCCTCCATGTGCGAGCGGGTCCTGGTCATGTACGGCGGCCGCGTCGTCGAGTCGGGCCCGCTCCGCGAGGTCTTCACCCGGCCCCGCCACCGCTACACGCAGGGCCTGCTGGCCGCCTCCAGGCTCACCCCGCGCGGCACCCGCCTGCCCACCATCGCCGGCAGCGTGCCACCGGCGGGCCGCTTCCCCGGCGGCTGCGTCTTCCGTAACCGCTGCCCGCACGCCACCCCCACCTGCGAGACGACTCCGGCGCTGACAGGAGACGGCCATGCCTACGCATGCTGGCACCCCGCTGATTGAGGCGAGCGGGCTGAACCGGGTCTACCGCCGCCCCCGCACCTCGCTCACCAGGCCGGGAGCCGCCGTGCACGCCCTGCGCGACGTCTCCCTGACCGTGCGGCGCGGCGAGCGTTACGGCATCGTCGGCGAGTCCGGCTCCGGCAAGTCCACCCTGCTGCGCCTGCTCTGCGCCCTCGACCAGCCGACCAGCGGCACCATCCGCTTCGACGGCCAGGAGATCACCGGCAGGCCGGAGCGCCGGCTGCGCTTTCTGCGCGAGAACCTCCAGATCGTCTTCCAGGACCCGATGAGCTCGCTCGACCCGCGCATGCGCGTGCGCGACCTCGTCGCCGAGCCGCTGGCCGCCCTCGGCCTGCCCGCCGGTGACCGGGTGGCGGAGCTGCTCGACGCGGTCGGGCTGCCCGCCACGGCCGCCGACCGGTTCCCGCACCAGTTCTCCGGCGGGCAGCGGCAGCGCATCGCCATCGCCCGCGCGCTCGCGCCGCGGCCGAAGGTGCTGGTCGCCGACGAGCCGGTCAGCGCTCTGGACGTCTCCGTGCGAGGGCAGATACTCAACCTGCTGGCCGACCTCGTGGACGAGCTGGGGCTCACGCTCGTGTTCGTCTCGCACGACCTGTCCGTGGTGCGGCACGTGTGCGAGACGGTCGCGGTGATGAGCCAGGGCGAGATCGTGGAGACCGGGCCCGTGGACGACGTCTGGGCCGCGCCCGCCCACCCGTACACGCAGGCGCTGCTGGCGGCCGTACCGACACTGGAGGGACTGCTGTGATCGAAGTCGACGCCGATGGAGTGGTGGAGTTCACGCAGGCGCTGGTCCGCATCCCCAGCACCAACGACCCGGCGCGCGGCCGCTGCGAGCGGCCCGCGGCCGAGCTCGTCGAGGCGCGGATGCGGGAGTGGGGCTGGGACCCCGTCGTGTACGAGGCCGCGCCCGGCCGGCCGAACGTGGTCGCCGTCGTCGAGGGCGGCGGCGGGCCGGGGCCGACGCTCATGTTCGAGGGCCACACGGACGTCGTCACCGAGGGCGACCTGTCCTCGTGGACCGTGGACCCGTTCGGCGGGGAGATCCGCGACGGCAAGCTGTGGGGGCGGGGCAGCGCCGACATGAAGTCCGGCCTGGCCGCCACCCTCTACGCCACCCGCGCCCTGCAGCTCGCGGGAACGTTCCCGGGCCGCGTCAAGGTGTGCGCGCTGGCCGACGAGGAGGGCCTGATGCTCGGCGCGCACCACTTCGTCTCCTCCGGGCTCGCCTCGGACGTGGACGGGGCGATCGTCGCCGAGCCCGAGGCGGGCGAGATCTGCGCCGTGGCCAAGGGCGCGCTGCGGCTGCGCGTGGACCTCACCGGCAGGATGGCCCACGGCGCGATGCCCCAGCACGGCCGCAACCCCATCGCCGCCGCCGGCACCCTGCTGACCGGGCTGCGGTCGCTGCAGGAGGAGCTGCAGCGGCGCCATCCGGCGCACGAGCACCTCGGCGAGGTGTACGTGACGCCGACCGTGCTGCGGGCCGGCTCCGAGGAGCAGATCAACGTGATCCCGGCCGTCGCCTCCGTCTTCGTGGACGTGCGCACCGTGCCGGGCGCCGACCACAAGGAGATCGCCGACCGGGTGGCCGCGCTGGCCCGCGCCGAGGGGATCTCGGTGGAGGTGTCGGTGCTGGTGGACCGGCCGCCGGTGGACGTGCCGCGCTCGGACCCGGTCGTCGCCGCGCTGGCCGCCGCCCATCGCGCGGTGACGGGCGAGGAGCCGGTGTACGGCGGGGTGCCGGGCACGACGGACGGGACCGTGCTCACCCACTGGGGCGGGGTGCCGTCGGTGGTGTACGGGCCGGGCGGGAAGTGGATCGCGCACCAGGCCGACGAGTTCGTGGAGGTGTCGGAGATCGTGCGGTGCACGCGGGTGTTCGCGGAGGCCGCCAGGCGCTTCCTGAACGGGGACTACTGATGCGGCGGGGCTCGTGACGCGAAGGGACCTTCCCACGCGGGCCGGGGCGACGAACTCGCTGGTGGACGTGGCGGGGCTGCGGGTGGGGCACGCCCGGCTCGTCGGGGGCGGCTTCCGTACCGGGACCACCGTCGTCCTCGCGCCCGCCGGCGGCGCGGTGGCGGGGGTGGACGTGCGGGGCGCCGCACCCGGGACGCGGGAGACGGAGCTGCTGGATCCGCGGAACCTGGTGGAGCGGGTGCACGCCGTGGTGCTGTCGGGCGGGAGCGCGTTCGGGCTGGGGGCCGCGTGCGGGGTGATGTCGCGGCTGGCGGACGCGGGCGTGGGGTTCCCGGTGGAGGGCGGCGTGGTGCCGATCGTCCCGGCGGCGGTCATCTTCGACCTGGGCCGCGGCGGCGCCTTCCGCGCCGTCCCGGACGCCGCCCTGGGCGCCGCCGCCTACGACGCCGCCACCTCCGGCGGCCCGGCCCCCGGCCCGCACACCGCCGCTTCTCCCGCCCTCCCTGAAGGGACGTCAGCCCCGGACGGCTGTGCCTTCGCCTCTCCCGCTCCCCTTTCCGAAGGGACCTCAGCCTCTCCCGCTCCCCTTCCCGAAGGGACCTCGGCCTCCGACGGCGAGGCAGTCGCGGGCGGCGGTGCCTCCGCTTCTCTCCCCCTTCTCACCGAAGGGACCCCGGCCCCGGACGGCGGGAGGAGGGACGGCGGCGTCGCGTGTCACGCTGGACCGGCGAGAGGGTCGGTCGGGGCCGGGACCGGAGCCATGGCGGGCGGGCTGGCCGGCGGGACGGGCACCGCGAGCGCCGTGCTCACCGACGGCACCACCGTGGCCGCCCTCGCCGTGGTGAACGCCGTCGGATCCGTCCTCGACCACCGCGACGCCACCCTCTCGGGCGCCAGATACGGCCTGCCGGGCGAGTTCGACCACCTCGTCCCCCCGGCCCCGGAGGAGGCCGGCGCCTGGAGCCCCGCCGGCACGCCCTCCTTCAACACCACGATCGGCGTCGTGGCCACCGACCGCACCCTCACCAAGGCCCAGTGCGGCAAGCTGGCCGCGGTCGCCCACGACGGCCTGGCCAGGGCCATCAGGCCGGCCCACACCATGACCGACGGCGACACCATCTTCGGCCTGGCCACCTGCGCCCGTCCCGCCCCCGGCCACGACGCGCTGCAGGACATCCTCGCCGCCGCGGCGGACGCGTTCAGCCGCGCCGTGGCGCACGCCGTCCTGGCCGCCACCGGGCGCCCGGGCGCACCGGCCTACCTCGACGTCTTCCCGAGCGCACTGCGGAGCCGACCATGACCTTCGACCAGAGCTGGCCCACCGGCCTGCCCATCGGCGCCGGCTGGGTGGAGAGCGCCGGCACCACCGACGTGATCTTCCCCTACGACGGCTCCACGGTGGCCGCCGCCCCGCTCGGGACGGCCGCGCACGCCGCCAGGGCCGTGGACGAGGCGCTCGCCGCGGCCCCCGCCGTGGCCGCGCTGCCCTCGCACGCCCGCCGCGCCGCCCTCATGGGCGCCCACGACGCCCTGCGCGACAAGCGGGAGGAGTTCGAGCGGCTGCTCGTGCTCGAGACCGGCAAGCCGCTGGTGGACTGCCGGGTCGAGGTGGCCAGGACGCTCCTGACGCTCGCCACCGCCGCCGAGGAGGTCGCCAGGCTGCACGGCGAGACCGTGCCGCTCGACCTGCTGCCGTCCGGCGAGGGCCTGATCGGGTTCTGGACGCGCCGGCCGATCGGCGTCGTCGTCGGCATCACCGGCTTCAACTATCCGCTCCTGCTCGCCGCCCACAAGATCGCCCCGGCGGTGGCGGCCGGTTGCCCGGTGATCGTCAAGCCGGCGCCCGCGACCCCGCTGGCCACGCTCTGGCTCGTCCACCTGCTCAGGGACGCGCTGCCCCCCGCCGCCGTGCAGGTCGTCACCGGCGGCGTCGAGGTCGGCCGCACGCTGGTGGAGGACCGGCGGATCGGCGCGGTGTCGTTCACCGGCTCCGCCGCCGCCGGCCACGCCATCGCGCGGGCCGCCGCCCCGACGAAGGTGCTGCTGGAGCTGGGCTCGAACGCGGCCCTCGTGGTCGCGGCCGACGCCGACCTCGAGGCCGCCGCGGACGCGGTGGTGCGCGGCGGCTACTACGCCTCCGGCCAGGCGTGCATCTCCGTGCAGCGGGTGCTGGTCGAGGAGCCCGCGGCGGCGGAGTTCCTGCCGCTGCTGGCCGAGCGGGTCAAGGGCGTCGCCGTCGGCGATCCCCGGCTGCCGGGGACGCGGGTCGCCCCGCTGATCGACCAGGCCGCCGCGGACCGCGTGCTGGAGTGGATCGCCGCCTCCGGGGCCGACGTGGTCACGGGCGGGCACAGCGACGGGCGCGCCATCGCGCCGACGGTGCTGGCCGGCGTGCCGGACGGGGCCGCCGCCTGGGACGAGGAGATCTTCGGGCCGGTCGTGTGCGTGCGCCAGGTGCCCGGCCTCGACGCCGCCTTCGCCGCGGTCAACAGGTCCAGGTACGGCCTGCACGCGGCGGTGTTCACGCGCTCGCTGGCCACGGCGTTCGCGGCGATCGAGCGGATCGAGGCGGGCGGGGTGGTGGTCAACGACGTGCCGGGGTTCAGGGCCGACAACATGCCGTACGGAGGGGTGAAGGACTCGGGGGCGGGACGGGAGGGGCCGCGGTTCGCGATCGAGGAGCTGACCGTCACCAGGATGGCGATCATCCGCCCGTGACGCCCGGTGCCCGTGACGCCCGGTGCCCGGAGCCCGGGCCGCCCGAGTCGAGGAGACCTCTCTCGGCGGCACCGGGTCCGGGCACGGCTGCCGACCGGCTGGACCGGTCAGATCAGGGGACGTGGGCTACATCTCGGCACGAACCATGCGGAGATGGTGGCGGATCACCGGGGCGCTGTCGCGCGCCAGGTCCTCCACCCACTGGGAGTGCCCGCGCCGCAGCTCCCGCTGCCCCAGCCAGAGCGCACGCTCGTGCGCGTCCTCCTGGAGCCGCAGCCAGGCGCGGTCGAAGCGGTGACCGGACCTGGAGAGCACCGCACGAAGGTCGCGGCGCTGCTCGGCAGTGGGGGAACTCGGGATACGGACGTCGAGCCGGTCGGCGACCCCGCGCAGGCGTGCGTCCAGCCTGCGGTGGTCGCGGATCAGCCGCCAGGCGATGCCGCGGACGTCCCGGTCACGGGACTTGCGCAACGCGGCCTTGCCCGCCTCGATCTCGGCGAGGTGGCCGCGGTGCGCCGCCCTCAGGTACGCGATGTCCTGGGGCGAGGCGTGCAGCGCCGCGCTCGACGTGCTGACGTCGGCGACGGTACGCCCGGCCGTCCGGGAGACGTCCTGGGCTGCCGCCTGGGCCTGGGCCTGGGCGGCGGTCGGGGTCATGGTCAGTGCCAGCACGGCCGCGAGGCCCGCGGGTGCTAACTTCCGTGCTGTTCTCATGGGTCCCTCCTTTCCTGGGACCCGTGCCCGCTGCCCTATTCGGACGGAAGTATTCGGCTCAATTCGGCGGATCGAATCGGCCGTCCACGGCGGTCCAGCCGCCGTCCACGTACAACACGGAGCCCGTCACGAAGCTCGCCGCGTCGCCTGCCAGGTAGACCACCGCCCCGGCCAGCTCGTCCGCCGTGGCCCACCGGCCGAGGGCGCTCTTGGCGGCGTAGGCGGCGTACCAGCCGGGATTTTCCTTGATCTGCTTGGTCAGCGGCGTCTCCACCACGCCGGGCGCGATGGCGTTCACCCGCACCCCGTGCGGGCCGAACTCGGCGGCGGCCGTGCGCAGGAGCTGCACCAGCCCGGCCTTCGTGGCCGAGTACACGCCCTGCCCCGGCTCGGTGACCGAGGCCCTGATGGAGGCGAACCCGATGATCGAGCCGCGGCCCCGCTCGACCATGCCCGCGCCGAACGCGCGTACCACGTCGAAGGAGGCCCGCAGGTTCAGCCCCACCACCCGGTCGAACTCCTCGCCCGAGTAGTCGAGCAGCCGCTTGCGCACGTTCGTGGCCGCGGTGAACACCAGCACGTCGGCCGGCTCGTCCGCGGCCAGCGCGCGCACCGCCCCGGGGTCCAGCACGTCGACCAGCCGGGCGTCCCCGCCAGGAGGCCCGCCGCAGCCCGCGGCGGTCTCCCGGGCGGCGGGCAGGTCGCGGTCGGCGCACACCACCGAGGCGCCGTGCGCGGCCAGCGCCAGCGCCGCCTCCCTGCCGATCCCGCTTCCTGCGCCGATCACCACGGCCCGCCGCCCGTCCAGGCGGAACAGCGCGTCATATCCCATACGACGCACCCTAACCACTGGTCCGACCAGTGCACCAGGCTGTGCTCGACCGGCGAGCCGGCTCAGCGCCGGCGGGCGGCCTCCCAGTCGGCGCGCAGCAGCTCGTACTCGACCTCGCCGTGCTCGGAGCCCTCGATGGGCTCCGGCCAGTCCAGGCGGAAGGTGCGCACGAACCGCAGCCCGCACTTCTCCATCACCCGCCGCGAGCCGAGGTTCACCGCCATCGTCTGGGCGAACACCCGCCGGGCGCCCAGCTCGGCGAACGCCTTGTCGATCAGGGCGAGCGAGCCCTCGGTGGCGTACCCCTGGCCCCAGGCCGCCTTGTGCAGCCGGTATCCCAGCTCGGGCTCCTCCTCGGGCCCGCCCTCGGCCGGGCGCAGGTGGAACCAGCCGAGGAACTCGCCCGACCGCCGCTCAACGGCGGCGAAGAAGCCGCCGTTGACGAACCTGGGCACGGTCCTGTCCAGGATCACCCGGCGCGGGGTGGGCTTGCCGCCGTTGAGGTACCGCATCACCTCGGGGTCGTTGTGCAGGTGGAACAGGTCGTCCGCGTCGGACTCGGCGAAGCGGCGCAGGGTCAGCCGCTCGGTCTCCAGGTAGGTGTGCACCGGGGCACCCTAGTCGGTGGCGCCGGGCCCTTTCGACCGGTTTTCGCCCGCGTGCCCGGCCGGGCCCCGCATGCTGGTCCAGGCGATCAAGACCGCCCGCGTCGCCGGATCCGTGAAACGAGTTGCCGAAGTTTTGTAAGGCGGCTTACGATTCTGTCATGATCAACACGGATCCGGCCGCCTACGAAGCACTGCGGGATCGCTACGGCGCCCCCGTCGGCGTGGAGGAGGCGCGCGCCCAGTGGGGCTCGCTCGTCAGGGCCGCCAGGAGCGGCACCACCACGCTGATCACCCGCGAGCGCTACGAGTGGGCCGCGCTGATCCCGCTGTCGGAGGTGTACGGCCTGCTCAGCGGCCTGCCGGTGGTCTCGCTCTCGACGGCCCGCGCCAGGCTCGGCGACCTCGTACGCCAGACCGCCGGCCCGTACGACGAGGGGCCCGTGCTGCTGACCCGCCACCGCACCTCGGTCGCCGCCCTGATCGCGGCCCCGCGCCTGCTGGACCGGCCCGGCGCCCGGCGCGGGCCCGACGCGGACGAACTGCTGGCCCGGGGGCACACGATCACGCTGGCCCGCGGCCCGGTGGACGGGATCACCGCCATCGCCCGCGACCGGGACGGCAAGGAGATCGCGGCCGGCTCAGGCCGGGACGCCGTCGCGGCCCTGCGGTCGCTGGCGCACTGAACCTACTCCGGTTCGGCCGGCTCCACGAAGGAGTCGGGCCCGGGGTAGACGAGCTGCTCGTGGCCGTCGTCGTAGCGCACGAGGTACGGGGGAGTGCCGTCAGGGCCCCGCACCTCGACGATCTCGGCCTTCCTGTCTCCCTGGCCGACCACGTGACCGTGGATGATCAGCAGGTCACCGGCGTTCGCGTGCATGTGGATTCCTCTCTGGCTGGGCTCTGGCAACCGCGAGGTTCCCTCCCACCTTGCACCAGACCGGCCTCTCCGGGAAGCGCGGCGGATCGGCCTGCTGGCGGCGCTGATGGCGGTGGCGCGCGGCGTGGAGGTGCACCTGCTCGGCCTCCCGGGGCCCGCGCAGGGCTTCGCCCGTTTCCTCGGCTTCACCCGCACCTGGACCGGGCGGCGGCGCCCGGAAGGGGGGAGCGCCCCCGAGAGCCGCGTCGATCCGCGCCCGCGCGGTCAGCGGGCGGCCGGGGCGTGCAGGTGGCCGAGGGTGAGGGGCGGCGGTGGTGGCAGCGGCTCGGCGTGCTCGGCGCGGAACGACTGCAGCAGGTACGCCACCAGCCGCCGTGACGCCGCCGCCGCGGTCTGCGCCGTGCCGGTGGCGGCGCCGCAGTTGGCCTTGAGCAGCAGCGTCAGATCGGCCAGGTCGAAGTCGGCACGCAGCCGCCCGGCGGCCTTGGCCCGCCGGACCACCTCGGCGAAGCCCCGCTCGGCCCGCGCCCGCGTCCGCTCGTAGTCGATCGCGTCCGGGAACGCCGTCAGGAACGCGTCGGTGAACCCCCGGTCGGCGACCTGCATCGCGCACACCTTCTCGATCGCCGCGCAGAACCCCCGCCACGGGTCCGGATCGGCCAGCGCCTCGTCCACGACCGACGCGCACGCCGCCAGCTCGTCGCCGAACACCTCCGTGATCAGCGACTCCCGGGAGGGGAATCGCCGGTAGAGCGTGGCCACGCCCACCCCGGCGCGCCGCGCGATGGCGGCCATCGGCACGTCCAGCCCGCGCGTGGCGAACGCCTCGCGGGCGGCGTCCAGGATGCGCGCGCGGTTGTGCCGCGCGTCGGCGCGCATCGCCTCGGCGGGCTCCATCTGAGAGGGATGAGCAGGCATGTTTCTCACATTAACCTAAGTGGACGGCATCCTCCATTTAGCGCGCTAGCTTCACTCACATGGAGACGAACGAGATGCGCGCGGCCGTGTTCGACCGGTACGGCCCCCCGGAGGTCCTGTACGTGGGCACGGTGCCCAGGCCGGTCCCCGCCCCCGGCGAGGTGCTGGTGCGCGTGCACGCCGCCAGCGTCAACGGCGGCGAGCTGCACGGCCGGGCCGGCAAGGTGCGGCCGGTGACGGGGCTGATGCAGCGCGGCTGGCCCAAGCGCATGGGCCTGGACTTCACCGGCGAGGTCGCCGCCCTCGGCCAGGGGACTGCGGGCCCGCGGGTCGGCGACCGCGTGTGGGGCGTGCTGGGCCGCACGTTCGGCAGCAACGCCGAGTACCTGACGGTCAGGCCCCGTCAGCTGTCCCTCGCCCCGGCGGGGCTCGACCTGGTGGAGGCCGCCGCGCTGCCCGTGGGCACGACGGCGATCACGGCGCTGCGCGACAAGGCGCGGCTCCGGCCCGGCGAGCGGCTGCTGGTGCGCGGCGGCAGCGGCGGCGTGGGCGTCGTGGCGGTGCAGCTCGGCAAGGCCCTCGGCGCCCACGTCACCGCGCTCGCCGGCGCGCGCAACCTCGGCCTGGTACGCGAGCTCGGCGCCGACGAGGCCCACGACTACGCCACCACCTCCCCGGCGGACCTCGGGACCTTCGACGTGGTGATGGACACCGTCGGCACCGATCACCCCGCCTACCGCCGCCTCCTGACGCGGTCCGGCCGCATGGTGGCGATCGCCTTCGACCCCAGCAGGGTCGCCGCGTCCCTGGCGTACATCGCGGTCTCCGCCGTCCACGGCGGGCGACGCGTGCGGGCCTTCAGCGGCAACCCCTCCCACCGGCTCTTCGCCGACCTCGCCCGGTACGTCGAGAGCGGCGCCGTCCGCCCGGTCGTGGACACGGTGTTCCCCCTGGACGACGTCGCCAAGGCGCACCGGGCGCTGGAGGCGGGCGGCGTCCGGGGCAAGGTCGTCATCCGGATCGCCTGAAGTGCCAACAGGTGTTGACATGGCCGCGTTGCGCCTCCTAAACTCATCACACAATGAATTAGGAGCGATGCCATGCGCAGAACGCCCGCAGCCGCCGTCAGCGCCACCTTCTTCGCCGCCGGTCCAGGAGTCGTCGCCGTGCTCGTCCCGTACTGGATCGGCGGATGGCGCTCGCGCGCCCCCTTCCCGGATCCGGTCATGATCCCGCTCAGGGCGCTCGGCGCGCTCCTGGTGCTCGCGGGGCTGGCCGTGGTGGTCAACGCCTTCGTCAGGTTCGTCGTCGAGGGGTTCGGCACGCCGATCCCGGTCGCGCCGCCCGACCGGCTGGTCGTCGGCGGGTTCTACCGGTACGTCCGCAATCCCATGTACGTCGCGATCTTCGCGGCCGTCATCGGCCAGGCCATGCTCTTCGGGGATGCCTGGCTGCTGGTCTACGCCGCCGTCCTGGCGATCCCGGTCTACTCCTTCGTCCACTGGTACGAGGAGCCGCACCTGCGCAGGAAGTTCGGCGCCGACTACGAGGCCTACCGCGCCCACGTGCCGGGGTGGTGGCCGCGGCTGCGCCCGTACCGGCCTTGACAGAAAATTGGGGCCCCATGTCGGATCCTGTTTGACGCCCAGTGAGGAAATATGGTCGTCTCGTGACCTATGTTTCTGATGGGATGAAATAGACAGGTCCGGGGGAGAACGTTTCATGCCGCACGCCCTCATGCGCGTGCTCACTTCGACGGCCATCGCCGGCACGGTCCTCGCCGGCGTGCCGTCCGCAGCCGGGGCCCAGGCCCAGCCCGTTCATCCGCGCGTACAGGTGCGGCCCGTGCCCGCGGTGCAGGAGCCGCCGGCCGCCACCGTCACTGTGCCGCAGCGTGCCTCGCTGGCCCTCCGGCCCGCGGGGAACGAGCGGGTCGGGCCGGAGGCGCCCGAGGTCACCACGCCCGCGGGCCCGGAGCTGAGCGACGAGATCACCTCCGCGGCCACCGCCGTCCAGGAGGCGCAGGGGTTCGGCAGGCAGGCGCCCGACGTGCGGGACGTGCTGCCGGACACGTCGCAGGCCGAGCCCCTCAACCTGAGCAAGCCGCTCGCCGCGATCGCCAGGACGTTCGAGGGGCTCGGCAAGGCCGTTCCGGGGCTGACGTACCGGCTCTGCGTCGAGAGCGACGCCGTGCCGGTCGCCTGCTCGATCCGGCAGCCGGTCGGCGTGCCGGTGGCCGCCGACGTGACCGGCGACGCCAAGCCCGACCTGGCCGCCGACCTGGTGCCCGCCGCCGACCCCGGTGAAGGTTCGGCCGGGATCACGTTCGCGGTCAAGCGGCTGTCCAGGCAGAGCGTGAAAGCGCAGGTCTGGGCCGAGTACGACGACAAGGTCTCGGTCGGCTTCGACGGCCTGCGCCGCGGCTCGTCGCTGTCGGCCGCCGACCGGGGCACGTTCACCGTGGACCTGGCGGGCAAGCGGATCAAGGCCGTCGTCGAGCGCAAGGAGCCGGGGCAGAGCGCCGCCGTCGTGGCCGGGCTGACCGGGCGCAGCGCCGTGAGCCTGCGCCAGACGCCGGCCACGAGCGAGCTCACCGTCAGCGCCGCGCTCGACACCCCCACCCTGAACGTCAGCGCCTCCGCCCCCGCCGAGGTGGAGGCGGTGGCCGTGACGGGCCGCCGGTTCACCCGGGCCGTGCTCGACCGCATGCCCACCCGCGCCGAGGTGCGGCTGTCGGGCGGCGAGGTGCGCTTCTCCGGACCGTCATCCGTCGCCCGCGCCCACGTGCACGACCTCTCCTACCGCGATGGCAGCCTGTCGAGGGTGACCGAGGTCGAGCTCCGGCGCCTCCCGCCGTCCTTCACCGCGAGGTACGGCACCGCGAACGGCAAGCAGACCCTCTCCGTCGCCACCGGCTCGGGCCGGGCGGGCGAGGCGAGCCTGCGCTACTTCGACCGGGCCGCGGCCAAGACCGTGCTGAAGGCCGAGCTCAGCGCGCTGCCCGCCAGGGTACGCCTGGTCAACGACCTGGCCGCGCACCGCGTCACGCACTCGACCAGCTCGCCCATCGGCAGGTTCGCCGTCGTCCTGCAACGCGACGGGGGTGCCGTCTCCACCCCGCGCGGCGGCCACGTCACCATGATCAAGGACGGCGCCGCCGTGGGGGTCTCCGCGCTGCTGACGGGGCTGTCCGGGTTCGACGTCACCTACGGGGCCGCGCCGCGCGTCCACCTCGCCGTCGGCGCAGGCGGCCGCTCGTTCGTGGGCGCGGCCAGCATCGACCGCACCCACGTGGCCCGCATGGAGATCTCCAACACGCCCGCCACCGTGGACGTCACGCTCGACCCCGCCGCGCGGAAGGCTGTCTACCAGGCCAGCGGCGTGATCGAGAAACTGCGGGCCGCCTACACCAACCTCAGGTCGGGCCCCACCGTGGACGGCACCGTGCTCGGCGTGCACGACGACGTGAAGGCGTCGTGGGAGCTGGGCGAGCGCTCGACGGTCAAGGTCGCCACGTCCTCCACGCTCGAGGAGGTGCGGATTTATGTCAATAAAGCGCACGTCACCCGGGCGACCGGCGAGGACCTGCGCGCCACCGTCAAGGGCGTGCGCAAGCGGGCCGAGCTCGTCGCCGACACCGGGGCCAGGACCCTGAGCTGGGTCTCCGACGGGCCGGTCGAGCGGGTGTCCGCGCTGGCCAGAGCCAAGCTCGGCGACCGGTACGCCAGAGCCGCCGCCGAGGTCACCGGCGTGCCCGCGAAGTTCGACGCCTCGTGGAACGCGGCCTCGTACCGCTTCCGCGGCCTGTCGGGCCCCGTGCGGACGGCCGCGCTGGCCTTCACCAACCACGACGGCGCCAAGGCCCCCTCCGGGCCGCACCTGGCGGCCCACTACGACCAGGCCACCGGCGACCTGGACGCCAGCGTGCTGGTCAACCGGCTCTCGCACGTCGAGTTCACCCCCGCCGCGCAGGGCTTCACCGCCGACTTCCGCTCGGCCACGCAGACCCTCGCCGTGGACGCCGACGTCCGGCAGGGCGACACCCGCTTCGGGATCGCCGGCACGGTCGGGCCCGTGCCGGGACGGCTGGCCGTCACCTCGGCCGGCGGCAAGCTCACCTACTCCGGCTCGCGCCTGGACGTGCGCGCCCGCGCCTGGCTCGGCACGGCAGCCGCGCTGGACCGCATGCGGGCCGCGCCCGCGATCGCCGGCGGCGTGTCGCTGGTGGACGGCGGGTGCGCGGCCGGCAGGCCCGGCTGCGCGCCCGGCCCCTTCTGCGTGCCGCAGCGCGGCTGCTTCGGCCTGCAGGGATACCTGGACGTGACCGGCCTGCCCGACCAGGTGACGGTGGACCTGACCGGCAAGACGTTCGCGTTCTCCGGGTTCCGCCCGAAACGCCGCAGCCTCGGCGTGTACCTGGCCAGCAGCGTCCTGTCGCCTGTGCCGATCAAGGCCAGGGCCACGCTGACCGGCCTGCCCTCCAAGATCACCAGCATGTCGGTGGGGCCGTTCGGGGTGGGTCAGGGGAACGCGGTGCAGGCCTCGTACCGGATCGAGCCGGCCGCCACGCTGGGCGCGCTCGACGTGCGGGCCGAGGCGGGCGGGCTGCGCGGGCACGTGGCGATCGACCCGGTGCCCGCGGCGGTGACCGTCCAGGGCACGTACGGGGCCAGGACGCGCATCCGCGTGAACAACTCCGCGGCCGTCAAGCACCTCACCGCCAAGGTCACGCTCCCCGGCAAGGGCACCGGCGAGCTGCGCTTCTCCGACGTGCCCGCCGTCTTCGGCGTGGACGCCGACGCCTCGGCCGCCGGGCTGAGCGTGCCGGCCGTCACCTACAAGGCGCCCGGCGGCGCCAGCACCCTCGACGGGCACCTCGGCGTGGAGGGCGGCCTGGTGGACCCGTCGGGGCGGCTCGGGGACGTGTCGGTGACGGTCAGGGACCTGGCCGCCGACACCACGATCCGGCTCAACCCCGACCAGTCGCTCGACCTGGTCTCGCGGCCGGTGCCCACCGGCCGCATCGCCCTGCGCGCCGGGCTCAGGGTGGACCCCGTGGCCGCCCAGAAGATGGCGGTGAGCAAGGAGGTCCCGTACACGACCGGCTTCCTCACCTACCACGTCGGCGGGCAGTTCGGGCTCGGGCAGAGCTCGATCGAGCAGCTCTCCCTGTCCATCGCCCGCATGTCGTGGCTGCGGATCCGGCCCGGCAAGGTCCCGTTCGGCATGAAGGCGCCCCCGGCGCTCGGCTACGTCGCGCCCGGCTTCGAGGGGCACTACGGCACTGTGAAGGTCGCCGCCAAGGGCGTGAACCTGCGGCCCGACGTCAGGCTCGACGTCAGGCTGAGCAGGGAGATCGGCGAGGACGCCTTCCGCGAATCGGTCAGGATCGGCCCCACCACCTCGCTCGCCCTGCGCCGCTACGACCAGCGGATGCGCCGGATCGGAGCCAAGCAGGAGATCAGGGCGGCCGGGATCAGCCTGGCCTGCGTCACGGTGGACGCCAAACCCGGCTTCGCCGCCGGCGCCGAGCGCGGCACCATCACGCTGCGCGGCGCCGACGGGCCGCAGATGCTCTCCCTGCTGGACCCCGGCGGGCAGGTGCCGGACTACGCGGTGGACCTGCTGACGCACTTCATGAGCCCGTTCCCCGGGGCGGAGTGGAAGGTGGCCGGCGCCAAGGCGGGCTCCTGCGCGGCCGGCGGCGGCTCGCCGCGCCCGGACGACCGGTAGTCCGGAACCGCGTGTCACATTCGTCCCCTGATCATCCTCGATAATGACGAGGGCGATCAGAGCCCTGTGACCTTCGAAAGCGAGGCCCGATGTCCCAGCCCACCCCGCGCACCGCCGAGCAGCGCAAGCGGGACACCCTGCACCGCCTGGAGCACGACGTGGACGCCTGGGTGGCCACCGCGGGGGCCGACGGGGTGCCGTACATGGTGCCGCTGTCGTTCCTGTGGGACGGGGCCGCGCTGGTCATCTCCACGGCCAGCGCCAGCCCCACCGCCCGCAACCTGCTGACCGGCGGCCGGACGCGGGTGGCGATCGGGCTGGTGCGCGACGTCGTGCTCATCGAGGGCACGGCCAGGGCCACGCCCGCGACCGAGATCTCCGACGAGCTCGGTGACGCGTTCGCGGAGAAGGCGGGCTTCGACCCGCGCAAGGAGGCGGACGGCTACCACTACTTCCACATCACGCCGCGGCGGCTGCAGGCCTGGCGCGAGTCGAACGAGCTCGCCGGGCGCGACCTCATCCGCGACGGAGCCTGGACCGTCTAGCCGAAGCCCACCACCAGGGTGGTGTGCCGCTTGCCGATGACGACCGTGCCGCCGGTGACCGCGCCGCGCTCGGGCTCGTCGGCGGGCGTCGCGTCGCGGCCGCCCGGGCCGCCCGCCGTGCCGCCGGTGGCCGGGCCGCCCGCCTTCCTGCGGGAGGCCGGGTCGCCGGGGTAGGCCTCGATGCGCAGGGCGCTCGCCTCGGGGCGGCCGGCCGCGTCCCAGGCTCTGACGTGCGCGGCCAGCTCCGCCGCCAGCCTGGCCCCGCCCGCGCCGTGGCCCCGCGCGATCAGCGAGCCCTGCGCGGCGAGCACCGCGATGCCGTCGGGCTGCACGATGCCCGGGGTGAGGCCGGGACCGCCGCCGAGGTCGCCGCTCACGACGCACCAGCGCGGCTCGTGCAGCGCCAGCCACAGCGCCACCCCCATGGCGACGGTGAACGGCGGCGCCGCCTCCTCGCGCCGCACCGTGATCTCGGTGGGCACCGCGTCCAGCGCCGCGGGCACGTCGCCGACCTCGCGCGCCTCGGGCAGCATCAGCAGCAGCTCGGGATCCCGGCGCAGCACCTCGAGCGTCTCGGTCCCCGTCAGCGACCCGCGCATCCGCATGAACCCGCACGGCGCCACCGACCGGCTCACCCACCGCTCGCCGTCGCGCTCCATGGCCGCCGACACCTGCACACCCCGCAGGTCGAGCGGCGCCACCAGCCGCCCGCCGGGCCCGAGCTGCGCCAGCCAGGCGGGCGCCAGGTCCCACACGCCGACCGTGGCGATCAGCCGGTCGTACGGGGCCAGGGCGGGATGGCCGCCGGCCCCGTCTCGGCACAGCACCTCGACCCCCGTCACCCCGGCCGCGTCCAGATGCCGCCTGGCCTGCTCCACGGTGTCCTCGTCGATGTCCAGGGCCACCACGCGCCCGCCGGGCCCCGCCAGGTGGGCCAGGAGCGCCGCGTTGTAGCCGGTGCCCGCGCCGATCTCCAGCACCCGGTGCCCCGGCTCCACGCCGAGCTGGCCGAGCATGGTCGCCATGATGGCCGGCTGCGAGGACGAGCTGATCGGCCGGCCCTCGGCGTCGCGCTTGGTCACGATGGGCTCGTCGCGGTAGGCCGCCTCCGGCTCGACGCCGGGCACGAAGAGGTGGCGAGGCACCGCGAGCATGGCCTCGGCCACGGGCTCGCTGACGGCCTGGGCCGTCCTGAGGTGCGCCACCAGGGCCTGCCTCTGCGCCGCGAAGTCCATGGGTCCATTGTTCCCGCAGGCGGAGGCCGGAGACGGCCCGCCAGGGATTCTTGGTAAAGAAAACGCCAAGGAGGGTTGAGGCCGAAAGCGGAGGGAAGGGCAGCCAACTCCTGAACGTCGACCGTGAGGAGGAGCCGTAGTGCTCACCCTGACAGCCAACGCAGCCCAGGCCATTCGCGACCTGACCGCGAATGCGCCCGAGCCGACTCAGAGCGGGATTCGCATCTCGTCTCAGGGAGAGGGCGCCAGCTCGCTCACCCTCACCCTGGCCACCGCCCCCGAACCGGCGGACGCGGTGGTCGAGAACGAGGGGGCGAGGGTCTACCTCGACCCGGTGGCTGCGACTGTGCTGGACGACAAGTCCCTGGACGCCGGAGCCGATGACCAGGGGAGCGTGTCGTTCCTGGTCACCGAGCAGACCGTTTGACGCGCGCCGCCGCGCCGGAGCCGATGGGCACTCCGGCGCGGCGGCCCGCTCCCAGCCCTCGCCCTGTCGCGGGCCTGGGCTCTTCCCTGGCCCTCAGCCATTCCTAGCGTTGGCCCTCGCCGAGGAGCTTGTGCAGGTAACGCACCTGCTCCTCCGACTGGTAGCCGCCACCGCCCTCGTGGTTGTTCCACGGCCAGACGGTGATCTCCTTCGGGCCCTGCCAGTGGTTGTAGGCGGCGAACACCGTGGACGGCGGGCAGACGTCGTCCATCAGCGCCACCGAGTAGAGCGCGGGCACCGTGGCGCGGGCCGCGAAGTTCAGCCCGTCGAAGTAGGCCAGCGTGCGGAACACCTGCTCGGCTGCGTCCCGCCGGGTGGCCAGGAACCTGACCAGCTCCTGGTACGGATCACGCCCGGTGATCTCCACTGCCCGCCGGAAGTGCGACAGGAACGGCACGTCGATCAGCGCCGCCCGCACGCCCGGGTGCAGCGCCGCCGCGGCCTGGGCGATGGCACCGCCCTGGCTGCCGCCCGCGACCACGACGCGCTCCGCGTCCACGGCCGGATGCGCCGCCGCCGCGTCCACCGCGCGGACGGCGTCGGTGAACACGCGCCGGTAGTAGTAGTCGGCGGGGTCGAGGATGCCCCTGGTCATCATGCCCGGCGCCTGCGGTCCCGAGCTGCCGTGCGGGTCGCCGGTGGTGCCGGGGCTGCCGACGTTCGCGCCGCCGTGGCCGCGCGTCTCCATCACGAACACCGCGTACCCCGCGGCGGGCCACAGCAGGTGGTCCTTGGGGAACCCACGCCCGCCGCTGTAGCCGATGTAGTGCACCACGCACGGGACCGGCCCGTCGACGCCGCGCGGCAGCAGGAACCAGCCGTTGATCCGGTGCCCGCCCCACCCGGCGAACGACACGTCGAACACGTCCACGCCCGCCAGCGGCAGGTCGTAGGGGACGTACTCGGCCGCGAGGTCGAACTCCCTGGCCTCGGCCAGGGTGGCGGACCAGAACGCGTCGAAGTCGGCGGGCTCGTCACGGTCGGGGCGGTACTCGCGGAGTTGATCGAGCGGCAGGTCGAACAGTGGCACAGTGGTACTCCAGCCTGTAGAAAGGTTGCTGATATTTCACCCCATGTCGGCGGAAAGCGCTATCCCGGACCGGCTTAAGCTTGAAGCGTGAAATCTGGGTAGACGTTGACGCGTGAGCGAGCATGTCATCGAGGTCCCCCACTCGCACCTGTATCCCGGCCTGATCCTCGACGCCCCCGCCGGCACGCACGACTTCCTCGTGCTGTTCGGCGACGACTCCGAGTCGCGGGCGCAACTGCTGCGCGACGACACGGGACGGCCGGTGCTCAGGATGGGCGGCTACATGACGGCCAGGGGCACGGTCATCGACGAGCGCGTGTGGACCGTGCGCGAGTCCGTACGGCGGGGCGATCGCATCCGGTTGCGTCTGGGTCGGTCACTTCCCTGACTCGGGAGGGAAGTGTGCACTAACGTCCCTTTTGTGGCTTCCAACGCCAAGCCTCCCTCCGGCCGTCGCCCCTCACCCGCCCGGGCCTCTTCGGACCGGGCCCCTTCGGACCGGGCGCCCGCCGCTGCGCCCCCGACCGCCGGGGCGCAGCCCGCCCGGGCGGCCTCGTCCGGCGGGACATCGTCCTCCGCGGAACCTTCCGCCCGCACCTCCCCAGGGCGCCCGGCCGGTCCCAGGGCGGAGCACTGGACTGGGCCCAGAGCCGAGCGCCGGGCTGGGCAGCCGGCCGGTCGACCTGCCGCCGGACGTGGGACCGGGCGCAGGGCCGGGCGTGGGATCGGGCGTGGGATCGGGCGTGGGGTTCGGCGGCTGGCCGGGCGGGTGGTGGCGGGCGGGCTGGTGGTGGCGCTGTCGCCGGTCGCGGGGCTGGCCGCGCTGGCGGGGGTGGCGCTGGTGGGCGCCGGTCCCGAGGTGTTCGCCGTGGTGGGGCTGGCGGTGTTCGCGTCGGTGCTCTTCCTCGGGCTGCTGCTGTGCGTGCCCAGGCCGCAGGTGGCGTGGGGGCGCTGGTCGCGGGCGGCGGTGGTGCTCGGGGTGGAGGCGGCGGTGGTGTGGCAGGTCTCCGCCGTCACGCTGAGCCCTCTCCCCGTGCCGCCCGCCCCGGCCGCGGTGGCGGGGCAGCGCGAGTGGCGGCTGCCCACGGGGTCGCGGCTGGCGTACGTGCGGATCGCGCCCGAACGGGTCACCCGGCCCGAGCCGGTGGTCTTCCTGCACGGCGGCCCGGGCGTGGGGGACCTGGAGGGGGACTCGGCGTTCTACGGACGGCTCGTGTCCGCGGGCTTCCGGGTGTTCGTGTACGACCAGCTCGGCGCCGGGCGCTCGGCCCGGTTGGCCGACCCCCAGGGGTACGGCCTGGCGCGGGACGTGGCCGATCTGGAGGCGATCCGCCGGACCGTACGCGCCGAGCGCCTCAACCTCGTCGCCCGCGACCACGGGGCCCAGCTCGCCGCCGCGTACCTGGCGGCGCATCCCGGCCGGGTGGCCAGAGCGGTCCTGTACTCGCCGACCGGCCTCGCCCCCGCACGCGCCTCGTCCCGTCTCGCCACCTCGGCCGTCCCCCTGGGTCCCGCCGCGCTGCCGCACCCCCGCACGCTGGCGGTCTCGGCGCTGCTGCGGGTGGATCCGGCCACCGCCCGCGCCTTCGCCGGCGACCGCGAACTGGACGCCCACCTCGCGCTTCTCCTCCGCCGCCAGGCCGCACCGGCGTGTTCCGCCTCCCCGCCCGGCCCCGGCTACGGGGGGTACGTCGCCCTGGCCGGGCGCGCCACGCCCGCCTCGCTCAGGAACGACCTGGTGCGGATCACCGTGCCCGTGCTGATCGTCAAGGGCGCCTGCGACGCCGAGCCCTGGGCGGACGCCATCGCCTACCGCCGCGCGCTCCCGAACGCCGGCCTCGCCTACGTCGGCGACGGCGCCCCTCCCGGCCGCACCGACGCCTACCTCGCGGTGCTGCGCACGTTCCTCACGGGCGGCGAGCCGAACGCCTACGCGGCCGACGACCCACCGCCCGGCTACCGCGGCCCCGTAACCGCGACCCCATGACGGCGGTCTCCTGGCGCGGTCCCGTATCGGCGGTCCCGTATCGGCGGTCCTGTTAACGGCGGGCCGGTCCTCTGACGCGCCTGAGCAGGGCGAATGCCAGGTCATCGGCTCCATGATGGTTACTCTCTGTATCGGAGTCGTATCACCTTGTCCTAGGAATCCTCATGCGCACGAGTCTGACCCTGCCGCTGGCCGCCGCGACGCTGGCCGTTCTCACCGGTTGCGCCGCCGACGTGGCGCCGAACACCGCGGCGGTGCCCGCGCGGACCGACACCCAGCCGTCCGAGCAGGACAAGACCTGGATGCGGACCATCCACCAGGGCAACCTGTCCGAGGTGCAGGCAGGCCGGCTGGCGATGGGCAAGGGCACCACCAAGCAGGTCAAGGCCGTCGGCAAGATGCTCGTCCAGGACCACACCAAGCTGGGCTCCAAGGTCACCCAGGCGGCCACGCAGCTCGGCATCGAGCTGCCCACCTCCCCGTCCAAGGCGCAGCGGGCCGAGGTGGTGCGGCTGCGCCACTCCACGGGGCAGGACTTCGACCAGGACTTCCTGTCCGGCATGATCAAGGCGCACAAGGAGGCGCTGGCGGCCACCAGGACTGAGGTCTCCAAGGGCTCCAACCAGACGGTGAAGGCGCTGGCCGGCACGGCTCAGCAGTCCTTGCAGCAACATCTGGACGCCCTGGAGAAGGCCCAGGAGAGCTGATCCGCCGGCCAGGCAGATCCCCAGCCGTTTCCAGGAAATAGAGCGAAACGTTCCCTACCTGTGTGTGGTTATGTGGCGATTTAGGGTATTTGTCCCTTTTGAACCAGGACGGACACATCGGGGGGATCGTCGTGGCTATGCAAACAGAGATCCGCCACCTACTCGAATGCCATGTGGTGGGGTCGGACGGACAGTCGATCGGGAAGGTGGGCCAGATCTACCTCAACGATCGCTCGGGCGAGCCGGAGTGGGTGACCGTACGCACGGGGTTCTTCGGGATGAAGCAGACCTTCGTCCCGCTGGCCAACTCCCGCCGCTCGGGCGACGAGATCCGGGTCCCCTTCGACAAGGAGATGATCAAGGGCGCGCCGAACATCGACGTGGACGACCGCCTGTCCCTGAAGGAGGAGGCCGACCTCTACCGCTACTACGGCATGCAGCCGACCGACATCCCGCGCCAGCGCGCCGGCGAGGCCCGTACGAGGGGCCCGGTCACAGGTGCGCGGGAGGGACTGACCGGCGAGCCCACCGGCCTGGCCGGCGAGCGCACCGGTATGGCCGGTGAGCGGGCCGGGCTGACCGGCGAACGTGCCGGCATGGCCGGCGGGATGGGCGGCGTCACCGACGAGCGCGACATCGAGATGACCCGGTCGGAGGAGCAGCTGCACGTCGGCAAGGAGAGCAGGGAGACAGGCCGCGTACGCCTGCACAAGTACGTCGAGACCGAGGACGTCCAACAGACGATCCCGCTCTCGCACGAGGAGGTCGTGGTCGAGCGCGAGCCCATCCGCGACGGCCAGACCACCGGCACGCACGAGATCCAGGCCGAGGACCGCGAGATGATCCTGCACGAGGAGCGCGCCGTCGTCGGCAAGGAGACCAAGCCGGTCGAGCGCATCCACGTGCGCAAGCAGGACGTCCAGCACGAGGAGATCGTCGAGGGCAAGATCCGCAAGGAGCGGGTGGAGATCGACGAGGAGGACATGAACAGGGACGACAAGGACATGCCCTACGGCCGTCGCGGCGACATGCCGCCGGGGCGGTAAGGGTTCGCAGGAGTCACGCGGGGGCGCCGGATCGGGCCCCCGCGGGCGTATGCGAATTTCCCCGGCCTGACCGCGTTACCCAACTGGCAGAAAACTTTGTCGTCCGGGCCGCCGAGGGCATTCATGAATAGAGCTCGACCTCGTTCAGCACGGCGCACTTGCGGCCTATTTCCGGATCACAGCCCGCCGAGGGCTCTGTGACGATCTTGACGTGCCGGGCGGTGCGGCCGATCTCGTCGTAGCGCAGCGCGTGATCGATCCTGTCCTTGATCGTCACGACCGGCTCGCCCCAGGAGCGCCCGTTTCCCGACACGTACACGCGCGCGCTCGCCGGATGCCCGGGACGCAGGCTCAGGCCGATCCTGGCCAGCGGGTAAGGCCGGTCCAGGTGCAGCACGTAGTGGCCGCTGCCCCGGGCGACGGCGCTCGACCAGTAGCCCGTGCTGCCGTCCAGCGCGCCGCCGGGACGCGTCCTCGGCCGCCGGGGGCTCGTCCAGCGCATGTCGGTGGAGACGCGCAGGGCGCCGCGGCGGCGCAGCGCGGCCAGGTCCAGGCGGACGCCGGGGGTGGCGACGTCGAACAGCAGGCGCTTGACCGCGTACCGGCCGCCGTACTCGAACCGCCCGTGGGCCGGGCACGCCGTCTCGTCGAGCAGCCCGTCCGGCCGCACCCCGGCCAGCTTGCAGTTGTCGAACACCTGGATGAACCGGTGCGGACCGACGGCGGCCAGCCCGGTGTAGCCGGAGGAGCCGCGCACGTCCACGATGCCGTCGCGGTTGTGGTAGGTCACCCGCGGCTCCAGCCATTCCCGCCCGAGGCCGTCGGGCGAGACCGTGAGCCAGTTGTCCGGGCGCCCCGCGCTCAGCACGAGCGCGCCGCCGGGCATCAGCAGCAGCCGGGGCGCCACCCCGCGCACCACGCAGTCGTAGCCGGCCAGGCGCAGCTCCCGCACGGGCTCCCAGGTGTGCCCGCCGTCGGCGGAACGGCTCTGGTGCAGCGTGGAGTACCTGCCGCCGTCGCGGCGCAGCACCGCCACCAGGCTGCCGTCCACCGCCTGCTCGATCGCCGCCTCGTTGTAGGCGAACCCGGGCTCGGGCTCGGCGATCACCCCGCGCCGCTCGAACGTGCGCCCGCCGTCGCGGCTGGCGTACACCTCCGACTGGTACGCCCCGGTGCCGCTGTAGCGCGCGTACGCCGTGATCAGGATCGTCCCGTCGGCGAGCTGGATCGGCGCCCCGTGCGCGGCCCCGCCGGGCAGCAGGTCGCCGGGCGTGGTCAGGACGGCCTCCGAGCGCAGCCAGCTCTCGCCGTCCTCCAGCGCGGACGAGGTGAGCACGCCCAGGAGCGCCGTGTGCGGGCCTGTCCTGGCCAGGTAGTACTCCGTGGCGAAGAACCGGCCGTCGTGCAGCTCGATCGGCGACTCCCGCAGCGGCGTCTGGCCGGCCGGGCCGAAGGTGCGCCCGCCGTCCTCCGAGACGGCGGCGGCGTTGGTGAGGGTGACGACCTTGTCCACGTTCGTGGTGAAGGTGGCGATCACCTTCGTCTCGGGACGGCCGCGGGGGCCGGTCACGTCGAGGGCCGACACGTTCGGGAACCCGGCGAAGTCGAGCCGCTCCGCGCCCTCCGGCTCGGGCTCGGCCGGCGGCGGATTGGGATGAATCCAGTCTAGGAAGGAAGCAGTGGCCACGAGGTAAGGGCCGGACTGGATGGGGCGATCAGGTAGCACACAGTAACCGCCCCCGGCCTGCGCCGGGCCGTGGTAGGCGGGCAGCCCGGCGGCCACCGACAGGGCCGCGACCATGGCTCTGGTCACCGCCATCGGCCCGCTCCTCGCCCGTCGTCCGCGATCTGCCGCACGTACGGACTCTAGATCATCCACGCCCCGTAACCGCGTATTCACCTGCGGGAAGTCGTGGGTTCACGACTCGGCCTTCTCGGGCGGCCGGCGATCCATGCCATCTCGGTTAAGTGGCAGTTGACAGGAAACCCCCGCATAACGACGATCGGGACGGCACTATTAAGTGTCAATTTACGTAGGTCGGGTCAGGAGGTGGCCCAGATGAGCATCGAGCCGAGGGCGAGAGTGGCCCAGGAACGCGTGCTGCCAGGCCCGGCGCCCATGGCGCCGGAGGCAGCCGCCCAGCAACGCGTCGTACGGCGGATCTGTGCCAGGGTCGCGCCCGAGGGCATGGACGTCGGGGTCGCGGAGCTGCCCCCCGGCGGCCTGCAAGTATGGATCGACACGCCGGTGCCGGTGGGCGAGCAGGAGTCATGGGTGCTGCACCACCGCATGGCCCGCGAGGTGGCACTGGTCGGCTGGCACTGCGAGGCGGACGCCGACCGCCTGCTGGTGCTCGGCTGGAGCGCCGCGTGCCTGCACAACCGGATCCGCCTGCTGCAGAGCGGGCTGCGCCGGCTCACCGACTTCGAGCCGACCGCGCAGCGCGCCGTCCAGCTCGACGGCCGCGCTCCGGACGACGAACCCGCCGCCCAGGTGGTGAGCGCCGTGTGCGCCTCGATCGAGCGGCGGCTGCGCTGGCCGGAGCGGCTGGCCGAGATCGACGGGTTCGAGCGCAGCTCGGCCCTGCCGCACCTGCAACTGCTCCTCGCCCAGGTCGCCGGCCTGGAAGCGAAGATCGCGGGCGCCTGCCAGGAGCACCTCGTGATGGCACGGGTGCTGGCGCGGGCCGTCTGCGAGCACTACGCGCGGCACTCGGACCTGGGCCGCGCGCAGCGTGAGGTGCTGGCGGAGTCGCGCCGCTGGGTGCACGCCAGCTCCATGATCACAGGCTCGGCCGGCGCCCGGCCGGGCTCCACCGGTGCAGGCCGTCCCCACATGGGGCTGGCGGAGCGCCGCATCGCCGCGAGCGTCATCAACCACGGCGTGCCACGAACCACCCCTGCGGCCACCCCCGCGGCCGTCGCTCCACGGGCCGGCTACCCCGGCTTCGAGGAGACCGAGGAGGGCGCGCGCTGACCACCAGCCGCTCAACGGCGAGCGGTCGCCAGGAAAACCCCGTTCGAGCCCGGTAGGAGAGCTCCATGCGAACCCCCCCGCACCTGCCCGCCCGCTCCCGTCGCGAGCACACCGACCACGTCCGGCGCCACCCGTACAGCCTGCACGAGGTGCCCGCGCAGACCGCCCCCCGCGGCACGCTCGACTTCCCCGGCACCGCCCCGCTCCCCGAGGCGCCCCCGGAGGAGAACGTCCACGTCGAGCAGCGCCTGCTCGGCATCAGGGAGCTGTCCAACCAGGCCATCGGCTCGATCGACGACCTGCTCCAGCACACCGTCTGACGTGTGCCCCCACAGCGGCTCCGACGCAGGGAGCCAGAAGAGCGAATCTCACCCCTTGAGGAGAGTCATGCAAGGACTATCGCGACCGGAGCTGAGGTCGCGTGACGTCGGGGGCCACCAGCCGCGTTCCGTGGCGGGCGTCGAGACGCCACGCAGCCTGGACGAGGTCCGCACACTCGTACGGCAGGCCATGGCCGACCGCCGCCGCCTCTACCCGATCAGCACGGGCAGGAACTGGGGCATGGGCTCGGCCATGCCGGTCACCGACGACAACGTGGTCGTGGACCTCGGCGGCATGAACCGCATCCGCGGCCTCGACCTGGAGGCCGGCTTCGCGGTCGTCGAGCCGGGCGTCACCCAGCGGCAGCTCGCCGCGGTGCTGCGCGACACCCCGTGGATGCTGAACGTCACCGCCTCGTGCGCCGACACCTCGGTCGTCGGCAACGCCCTCGACCGCGGCGACGGCTGCGTCCGCTCCCGCGTCCACGACGTGGCGGGGCTGGAGGCCGTGCTGGCCGACGGCAGCGTGGTCACCACCGGCGGGCTGGACCCGGCGGGGCGCTATCACGGGCGGGTCGCCGGACCCGACCTGACGCAGACGTTCGTGCAGCACAACCTGGGCATCGTCACCGCCATGGCCGTGTCGCTGGTGCCGCGCCCGGAGACCATCGGGCTGGTGCACGGCCGGATCCCGCGCGACCAGGTCGGCGTGGCGCTCGGCGCGGTCACCGACTTCCTGCGCCGCGGCAACCCGGCCGACGGGCTGCTGCGCGTGCGCGAGCTGTCGCTCGTGCCCGACCACGGCGACTGGATGCTGCCCGCCGGGGTGGACCCGAGCCTGTTCACCATCCTCGGGCCGCTCATGGGCAGCGACGCCACGGTCGAGCTGGCCGAGGAGCTGCTGCGCAAGGCGCTCATCGAGGTCGAGGGCGCCGAGGCGCTGCGCGTGGTGGACGCGGCCGAGGTCGGCCCCGACGACCCGCTCTACCCCCGGGCGCTCATGGCCCAGGGCATCCCCACCTGCCGCGGCGTGCACAACGCGCTCGGCGTGACGTCGTGCGACCGGATCGACGAGGGCGCGATGGGCTTCCTGGCGCTGCTGCCGCTGATGCCCATGCACGCCCGCAGGACCGACCAGATCCTCGCCGCCATGCAGACCGCCGTGAACCGCCACACCACCGCCCTCATGGTGGAGTGGAACCTGGTCGGCAAGCACCTGGCCAACGGCGTCATCCAGATCTTCTTCGAACGCGGCGCGCCCGACGCCCCCTACCGCGCCCACCAGCTCCGCAACGACGGCAACTGCGTGCTGCGCGGGCACGGCTGCGCCATCTACCGTTCCGACATCGATCACGCCGCCGCCGACGTCTGGTCCGAGACCAGCACTGCCGGCCTCGGCATGCTGCACAGGCTCAAGACGGCGCTCGACCCGGACGGCATGATCTCGCCCGGCCGCTACGGCGCCTGACCCCGCTACCTCGGAGACTCACGTCAGCTCCGCCCCTCGCACCGCCGGAGTGTGCGCGGAGCGGAGACGAGCCGACGCTCACATAGGAGGACACGTGCGTTCGTCACCAGCGGCCGTCCGGGGGACGGGCACGACCGGCGCCGACCGGCGTCACGGCGTGATGCTGCGCCTGGTCGGTGCGGGTGTCATGTTGACGGTGATGGCCGACACCACGGCCACCACCCTGGCAGTGGGGGTGCTGCGGTACACGCCCGCCGGCGCCGCCATGCCGCTGGGCGACCTGGTCTGGCTGACCAGCGCCGCGTTCATCCCGATCGCCGCCCTGCTGGCCACCGCCGGCCGCTGGGCCGACCTGTTCGGCCGCCGCCGCGTGCTCGCGGTCGGGCTCGTGGTGTTCGTGCTGGGCGGCATCGCCACCGTCACCGTGGAGCCCTGGTCGTACGTGCTGGCCGCGCGGGCCGTCCAGGGCGCCGGAGCCGCGGCGATGATCCCGGCCAGCCTCGGGCTGCTGCTCGGCGAGCTGCCGGAGTCGCAGCGCCGCGGCGCGATCGCACTGTGGAGCTCCGCCTCCGGGCTGGGCTGCCTGCTCATGCAGGCGGGCGGCGGCTGGCTGGCCGCCACCGTCGGCTGGCGGGCCCTGTTCGTCCCCGACGTCATCATGGGCGTGGCGCTGCTCATCGCCTGCGTGGCGCTCCCGTCCGGCCGGCGCGCCCCCGCCAAGGGCATGCCGGACGTGCTCGGCGCCTGGCTGCTGGCTGCCGGCATCGCCGTCGTGGTCCTGGCCATCTCCAAGGCCATGGCCTGGGGCATGGACGTGGTGTGGCTGGCGCTGGCCGCGCTGGCCCTGCTCGGCGGCGCGTTCGCGCAGGCCAGGCACCATCGCCTGCCCGCGATCGACCTGGCCCTGTGGCGGCGGCCCCGGTTCGTCTGGGGCTGGCTGGCCACCTGGGGGTTCGGCGCGCTGTCGTACGGGCTGCTCACCGTGCAGCCGCTGTACCTGCTGCACCTCGGCTACCCCATGCTCGAAGTGGCCATGTGGCTGACCCCCACGTCGGTGGCCGTCGTCGTGACGAGCTTCCTGGCCGGAAAGATCGTCAAGCGGGTCGGCGCGTACGGCCTCATCTACGCCGGCTCGCTGCTGTGCGGCGGCGCCTGCGTGCTCGTGCTGACGCAGGCGGGTCCCACCGTGTGGGGCCTGGTCGCCAGCGTCGTGGTCGGCGTGGGGGTCGGCGCGCTCGCGCCCGGCACCTCCGTCGCGACCACCCTGGCCGCCCGCCCCCACCAGTACGCCTCCGCCGTCGGCGCGGCCACCATGGCCCGCATGGTCGGCGGCGCCGTCGGCATCGCCGTCGTGTCCGTCGTGATCGACCACCCGTTCATGACCGGCCCCTTCGCGGGCCTGGCCGGCGCACTCGCCCTGTGCGTGGCCATCTCTGTGCTGATCGGAGCGCTGGCCCTGACCAAGATCACCCGGCTGCGGCCGGACCCGGACGACGTCATGGTCAAGGTGCCCCGCCGGCTGCTGCTCGAGCTGCGCATGACCCTCGCCACCGTGGCGGCGGAGGCCGACGCGCTGCTGCCAGTCGAGACCCGCACACCCCCCGCAGACCCCTACATGGACCCGGTCCCGCGGCCGCGAACAATCGAACCCGGCCCCCTCGCCGGCACCCGCGGGCACACGAACTAGTTCAACCATTCAGAAGGGCTCTCGTCATGGCAACCACATCCTGCGACGTAGCCATCGTCGGCGCCGGGCTCGGCGGCTGCTTCCTGGCCTTGCTGCTGGGCCGCCGCGGCCTGCACGTCGTCGTCATCGAGCAGGGACCCTCCGTCCCGAGCGCGGGCGCCGACTTCCTCAAGCCCCCCGGCTTGCGGGTGCTGGCCCGGCACGGGCTGACCGACCTCGTCGAACGCCATGGCCTGCGACGCGACATCATCCGCTACTACCACGACGGCGACCCCATCAAGGAGTGCCGCTTCCCCGACGGCGGCTTCCTCATCCGTCCCTACCGGGAGCTGGTCGAGCTCATCTACACCTCCTGCGCGATGCAGGGCGTCGAGTTCTGGTTCGACGCCGGCATCGCCGACATCGCGGTAGGCGAGGACCGCGTTGAAGAGCTCATGCTCCACGACGGGCGGCGGTTGCGGGCCGGGGTGGTGATCGGCGCCGACGGCACCAAGTCCGCCGTGCGCCAGGCGCTGGGCATCGAGCAGCGGACGGTGCCGTACGAGCGGCTGCTCATGCGGGTGGCGACCGTTCCGCTGAGCGCCAGCGTCGCCCAGCTCAACCGGCTCTACTTCAGCTCCGAGGGCTGGCTCACCTACCTCTATCCGATCAACAGGGACCAGGCCCGCGTGTTCGTCGGCCTACCGCCCGAGGACGACAAGGAGATCTTCCAGGACGGCATCCCCGCGCTGCTCGACGAGCTGAAGAAGTTCGTGACCGAGAGCTCGGACGCGTTCGACTTCCTGCAGCCTGCCACCTGGCAGCGGATCAAGGTGTCGTCGCTGCGCGTGGAGGCGTACCACAAGGGCAACGCCGCGCTGCTCGGCTCGGCGGCCTTCGCCTGCCACCCGATGACCGGCATGGGCATGAGCTACACGCTGCACGACGCCGAGATCCTGGCGGACGTCATCTGCGCGGCAGGCGACGACGCGACGCTGCTCGACCGGCTGCTCCACGCCCGGTACGAGCCGCGCAGGCACGCCCACCGGCAGCTCATCGACTACGGCGACGCGCTGGCCGCGACCTTCCGCGACCGCGAGGCGTACCTGGCGGCCTTCCGCCCGGAGTTGCACGTCCACGGCGAGGCCGCGGCGCCAGGGCCGATGCCCGCCCTGCAGCTCGCCTGAGCCGGCGCCCCCGCCGCCCGCCATTCCCCACCAGGTGAGAGCCGTCGTCCAGTGCCACGCTGAGTGCGATGGGCCGGCCCGATCCCCAGGCGGCGGGGACGCCCCTCCGCGGGACCGGTCCGGTAGCGCGTGCACCACCCCTCCGCGGCAGCGGTTGGTAGGGCGTGCACTACCGCGAGGAAGGGTGACAGCGGGGGTTCGCGAGGCCGCCGTTTCCCGCGATGCTGAGAAGGGATCATCCACTCCTCGGCATCGGAGACGAAACGTGACTGTGGCAGAGACCTCCCACCCGGCCCCGGAACAGCGAGGAACGCAACGGGGGAGCGACTTCGCTCGGCTCTCGCGGCGCATCGCCGAAGCCGGGCTGCTCGACAAGCGGCCCGGCTACTACGCCATGCGGATCGGCCTGGTGGCCGCCCTCTTCGGAGGCACGTGGGCACTGTTCGCCGCGGTCGGCGACTCCTGGTGGCAGCTCGGCGTCGCGGTACTGATGGCGGTGGCCTTCGCCCAGGTCACGCTGCTGGCCCACGACCTGGCGCACGGGCAGATCTCCCGCTCCCGGCGCGTCAGCAGGATCGCCGGGCTGATCGTGGGCAACCTGGCCGTCGGGCTCAGCTACGGCTGGTGGATGGACAAGCACACCCGCCACCACGCCAACCCCAACCACGAGGAGCACGACCCCGACGTATCGCCCGACGTCCTCATCTGGTCGCAGCGGCAGGCCGAGGCCAGCCGGGGGCTGCCCAGGTTCATCGGGCGCTGGCAGGCGTTCCTGTTCTTCCCCCTGCTCACGCTCGAAGGCGTGAACCTCAAGGTGTCGAGCTTCCGCGCGCTGCGCCGCCCGTCGCTGAAGAACCGGGGGATCGAGGGCGCGCTGCTGGCCGCGCACGTGGTGGCGTACCTGGCGGCGGTGTTCGTCGTGCTGCCGCTGCCCATGGCGCTGCTGTTCCTGGCCGTGCACCAGGCCTGCTACGGCGTCTACCTCGGCTGCACGTTCGCGCCCAACCACAAGGGCATGCCGGTGCTCACCGCCGAGGACGAGCTGGACTTCCTGCGCAAGCAGGTGCTCACCTCCCGCAACGTGCGCGGCGGGCGCCTGGTCAACACCGCGCTCGGCGGCCTGAACTTCCAGATCGAGCACCACCTGTTCCCCAGCATGCCCACCGCGAACCTGCGCAGGGCGCAGCCCATCGTGCGCGACTACTGCGCCTCGCTCGGCGTCGACTACGTCGAGTGCGGCCTGCTGGAGTCATGGGGGCAGGCCCTGCGCCACCTGCACGAGGTCGGCCGTCCGCTGCGCGAGGTCAGGCCGTGACGACCAGCTCCAGACCGTTGAAGTCCTCCCTGACCTGATGGCCCGCCTCGACCAGGACCGTCCGCAGCGCGAGCAGGACCGCGAAGCGGATGGTCGCGTGCCGGACGAGCTGGTCGGCTGAGGTACCCCAGGTGACGACCACCCCGCGTGTGGGGTCGTGCCAGACTCCGAGCCCGCCGTCGGCGGACATCAGCGACGGCTCGACGGTGAAGCCCGCGTCCATCAGCTCCCGGCGGACCGTTCGTTCCAGGTCCTGGCCGGCGCTCGTGGCGATGTCCATCGAAGTCCGCTGCCCTCACACGCGCCCTTCGAACCTCGGCGGGCCAGGAACCTTGTGAAAAGATGGCGGCTGTGTCCACCCCGTCGTCTTTCGCGCCGCGCCCGGCAGCGTCGGGGGCGCCCGCAGCGGCGTCCCCGGTGGCGTCCCCGGCGGTGTCGCCGATGGTGTCGCCGGCGGTGTCGCCGGTGGTGTCGCCGGTGGCGTCCGCAGGGCTGAGGCTGTCGCGGGCCGTCGTGTTCGCGACGGTCTGCGGCGCCGTGTCGGCGGGCGGGCACGCGCTGGGCGGCGGGGGTCTCGTGCCGTTCGGCGGCTACCTGGCCGGGGTGCTGGCCGCGCTCGGTCTCGCGTACCTGGTCGACGGGCGCGAGCGCGGGCTCGCGGCCGTGCTCGCCGCGACCGTCTTCACCCAGACGGTGCTGCACCAGCTCTTCGAACGGCTCGCGCCCGGCCCTGCGCTCGACCCTGCGCTCGACCCCGCGCATGGGCATCCCGCGCCCGGCATGGTGCTGGTCCACCTCGTGGTGGCGGGGCTGACGGCGTGGTGGCTGCATCGCGGTGAGAGCGCGCTGTGGCTGATGATCCGCCTGTACGGGGCGCCGCGCCCGGCCGTCCGGCTGCTCGTCACCGCTCCCGTGGAGGAGGGGGCCGGGGTGCGGCCGCTCAGGTGGCGGCCGCTGACGCCCGGCGCTCCCACGGGCACCGGCCGGACGGTCTCCGGCACGATCAGCAGGCGAGGGCCACCCTGGGCGGCGCGTCACTGACGCCCTGCCGGCGTCGCTGTCGCGCTACGGCCGGCGTCACCGGCGCCCTTCGGTCGGCGTCGTGGTCCTTCGGCCGGCGTCGCCGTCGCCCTTCGAGCGTCGCCGTCGCCCTTCGAGCGGCGTCGTGGCCCGTTGAGCGTCGCCGTCGTCCTTCGAGCGGCGTCGTGGCCCGTTGAGCGGCGTCGTCGTCCTTCGGGCGGTGCCGTTGCCCTTCTGGGCGGCTTCGACGCCCGCCGTTCCTTTCGTCCTTGCCTGTGTCCGGACGTCCGGCGCCACGGGCGCGGTCGTCCGGAAAATCATTCTGGAGACCCGTCATGGCACTTTTCCGCAAGGCCGCAACAGCCGCGCTCGCCTGCGCCCTGCTGCTCACTCTGCCCGCTTCGCCCGCCTTTGCCCACGACACGCTCAAGCGCAGCTCGCCGGCCAAGAACGCGGAGGTCTCCTCGGTCGAGGAGATCGAGCTCGAGTACAGCGCGAGCGTGAAGTTTCCGTTCGTCGTGCTGCACGACGCCACCGGCAAGGAGGTCGCGCTCGGCAAGCCTCGGCTCGACGGGCCGCTGGTGTCCGCCGACGTGCCGGAGCCGCTCGCGCCCGGCTCGTACGTGATCGCCTGGCGTGTCGTTTCCTCCGACGGACATCCCATTGAGGGCGAAATTCCCTTCAGCGTGAAAGGATCATCTTCGGCATCGGCATCGGCCTCGCCCGCCGGTTCGGCGGCGGTCACACCGTCCAGCGCGGCTCCCGGCACGGGGGCGGCGCAGCCTTCCGCGGCGGTCGCGGAGCCGGCCGCGGGCCGGTCCGCGGAGCCGGCCGGGGTTCCCGGCTGGATCTGGGGCGGGCTGGCGGTGCTGGTGGTGCTGGGCGCGTTCGTGCTGTTCAGGAGCTCGCGCCGGAGGCCCGATCGGGAGGAAGTGGATGCGGATTGAGCAGGCCAGGAAGGTCGCGCGGGAGTGGGTGCGGGAAGAGGGCGCCGGGCTGCCGGGGTTCGGCGGGGCGTTCCTGACCGGGTCGGCGTTGTGGGCCGACCCGGGGGAGGAGCTGGCGCCCACGTCCGACGTGGACGTCATGGTGGTCGCGGAGCCGGCCGATCGCATCGGACACATCGGGAAATTTCCTTATAAGGGGGTGCTGCTGGAGGTCTCCTCCACGGCCCCCCTCGGCTCCTCGCACGAGGTGCTGAGCGACTACCACCTGGCGGGCAGCTTCCACCTGCCGTGCGTGCTGGCCGACCCGTCCGGGCAGCTGACCGAGCTCCAGCAGGTCGTCTCCCGCGACTTCGCCGAACGCCCCTGGATCCTCGCCCGCTGCACCAACGCCATGGACCGGGTGCGGGGGTGGATCAACGGCATGGACGAGTCCGCGCCGCTGCCCGACCAGGTCGCCGCCTGGCTGTTCGGCACGGGGGTGACCGCGCACGTGCTGCTCGTGGCCGGGCTGCGCAACCCCACCGTCCGCCGCCGGTACGCGGCCGTCCGCGAGCTGCTCGCCGAGCACGGGCGGCTCGACTTCCACGAGCACCTGCTCGACCTGCTCGGCTGCGCCCGCCTCGACGCCGGCCGAGTGCGGCGGCACCTGGCGGCGCTGGCCAAGGCGTTCGACGCGACCGCCTCGGTGCGGGCCCCCGGCTACCGGTTCGACTCCGACATCTCCCCCGCCGCCCGGCCGGCCGCCATCGACGGCAGCATGGAGCTCATCGAGCGCGGCCTGCACAGGGAGGCGGTCTTCTGGCTGGTGGCCACGTACGCGCGATGCCTGGCCAAGCGGGCGGCGGCCGGGCTCCCCCCGGAGTACGCGGACGAGTTCCACGAGCTGCTGGCCGACCTGGGGGCGGAGACGTTCACCGCCCGGCGGCGCCGCGGCGACCGGGTCCTCGCGGCACTGCCGGGCCTGTGGCAGACGGCCATGGCCCTCTGCTGACCCCGGGCGGGACAGCGGCCGGGGGTCAGCGGCCGGGGTCAGCGGCCGGGGTCAGCGGCCGGGGTCAGCGGCCGTCGAGCCGGGGGAGGGCGTCGCCGTAGATGTCCGGGCTGCGGTCCACCTCGCCGACGAAGTCGCCGGGGAAGCCCAGGTCGAACGCCACCGCCGACTCCAGCCGCCGCATCGCCTCCTCCGGCAGCGCCCGGGCCGCGTCCGAGGCCCCCAGGTTGTCCTTGAGCTGCTCGGCGCTGCTCGTCCCGAGGATCGGATGCACGCCGCGCCGCAGCGCCCAGGCGATCGCGACCTGCGAGGCCGTGAGGCCCAGCTCGCCCGCCACCTCCAGCACGGCGCGCACCCCGGCCCGGTCCCGCTCGCTGATCGACTCGGGGGACACGCGCGAGGCCGCCGCCCCCGGTTCGGCGTACCGGCCGGACAGCACGCCGTGCGCGAGCACCCCCCACGCCGCCACGCTGATGCCCAGCGCCCGCGCCATCGGCAGCAGCTCCCGCTCGATGTCGCGCTTGAGCAGGCTGTACGGCACCTGCAACCCCGCGAACGGCGTCCACCCCCGCCACTCCGCCAGCATGTCGGCCCGGCTCACCACCCACGCCGGCGCGTCGGAGATGCCCACGTAGAGCACCTTCCCCGACCGGACCACGTCGTCCAGCGCCCGCATCGTCTCCTCGATCGGGGTGTGCCGGTCCCACACGTGCACCCAGAACAGGTCGATGTAGTCGGTACGCAGCCGCCGCAGGCTCTGCTCCAGCGACAGGACGAGGTTCTTGCGGTGGTTGCCGGCGGCGTTGAGGTCGGTGCGGTCACGGGTGGGCGTGTACTTCGTGGCCAGGACGAAGCGGTCACGGTGGCCCTGGAGGAGCTCGCCGACCACGCTCTCGCTCTCGCCGTACATCGAGGCCGTGTCCACGACGTTGCCGCCCGACTCGGCGTACAGGTCGAAGACGCGCCGCACCTCGGGCGAGACCTCGCGGTAGGTCATCGCGCCGAGGAACAGCTCCGAGACCCGCAGCCCCGTACGGCCCAGCAGCCGGTACCGCATCATGCCGCCGCCTGGTAGGGAACGGCCAGCCTGGCCTGGCGCAGCGCGCCGCTCCACCAGCCGAGCCGGTCGAGCAGCACCTTGGCGGCGGCCTGCGCGCCCTCGGGGTCGCGGGTCAGCCGGCCGTCGGCGTCGAAGCGCGTCCAGTGCTGGTCGAAGCTGATCCAGTCGCGGATCGTCACCGCGTGCATCTCGTTGAAGACCTGCCGCAGGTGCTCCGCGGCGCGCAGCCCGCCGCCGTAGCCGCCGTACGAGACGAGCGCGACGGGCTTGGCCTGCCACTGCGTCGGATGCCAGTCGATGGCATGCTTGATCGAGGCGGGGAAGCTGTGGTTGTACTCGGGCGTCACCACGGCGAACGCGTCGGCCGCCGCCAGCCGCCCGGCCAGCCGCCGCAGCTCGGGAGCGCGCCCGTCCACGTCGGCCAGCGCCTCGAAGGAGGACGGCAGCTCGGCCGGCAGCGGAGTGCCGGCCAGGTCGATGACGTCCAGGCCGAACAGCCCGTGCGCGCTCGCCTGCTCCGTGAACCACCGGGTGACCGTGGGGCCGAACCGTCCTTCGCGGACGCTGCCCGTGATCACCGCCAATGTCATCTGCGTCATGGGCACCAACCCTGCCGTCCCGCCGCGCGCCGAGGAAGGCCGCCGTCAGACTGGCCCCGGCAGGGCCACGATAAGCGCGGGCACGATCCGTAGACTCGGGCCGTGAGCGAGAACGAGCTCGGCGCCTACCTGCGCGCCCGCCGCGAAGCACTCAAGCCGGCCAATGTCGGCCTGCCCGACGGCGGCCGGCGGCGCACACCCGGGCTGCGCAGGTCGGAGCTGGCCACGGTGGCGGGGGTGAGCGTCGAGTACCTGACCAGGCTGGAGCAGGGCCGCGACCGCAACCCGTCGGTGCAGGTGCTGGTGTCGCTGGCCGACGCCCTGCGCATGACGCCCGACGAGCGCATCCACCTGCGCCACCTGGCCAAGGTGACCAGCGGCGGCATCGCGCTGTGCCCGGCCGCCTCGCAGGCGCCCGCCCGCACCGTGCGCCCGGCCGTGCGCGCGCTGCTGGAACGGCTGGAGCCCGCGCCCGCCGCGCTGTTCAACCGGCTGGGCGAGGTGATCGCCCGCACCACCGGGTTCGAGCGGCTCTTCGGCCCCATCGGGCTGCTGGACGACGAGCCGCCGAGCCTGACCCGGTACGTGTTCGCCGACGTGCGGGCCAGGATCGCCTTCCCCGACTGGGACAAGGTGGCCGACGAGCAGGCCGCCGCGCTCAAGTACGAGGCCGGGCCCGACGACCCGTGGGCGGGGGAGCTGGTCGACGTGCTCTCGTTCGCGGCGGGCGAGGCGTTCACCGGGCGCCTGGCCGCCGCCGCCGGGCCGCCGCGCATGGCGCCCGTGCAGCGCATGGCGCACCCGCGGGCCGGTGAGCTGCGGCTGGCCAGGGAGCCGCTCGACCTGCTCGGCGACGACCAGCGGATCCTCGTCTACCTGCCGGCCGACGCCGAGACCGCGGCCGCCCTCGACCGCCTCACCGGCCGCCATCCGGGGGCCCTGCGCGCGGTCAGCGCCTGAGCCCGCTGCATGAGCGGCGCCCGCCCGGGTAGCGGACCGGCATGAGGCGGGGGAACTGGGAGGTCAGACCGCTGGGCGGCTGGATGGGCTGCCTGGCGATGATCCTCATATCGCTGGTCCTGTCGGTGGTGCTGACGATCGTCATCAACCTGCTGCTCTGAGCGTGCCGCGCAGAGAGGAGGTCGTGGCCGGCGATCGGCTCAGGCGCGCCGTAGGGTGCGCGTCAGCCCGGCGGCGATCGTCGTGGCCAGCACCCAGCCCGCCGCGATCAGCCCGTACGCCAGCCACTGCGTGCCCCCACCGGGGTTGAACGCCTTCTCCTGCCCGAAGTCGATGATCGGCAGCAGCAGGTCGAGGCTGTAGACGAACGAGTCGAACTCCGGCGCCTCCCCGCGCTTCAACGGCGGCGGCTCGGCCATCCCGAACACCACGGTGCCCACCGCCAGCAGCGCCACCAGCCAGCCGGCCGCCCGCAGCGGGCGGAAGCCGTACCCCACGGTGACGTCCTGCAGCAGCCCCCAGAACCTGGCGTAGCCCGGCAGGGTGTCGCGGCGCTGCTGCTGCCCGGCCAGGAGCGTGTCGCGGGCGTCGGCCTCGCTGCCCAGCCGCCGGTACATCGCGGCGAGCTGCTCGTAGGCGTTCGGCAGGTACCCGTCAGGGTCCCGGCGCAGCCAGCCCAGCCGCTCGGCGGCCGGCAGCATGGGCTCCAGCACCTCGTACGACAGCCCGTCCATGCACAGCTCGTCCGGCCACACCGCGGCGTCGTCCTGCAGCACCCCGATGCGGGCGTGCCGCAGGTCGACCGCGCCCCGCACCGGCTTGGCCGTCCGCATCGCCAGCTCCCGCGCCTCCAGCCGGCGGCAGGTGAGCGCCTTGCCGCCCGGCGCCTCCAGCGTGGCGTCGTCGAAGCACAGGCGGCTGCCGACCTGCGCGTACGTCAGCCGGATCCGGCCGCGAGCCGAGAAGCCCTCGCACAGGTTGAGCACCTTGCCGACCGTGATGCCGTTCGCCGACAGGGCCGTCCCGCCGGGGTTGACCAGCGTGGCGCCCTTGAAGTGCGCGGGGCCGGTCACCGAGGAGTCGGTCAGGCTGATCTCCCCCTCGGCCGACATGCCCTCGCGGGCCAGCAGCGCGCCGTCCACGGCGATACGGTCGCCCCGCAGGGCCACGCCGCCGGGGGCGCGCAGGCGCGCGCCGTCCAGGTTGAGCGCGCGGCCGACGGCGGCGCCCTCCAGCCAGACGGTGCCCTCGGTCTCGATCAGCGACAGGTACAGGCCGCTCTCGGCGTTCAGCCCGCCGCCGTGCAGGGCCAGGCCGCCCGGGTTGCGCAGCACCGAGCGCCGCAGGGTGAGCGGGCCGGAGACGCGGGCGAACCGCAGCGAGAACTCGCCCTCCGCGTGCACCTCCCGCGCGAACAGGCCCACCTGGACGACCAGGTTCGACCCGCCGAACGCCAGGCCGCCCGGGGCCCGCAGGCGGGCGCCTTCGAAGTTCACCGCGGCGCCGATCCTGGCCGCGGTGAGGATGATCTCGCCGTCGCAGGTGAAGCCGTCGCGGGCCAGCAGGTTGCTGCCGACGTCGAGGTGCTCGGCGTTGAGCGCGGCGCCGGCGGCGGGCTCCAGGCGCGCGCCGTTCAGCGAGAAGTTGCTGCTGATGCGGGCGCTGCGCAGGCGCAGCTCGCCGGTGACGTGGCAGCCGGTCAGCCGCAGGTCGCCCTCGACCTGGAGGTTGGAGGCGATCAGGCCGGGCAGGGTGGAGCCGGCGAAGCTGAGGAAGCGGGTGCGGGCCTGGTACAGGTCGGGGGTCTCGTCGAAGGCGCAGTCGCGGAACGTGAGCGGCAGGTCGATCTCGCCGAACGCCAGGTGTAACAGGCCGGTGATGCGGGCCCCCGACAGGCGCAGGGCCGGCTTGTCGGCGGGGTCGGTGTACTCGCCGAGCAGCAACTCCGCCAGCACCTCCGCCCGTACGGTGCGGTCGGCGCCCCAGGCGGCGGCGTTGTCGGGGCAGTCGCGGGCGGGATCGCCGGAGCGCAGGTCCACGTCGTGACCGCGGCGGACGGCGGCGGCCACGGCCTGCTCGGCGGCGGTGAGTTCGGCGTTCGGCACACGCCCATCCTGCTGCAATCGCACCCCTCCGCGAATCTGCGAGGTCGTCCATCCTGTACGTCGAGGCCGGGCGTGCCCGCGTTGCCGTCGTCCCCGCACGTCGGAGCCGGGCGCGCCGCGGTGTCGTCGTTCCCGCGCGTCGAGTCCGGGCACGCCCGCGGTGCCGTCACTCCCGCACGTCGAAGCCCAGCGCGCCCGCCACCACCGTCGCCTGGAACGCGTCGATGACCGCGTCCTTGAGCGTCACCTCGCGCGGGTCGAGCGTGCTGAGATCGCTGCCCCGCAGGTCGCATCTCGTCAGGTCGGCCCCGTGCAGCCACGCGCCCGACAGGTCGGCCCGCCGCAGCTCGGCGCCCTCCAGCCGGGCCCCGGTCAGGTCGGCCTCGCGCAGCCGGGTGCCGTGGAAGGCGCTGCCGCGCAGGTCGGCGCCGGGCAGCCCGACGTACGACCAGTCGCCGCCCGTCACCTTCAGCAGCCCGAACGTGCAGCCGTCGAACATGCTGCCCGTCAGCTTGCAGCCGCTGAAGGTGGCGTCGAAGAACGAGCAGCGCGAGAACGTGCAGTTGAGGAAGCGCGCGTCCTCGTGCACCGACACGTTGAACCGCACGTTCCTGAACTGGCACTCCTCGAACGACGAGCCGTGGTCGACCAGCTCGGTCATGTCCACGTCCTGGAACAGGACCCGCTGGTGGCTCTCGCCGTCGATCTCGCGGCCGTCCCAGTCGGCGGACCTGATCGTGGTCTCCGTAGGGGGCGCCTGGATTCCGTGCCTGCGCTCTGCCATGCGAACAAACTAGCGGATCCGGCCGCCCCTAGGCGGCACGCTTGGCGATGGCGGTGATGAAGGGCTGCACCAGCTTGGCCGCCAGGGGGCCGAACGCCGCCAGGATGAGCACGTACGCCGCCGCCAGCGCGCCCAGGTCGGGATGCACGCCCGCGCCCACCGCCAGGCCCGCGATGACGATGTTGAACTCGCCGCGCGGGATGAGCGCGATGCCCGCCCGAGCCTGGCCCGCCTTGGCGATGCCGGCGCGCCTGGCCGCGTACATGCCGGTCAGCAGCTTGGTGATCATGCTGACCAGGGCCAGCAGCGCGGCCAGCCCGGCCACCGGAAGGATCTTCGCCGGGTCGGTCTGCAGGCCGAAGAAGACGAAGAACACCGCCGCGAACAGGTCGCGCAGCGGCGCCAGCAACGCGTGCGCGTCCTCGGCGAGCTGACCCGACAGCGCGATGCCCACCAGGAACGCGCCCACCGCCGCCGAGACCTGCAGCTGCTGCGCCAGACCGGCCACCAGCAGCGCCAGCCCGACCACCTTGAGCAGCAGCACCTCGGAGTTCGGGCTGCGCACGAACGCCTCGATGAACCGCCCGAACCGCAGCGCCACGACCAGCACCACGCTCACCGTCAGCAGCGCGATGCCCACCGAGACCGCCCCCTGCACGAAGCTGAGCCCGGCCAACAAGGTGGTCAGGACCGGCAGGTAGACCGCCATCGTCAGGTCCTCGAACACCAGCAGCGACAGGACCGTCGGCGTCTCCCTGTTACCGAGCCACCCCAGGTCGGACAGCACCTTGGCGGTGATGCCGGACGAGGTGGCGTAGGTGACGCCCGCCATCGCCACGGCCGCGACGGGGCCCCAGCCGAGCAGTAACGCGCAGACGGCGCCGGGGGCGGCGTTGAGCACCAGGTCCACGATGCCCGCGCGGGCGTTGCCCGTCAGGCTCGTGACCAGCTCGTCGGCGTTGTATTCGAGGCCGAGCGTGAGCAGCAGCAGGATCACGCCCAGCTCGGAGCCGATCTCGAGGAAGTCCGTGCTGGTTGCCAGCGGCAGCACGCCGCCGGTGCCGAAGGCCAGGCCGGCGATCAGGTAGAGCGGGATGGGGGAGATGCCCACGCGCAGCGCCAGCGCGCCCAGGATCCCCAGGCCGAGAAGGACAGCACCGAACTCGAGGAAAATGATCGCGGTATGGTGCACCCGCGGCCCTACCCGTTCGCCAGGATGTCGGCGACCTCTGTGGTGCTCTCCTCGCCGCCCACGACGACCACGATGTCGCCGGCGCTGAAGAGGAAGTCGGGCCCGGGGCTGGCGAACACCTGGCCGCTGCGTACCACCGCGACGATGGAGGCGCTCGTACGGGTCCGCACGCGGGCGTCACCCATGGGGCGGCCCGCGTAGGGGGAGCCGGCCGGGATCGGGAGCTGCACGCTGACCAGTCCCTCGACCTGCTGGTGCAGCTGGTTCAGCCGGGCCACGATCCGAGGGGCGCCCAGGAGCTCGGCCAGGGCGTCGGCCTCCTCGTCGTTGAGCTTGACCGTCTGGCAGACGGCGTCCGGGTCTTCCTTGTCGTAGATGACCAGGTCCCGGCGGCCGGTGCGGTGGGACACGACGCCTACCCGTTGTCCTTTTCGGGTGGTGAAATCGTGTCGTAGCCCGATACCCGGCAGTGCTGTTTGTTCGACCTCCACCTATCCCACCCGTCCCAATCCGCACATTTCCGGATAACCCTACCAACGTCATACCCCGGTCTGTTCTGGGTCAATTGCCCGCCATGCTGCATCTTGCGGTCCGCACGGCACACCCCTCGCCCCGACCGCCCCGCCCCGCCCCGCCCCGCGCCGGGCCCGGGTCGGGAAAGCCGGCCGCTCCGGACGGCCCGGGCCGGTCACTTGCGGCACTTCACTCCCGGACGCCTCGGACGCGACCGGCGTGCCATGGTCCCCCTGCGGGGGCGTCGCATACGTGCAAGACTGCCCCTGGCTGCCCGGACCGGTGAGGTCGCGGCGCAGGCACCCTCCGGCAAGCAGGCAACACCACAAGGGACAACGCACCATGCCGACCGCCCCTCCTATCCGGCTGGTTCTCGTGGAAGATCACGCCATGGTCGCGGAGGCCATCGGCCTGGCCCTGGGCAGGGCCCCCGACATCGAGGTGGTCGCCCAGCCGGGCACCGTCGCGGCCGCGCTGGCCGACACCGGCAGGTGCCAGCCCGACGTCGTGGTGCTCGACCGCAGGCTGCCCGACGGCGACGGCGTGGCCGCGATCGGGCGGCTGGCGGCGGTGGCGCCCAAGGCCCGGGTGCTCGTGCTGACCGGGGAGGCGACCGCGTCCGTGGCCGCCCGGGTGGTGGCGGCAGGAGGGGCCGGGCTGGTGGTGAAGTCGTCGCGGCTGGGCGAGCTGGAGTCGGCCGTGCGGGAGGTGGCCGCCGGAGGCGTGGTGTTCGCGCCCGGGCTGCTGCCCGGCGTGCTCGACCGGCTGACCGGCCGCGCCGGGCACATGGGGTCCGCGCTGACCGCCCGCGAGCGCGAGACGCTGCTGCTCCTGGCCGAGGGCGCCAGCACGTACGAGATCAGCGACCGCCTGGGCGTGGCCCGCAACACGGCGCGCAACCACGTCCAGCACGTGCTGGAGAAGCTGGGCGCCCGCTCCAAGCTGGAGGCGGTGGCGCTGGCCCGGAGGGACGGGCTGTTGGATTGACGCATTTGCACTAGTCGGGGTCCCACAGGTGCACCACGTGGCCTGGAGCGCTTGCGTCTCGTGACCAGCCACGCGGCTCCCCGAGAGTAGATGCGTGGAAAGTGAGGAGGCCGAGCGTTATCAGGTGGACACTCATCTGCCGGAGGAGATGGGCAGCATCACGGTGGCACGCCGCCTGGCGGGAACGGTCCTAGGGGAGAGCGGCTATCAGGGGCGTCACGAGGACGTCCTGCTGGTGGTCTCCGAATTGGTGACGAACGCGCTCGTCCATGGAGACGGCCCGCCGGTGCTGAGGGTGAGAGCGAGCACGTCACGGGTGCGGATCGAGGTGGGCGACACCGGGGTGGCGCTCCCGCAGACCCGCGAGCCCGGCCCGGTGAGCGGCTGGGGGCTGCACGTCGTCAGGCTGCTGTCCACCGGCTGGGGCATCTCGCCCGGCGAGAGCGGCAAGGTGGTGTGGTGCGAGCTGGCCGCGCGGTTCGCTCCGGTGCAGGCGAGCCCCTCCGAAGCCTGAACAGGCCTGAAGAGGCGTGAAGAGGTCGCGAGGGGCTTGACGAGGCAGGAGCCGGACTCGATCGCGCTGATCGGGTTTGGCGCTACGGTCATGTCGTGCAAGGCTGCGGTATGCCCGCGCATGACCAATCGCAGGAGGATATGCGGCTGCTCGTCCAGAGCATCCGTGACTACGCCATCTTCATGCTCGATCCTCGCGGCGTGATCGTGAGCTGGAACATCGGGGCCGAACGTATCAAGGGATACACCGCCGAGGAGATCATCGGCACCCACTTCTCCGTTTTCTACCCGCCTGAGGCCGTGGCGGAGGGCAAACCCGCCAGGGGCCTGCAGGAGGCCGCCACCGAAGGCCGGTGGGAGGAGGAGGGCTGGCGGGTGCGCAAGGACGGCACCCGCTTCTGGGCCAGCGTGGTCATCACCGCCCTGTTCGACGAGAGCGGCGACCTGCGCGGTTTCGGCAAGGTGACACGCGACCTGACCGAGCGGCGCAGCATGGCCAGAGCCCTGGACGAGCGCGGCATGCTGCTGTCCCGCCTGGTGCAGGCGCAGGAGCGGGAGCGCAGGCGCATCGCCTCCGACGTGCACGACGACACGATCCAGGCCATGGTCAGCGTCGGCATGCGGCTGCGGATGTGGGAGCAGGAGCTGCCCGAGGAGCACGCCGGCGCGGTGCGGGCGCTCCACGACGCCGTGGACGCCGCCGTACGCCGCCTGCGCGAGCTGGCCTTCGACCTGCACCCGCCGGGCGACGGCCTGGTGGCCAGCCTGGACGCCTACCTGCGGGAGACGATGCCGGGCGGCGGCGTGGCCTTCGACCTGAGCCACCGCCTGGACGCCGAGCCGCCGTACGAGGCCGTGGTGACCGTCTACCGCATCTGCCAGGAGGCGCTGACGAACGTGCGCAAGCACGCCGGGGCCGGCCGGGTCAGCGTGGAGCTGGTCTCGCTCGGCCGGGGCGTGCACGTCCGCGTCAGGGACGACGGCGCCGGCCTGACCTCGAAGGACGGCGAGGCGATGCACTACGGGCTGGTCGAGATGCGCGAGCGTGCCGAGGCGGCGGGCGGCTGGTGGACCATCGACGGCCCGCCTGGCGCGGGCACGACGGTGGAGTTCTGGGTTCCCGCCGTGCCCCGGGCCTAGCCGGCCGCCCGGGCCCCGGCCGGTGTTCCCGGCCGGTGTTCAGGACGTGCCCGGCCAGGTCCACGACCTGATGTCGGCGGGGTCCTCGCCGTGGTCCCGCGTGTACGCGCGGGCGCGCAGCCGCTCGTCGCTCATGCGCTGGCGCAGGTGCGCGGCCTTGCTGCCGAGCCCGGGAACGCGGTCGATCACGTCCATGACCAGGTGGAAGCGGTCGATGTCGTTGAGCATGCACATGTCGAACGGCGTCGTCGTGGTGCCCTCCTCCTTGTAGCCGCGCACGTGGATGTTGGCGTGGCCGTGCCGCCGGTAGGTGAGCTGGTGGATGAGCGACGGGTAGCCGTGGAAGTTGAAGACGATCGGCCTGTCCGTGGTGAACAGCGTGTCGAACTCGGCGTCCGGCATGCCGTGCGGATGCTCGGACGGTGGTTGCAGCCGCATCAGGTCGACCACGTTCACGACGCGGACCTTCAGCTCGGGCAGGTGCTCGCGCAGCAGCGCGGCGGCGGCCAGCGTCTCCAGGGTCGGCACGTCCCCGGCGCAGGCCAGCACCACGTCCGGCTCGGTGCCCTCGTCGGTGGAGGCCCACGGCAGGATGCCGAGCCCGCGCGTGTTGTGCGCGATGGCCTCGTCCATCGTGAACAGGTCGAGCACCGGCTGCTTGCCGGCCACGATCACGTTCACGTAGTCCCTGGAGCGCAGGCAGTGGTCGCCCACCGACAGCAGCGTGTTCGCGTCCGGCGGCAGGTAGACCCGCACCACCGAGGCCTTCTTGTTCACCACCACGTCGAGGAAGCCCGGGTCCTGGTGGCTGAACCCGTTGTGGTCCTGCCGCCACACGTGCGACGACAGCAGGTACGTCAGCGACGCCACCGGCCGCCGCCACGGGATCTTCTGCGACGACTCCAGCCACTTGGCGTGCTGGTTGAACATGGCGTCCACGATGTGGATGAACGCCTCGTAGCAGTTGAACAGCCCGTGCCGCCCGGTCAGCAGGTAGCCCTCCAGCCAGCCCTGGCACAGGTGCTCGCTCAGCACCTCCATGACCCGGCCGCCCGTGCCCAGGTTCTCGTCCGTCGGCAGGATCTCGGCGTCCCAGGCCCTGTCGGTGACCTCGAACACCTCCGACAGCCGGTTCGAGGCCGTCTCGTCCGGCCCCATCAGCCGGAACGTCCGGGGGTTGGCGGCGATCACGTCCCGCAGGAACCCGCCCAGCACCCGCGTCGGCTCGCTCGCCTGCTCGGCCGGCGCCTTGACCTCCACCGCGAGCCGGCGGAAGTCCGGCAGCCGCAGCGGCTCCAGCAGCTCACCGCCGTTGGTGTGCGGGTTGGCGCTCATCCTGCGCGCGCCGCGCGGCACCGTGGCGAGCACGTCCTCGACCGGCCTGCCGTCCGAGCCGAACAGCTCCTCCGGCCGGTACGAGCGCATCCACTCCTCCAGCATCGCCAGGTGGCCGGCGTTCTCCCTGACCGTGGCCAGCGGCACCTGGTGCGCGCGCCACGTCCCCTCGACCGGCTTCCCGTCCACCTCCTTCGGGCCGGTCCAGCCCTTCGGCGTGCGCAGGATGATCATCGGCAGGCGGTCGGCGTCGCCCGCCTTGTACGCGGCCATCTCCTCGAACGCGGTGTCCAGCGTGCCCGCCATCTCCTCGTGATCGGCGCCGACCAGGTGGGGGCGGTAACCGTACCCCTCCATCAGCTTGATCAGCTCGTCGGTGGGGATGCGGGCCAGGACGGTCGGGTTGGCGATCTTGTAGCCGTTCAGGTGCAGGATGGGCAGCACCATCCCGTCGCGGCGGCGGTCCAGGAACTTGTTGGAGTGCCAGCTCGCGGCCAAGGGGCCGGTCTCGGCCTCGCCGTCGCCGATGATGCACGCCACGACCAGGTCGGGGTTGTCGAAGGCGGCCCCGTACGCGTGCGCCAGCGCGTACCCCAGCTCGCCGCCCTCGTGAATGGAGCCCGGGGTCTCCGGCGCGACATGGCTCGGCACGCCGCCGGGGAAGGAGAACTGGCGGAACAGCCGCCGCATGCCCTCCACGTCCTGCGACACGTCCGGATACCGCTCGGAGTACGACCCCTCCAGCCACGCGTGGGCCACCGCCGCCGGGCCGCCGTGACCCGGGCCCGCGATGTAGATCATGTCCTGGTCCCGCTCGCGGATCACCCGGTTGAGGTGCGCGAAGCAGAAGTTCAGGCCCGGCGTCGTACCCCAGTGGCCGAGCAGGCGCGGCTTGATGTGCTCCGGCCGCAGCGGCTCGGTGAGCAGGGGGTTGTCCAGCAGGTAGATCTGCCCGACGGACAGGTAGTTCGCCGCCCGCCAGTACGCGTCTATATGGTCCATGCCCCTGCTGATTCCTCGACAGGGCGGGATGAATCCCCGATAAGGTGCCGAACATGGAGTTCAGGAGTTCACGCTGGTACGCAGGAAACGACCGGAACTCCTACATCCACAGAGCCTGGATGCGGCGCGGCCTGCCGCCCGAGGCGTTCGAGGGCGGCAAGCCGCACATCGCCATCGCCAACACCGCCTCCGACCTCACCCCCTGCAACTCCCACCTGAACGAGGTGGCCCAGAGCGTCGTGCACGGCGTGTGGGAGGCCGGGGGAGTGCCGCTCAACCTGCCCGTCGTCTCCCTCGGCGAGACGAACGTGCGCCCCACCGCCATGCTCTGGCGCAACCTGGCCGCCATGGCCACCGAGGAGATGCTGCGCGCCAACCCCATCGACGGGGTGGTGCTGCTCGGCGGCTGCGACAAGACGATCCCGTCGCTGCTCATGGCCGCCGCCTCCGTGGACCTGCCCGCCGTCGTGGTGCCCGGCGGCCCCATGCTGACCGGCCACTTCCGCGGCGCCCCGCTGGGCTGCGGCACCGACGTGTGGCGGCTCAGCGAGGAGGTGCGCGCGGGCACCCTCTCCCGCGAGGCGTTCCTGCGGTCGGAGTCGTCCATGATCCGCAGCCGCGGCCACTGCAACACCATGGGCACCGCCTCCACCATGGCCTGCATGGCCGAGGCGCTCGGCATGACCCTGCCCGGCACCGCCGGCACCCCCGCCCCCGACAGCCGCCTGCTCGAACGCTCCCACGAGACCGGCCGCCTGGCCGTCGAGCTGGTCGAGCAGGGCCGCCGCCCCAGCCAGGTGATGACCAGGGGCTCCTTCCTCAACGCCATCGTCACCCTGGCCGCCGTCGGCGGCTCCACCAACGCCGTCGTCCACCTGCTGGCCATCGCCGGGCGGCTCGGCGTCGAGCTGAGCCTGGACGACTTCGACCGCACCGGCTCCGGCGTGCCGCTGCTGGTGGACCTCCAGCCGGCCGGCCGTCACCTCATGGACGACCTGTTCAGGGCGGGCGGCCTGGCCGCCGTGCTGAAGGAGGTCGAGGACCTGCTCGACCCCGGCGCGATCACCGTCACCGGGCGCCCCCTCGTCGAGCACCTCGACGGCGCCGAGATCTGGGACGAGGACGTCATCAGGCGCCGCTCGGACCCGCTGCTGCCCGACGCGGGCATCGCCGTGCTGCGCGGCAACCTCGCCCCCTCCGGCGCCGTGATCAAACCCGCCGCCGCCTCGCCGGAGCTGCTGCGCCACCGCGGCCGCGCCGTCGTCTTCGACAGCGTCGAGGACGTCTACGCCCGGCTCGACTCGCCCGACCTGGACGTGGACGAGACCTCGGTGCTGGTCCTGCGCGGCTGCGGGCCCAAGGGCTATCCCGGCATGCCGGAGGTCGGCAACCTGCCGCTGCCCGCCAAGCTGCTGGAGAAGGGCGTACGCGACATGGTGCGCATCAGCGACGCCCGCATGAGCGGCACCGCGTACGGCACGGTCGTGCTGCACACCGCGCCCGAGGCCGCGGCCGGCGGGCCGCTGGCCAGGGTGCGCACCGGCGACCCGATCGTGCTCGACGTCGCGGCCCGCCGCCTGGACGTGGACGTCCCCGACGCGGAGCTGAACGCGCGCGAGCCGGTCATGACCGGGCACGCCAGGCCCGTGCGCGGCTGGGAGCGCCTCTACACCGAGCACGTCCTGCAGGCTGACCGCGGGGCCGACCTGGACTTCCTCGCCGGCTCCAGCGGTGACCACGTGGGCCGCGAATCCCACTGAGCGTCTAAAGAGTCCGCTCCGCCATGCGCGGAATCAACCGCGGGGGGTAGGCAGTTACGGGACGATGGAACGAGGCATGATCGGTTTGGCGACGCGAGGAGGAAACGCGTGAACGGCGACATCACCCAGAGCCAGGAGTGGGCGGCCCTGGGCAAGCACCACGAGGAGCTGGCGGGCAGGCATCTGCGTGAGCTGTTCGCGGAGGATCCGGGCCGGGCGCGGCGCATGACGGTGTCCGCCGGCGACCTCTACCTCGACTACGCCAAGCACCGCGCCACGCAGGAGACCGTCGGCCTGCTCACCGCGCTGGCCGAGCGGGCGGGGCTGCGCGAGCGCATCGCGGCCATGTTCTCCGGCGAGCACATCAACGTCAGCGAGGACCGCGCCGTCCTCCACGTCGCGCTGCGCCTGCCCCGCGAGGCCGAGCTGGTCGTGGACGGCCAGGACGTCGTGGCCGACGTGCACGCCGTGCTCGACAAGATGAGCGCCTTCTCCGACCGGGTGCGCTCCAAGGAGTGGAAGGGCGCCACCGGCAAGCCGATCGAGACCGTCGTCAACATCGGCATCGGCGGCTCCGACCTCGGCCCCGCCATGGCCTACGAGGCGCTGCGCGACTACGCCGACGCCGGCATCGCGGCCAGGTTCGTCTCCAACATCGACCCGGCCGACATCACCGGCAACCTCGCCGGCCTCGACCCCGCGACCACGCTGTTCGTGGTCAGCTCCAAGACCTTCACCACGCTGGAGACGCTCACCAACGCCAGGGTCGCGCGCCGCTGGCTGGTCGAGGCGCTCGGCGAGGACGCCGTCTCCAAGCACTTCGTGGCCGTCTCCACCAACGCCGCCAAGGTCGCCGAGTTCGGCATCGACACCGACAACATGTTCGGCTTCTGGGACTGGGTGGGCGGCCGCTACTCCTACGACGGCGCCATCGGCCTGTCCCTGATGATCGCCATCGGGCCCGAGCGGTTCCGCGAGATGCTGGCCGGCTTCCACACCATCGACGAGCACTTCCGCACGGCCCCGTTCGAGGCCAACATGCCGGTGCTGATGGCCCTGCTCGGGATCTGGTACACCGACTTCTTCGACGCCGAGACCCGCGCCGTCCTGCCCTACAGCCAGCGGCTGCACCGCTTCCCCGCCTACCTGCAGCAGCTCACGATGGAGTCCAACGGCAAGTCCGTACGCGCCGACGGCACCCCCGTCACGGCCAGGACCGGCGAGATCTTCTGGGGCGAGCCGGGCACCAACGGCCAGCACGCCTTCTACCAGCTCCTGCACCAGGGCACCCGGCTCGTGCCGGCCGACTTCATCGGCTTCGCCGAGCCCCACGACGACCGCGAGGGCATGCACGACCAGCTCACCGCCAACCTCTTCGCCCAGACCACGGCGCTGGCGTTCGGCAAGACCGCCGAGGAGATCGCCGCCGAGGGCACCGCGCCCGAGATCGTGCCGCACAAGGTGATGCCGGGCAACCGCCCCACCTCCACGATCCTCGCGCCCAAGCTCACCCCGTCCACGCTGGGCCAGCTCGTCGCGCTCTACGAGCACATCGTGTTCGTCGAGGGCACGATCTGGGGCGTCGACTCCTTCGACCAGTGGGGCGTCGAGCTGGGCAAGAAGATGGCGCTCGACCTGGCGCCCGCGCTGACCTCCGACGAGCCGCCGGCCACGTTCCCCGACACCTCCACCGAGCAGCTCATCCGCAGGTACCGGGAGCTGCGCGGAAGGCGCGTCTGAGATGGAGCAGGCGGGCGCGCTCGTCCTGTTCGGCATCACGGGCGACCTGGCGCGCAAGATGTTGCTGCCCGCGCTCTACCGCTTGACCGCCGACAGCCGGCTCGACCTGCCGGTCATCGGCGTGGCCAAGACCGACCTGGACCTCGACGGGCTGCGCGAGCACGCCCGCGAGGCCTGCGGCGGCGTGCGCGACGCGGCGTTCGAGAAGCTGGCGGGCAACCTGCGGCTGGTGACGGGCGACTACCGCGACCCCGCCACGTTCGAGCGGCTGCGCGAGGAGACCTCGGGCAAGGGTTTCCTCGTGCACTACCTCGCCGTGCCGCCGGTGCTGTTCGCCGCCGTCGCCGAGGGGCTGGCCGGGGTCGGCCTCAACCGCGACGCGCGGCTGGTGGTGGAGAAGCCGTTCGGGCACGACCTCGGCTCGGCGCGCGAGCTCAACGGCGAGCTGCTGCGCCACTTCGACGAGGACCACCTGCGCCGCGTCGACCACTTCCTGGGCAAGGAGCCGGTCGAGGACCTGATGGTGTTCCGGTTCGCCAACATGCTGCTGGAGCCCATCTGGAACCGGTCCCACATCCGCAGCGTGCAGATCACCATGGCGGAGGACTTCGACATACGCGACCGCGGCGCCTTCTACGACGCCAACGGCACCGTCCGCGACGTGGTGCAGAACCACCTGCTGCAGCTCCTGGCCATCCTCGCGATGGACCCGCCGCCGTCCACCGACGCCCGGGCCCAGCTCGACGAGAAGTGGCGGGTGCTGCGCGCGGTCCAGGCCATCGACCCCGCCGACGTCGTACGCGGCCAGTACACCGGCTACCTCGACACCGACGGCGTGCGCCCCGGCTCCACCACCGAGACGTTCGTCGCCCTGCGCGCCTACATCGACAACTGGCGCTGGGCCGGGGTGCCCTGGTGCATCCGCTCCGGCAAGGCCCTGCCGACCACCGACCTGGAGGTCGTCGCCGAGCTGCGCCGGCCGCCGGTGACCATGTTCAGCGACGGCGGCGCGCCCGAGAGCCCCAACCTCATCCGGTTCCGGCTGCAGCCCGACGCCGGGGTGACGTTCGACCTGCTGGCCAAGGAGCCGGGCAAGCAGCACGCCCGGCCGGTGCCGGTCAGCGTCGACTTCACCAAGGTGCTCGGGCCCATGGAGGCGGCCTACGAGCGCATCCTGCTCGACGCGGTCAGCGGCGATCCGCGCAGGTTCGCCAGGTTCGACCTGGTGGAGGAGTCGTGGCGGATCGTGCAGCCGGTGCTCGGCCTCGACGAGGCGCCGCTGCCGTACGAGAAGGGGTCGTGGGGGCCGGAGGCGGCGGCGGAGATCGCGCCGGGCGGCTGGCACGAGATCTCCACGACGTTCGACTGACCGCAGGCCCCTCACCGGGGCGTTAGACGGGGCGGCGTCCCGGGGTGACGATGGGGGGATGGACATCATGGGACTGGTGGAACAGTCGAAGGACGCCGCGACCGTCAAGCGCGTCTTCGGCGAGCCGATCCAGCACGGCGACATCGTCGTCATCCCCGTCGCCAGGGTCGCCCAGGGCGGCGGCGGAGGTCAGGGCCAGGGCAAGGGCGAGAAGGGTGAGGAGGGAGGAGGCAGCGGCGGCGGCTTCGGCTTCGGCGCCACGCCGGCCGGCGTGTTCGTGCTCAAGAACGGCGACGCCCTGTGGCGGCCCGCCGTCGACGTCAACCGGATCGTCATCGGAGGTCAGCTCGTGGCGGTCGTGCTGCTGCTGACCCTGCGGACCATCTTCAAGAAGCGCCGCCGCAGGCGCTGACGCGACCGTGCTGATCGATCTGCTCGACGACGCCGAGCTGCCCGGACACCCCTTCCTGGTCCCCGGCTCCAACCTGCCGGTCCGGCTGGCGAGGCTGGGCGGCTCGGCCACCCTCGTCCGCTTCCCTCCCGGCTGGGCACGGCCCGAGCGCGGCCACTACCTGGCCGGGGAGGAGTTCGTGCTGCTGGCGGGCGAGCTGCACGTCTCGGGCATCACGTATCTGCCGGGGCAGCACGGCTGGCTGCCCGCCGGCATGCTGCGCCACTCGAGCGCCGCCCCGCACGGCGCGCTGGCGTTCACCTCTTTCTCGGGCCAGGCCACCTGGGTGCGCAGCGACCGGGACGAGCCCGACGGCCCGGCCCTGCGCACGCCCCTGGAGAGCGTCGTCATCCCGCGTGGCGGCCTCCCGCTCACGCCGCACTCCGCCCTGCTCGACACGCCGATCCCGCTGGAGCGCGACGCCGAGGTGATCACGGTGCCGACCTGGACGTGGGAGCGGTCGGCGTTGATCCCGGAGGGCCGGGTGCTCGTAAGGTGGCCGCCATGACAGGTATGGCGCAGATCGCGGCTTTCGGTGGAGTTGTACTGCTCGGGGCGATGTCGCCCGGCCCTGACTTCGCGGTGGTGGTGCGGCGCTCGGTCGTCTCGGGCCGCGCGCACGGCATGGCGGCCGCGGCGGGGATCGCGGTGGGGGTGTTCGCCTGGGTGGTGGCCGCCGCCACCGGTGTCGCGGCGCTCCTGGCCGCCTCGGCCGTGGCGTTCACGGTGGTGAAGGTGGCCGGGGCCGCGTACCTGCTCTACCTCGGGGTCAGGTCGTTGCGGGCGGCCTGGCGCGGGAGCGGGGCGCTGCGGCTGGACGTCCCGGACCCGGGCGGGCGCGGCTCGTGGGCGGCGTTCACCGAGGGGCTGCTGACGAACGTGCTCAACCCGAAGGCGGCGCTGTTCTTCGTGGCGCTGGTGCCGCAGTTCCTCGGGGCGGGAGTCTCGGTGGCGGCGCTCGGCGGGGTGGCGCTGGCGGGCACGGTCGCGTGGTTCCTGGTGGTGGCGAACGTGGTGGGTGTCCTGCGCAAGGTGTTCGCCAGGCCCGCCGTCCGGCGGACGGTGGACGGCCTGACGGGCGCCGCCCTGATCGGCCTCGGCGTCAAGCTGGCCACCTCCACCCGCCCGTGATCAGGAGACGGTGACCCCAGCAGGTGCCCCGGGCAGAACGTGACGAGGGAACCGCGCCCCCAGCGGGTGCCCCAAGCCGACGTGACTAGGACACGGTGACCCCCAGCAGGTGCCCCAGGCCGAACGTGACGGTGGCCGCCCCCACGCCCAGGGCGAGCTGGCGCAGCCCGCCCAGCCACCACGGCCGGGCGGTCATCACCGCCACGGCGGCCCCGAACCCGAACAGCGCCACCACGCTCAGCACCACCGCCACCATCAGCCCGGACGCCCCGAACAGGAACGGCGCCAGCGGCACCAGCGCCCCGGCCGCGAACGCGCCGAACGACGACGCGGCGGCCACGTACGGGGAGGGCAGGTCGTCGACGTCCACGCCCAGCTCCTCGCGCACGTGCACCCGCAACGCCTGCTCGGGATCGGCCGACAACCCCGCGGCCACCCGCTCGGCCAGCTCCGGGTCGAGCCCGCGCGACCGGTAGAGCGCCGCCAGCTCGGCCTGCTCGCCCACGGGGTTCCTGGCCAGCTCCCGCCGCTCGACGGCGATCTCGGCACGCATCAGCTCGGTCTGCGACTTCACGGAGGTGTACTCGCCGGCGGCCATGGAGCACGCGCCCGCGATCAACCCGGCGAACCCCGCCAGCACCGCCCCCTGCCCGGCCCCGGCGGCGCCCACGACACCGGCGATCAGCGCGAAGTTCGACACGAGCCCGTCCATCGCCCCGAACACCGCCGGCCGCAGCCAGCCGCCGGTCACGTCGCGGTGGCTGTGGTGGTGCTCGGGGATTTCCGGCCGGACAAGCTCGATGGTCATCAAATCCTCCAAAATGCGGATCTCTTTCCTTAAATCTGACATATGCGAACATGGGTTCGCAACGAAGGAAAGGCTTGCCTGACCTGCACAGCGTCGCAGAGGGTGAACGGCCATGTTCGGAGAGGTGCCGAGGCGGGTCAAGCGCTGGTAATCTCGCTCTGTCACTCGATGTGATCGCGCGAACGCACATGGCCGTGACGGGGCGCGGCGTGCGAGACTCGGCTTCATGGAAGGTGGCGAGGACATGAGTGCTCTGCCGATCGAGGGGTGGCTGGCAGCGCATCCACCACCCACGCGAGCCGCCTTGTTCCCGCTCAGCCGTCTGTCCGGTTACACCGTCGATGACTGGCTCAAGCTGCCCGAGTCCCGGGAGCGCATCGAGTTGATCGACGGGAGTTTCCAGGTGAGTCCAGCGCCGATGGGGCTGCGCGCCTTGTGCGCCGGTGGCTTGCGAGCCATCCTCGCCAAGGCGGTGAAACCGGACCTCGTGGCGGTGGAGACCGTCAACATGATGGTGGGGGAGGACGGCCTCATCCCCGACGTCGCGGTGCTCCCGCGGGCCCTCGTCATGTCCCGCATGGTCGTCTTCCCGGCTTCGGAGGTTCTGGCGGTCGCCGAGGTCGTCAGCCTCGGGTCCGGTCGCAGGCGTGACTACGAGGTCAAGCCGGCCCAGTACGCCGAAGCCGGGATCGAGGTCTTCATCAGGGTCGAGCTGGAAGGTGCCGACATTCCGCGCGTCGAGGTGTTCCGGCTCGACGGGCAGGCGTACGAGCTGGCCGGCCAGGCACGAGCCGGAGAGCACCTGGCGTTGCCCGAGCCCTTCCCCATCTCCTTCGATCCGGCTGAGCTGCTGCTCTGAATCCGCCCCGTAGCGGGTCTGCCCTGTAGCGCCGGCTGAGCAGCGCTACAGAGACACGGACCTGGTCAGGCGTGGACCGGGGTCGTGGCCGAAGGGGCTTCGGCGGTCCGCTCGCCGCGGATCAACGCGTCGCACTCCGCGATCGTCTCCTCCAGCAGCCTGCGCAGCAACGCGTCCGGATCGGCGATGCAGGCCTGCACGATCCCCACCACCGCGAGCTGAACCGCGTTCGGCGCCGCGTACCGGCGGAAGCCCTTCTCCGTGATCCTGGCGGCCCGGCTGAAGCGCCTGGCCTGCTCGGCCGCGTGCGGCACCTCCTCCATCGCCTGCCGGCTGCGCTCGCTCATCCGCCCCGACGGAGCGCCGTCGAGGCGGGCCAGCATCTCCTCGGCCGCCAGCACCGAGACCGCGAGCGCGAGCTGCCGCTCGGCCGCCGCCACCGGCAGGGCCGTGGTGGCGCAGCGCAGCGCGATGTGCGCGTCCACGCGCAGGTCGTCGCTGGCCAGGCCGATGATGGAGGGCACCAGCCGGACGAGCTTGGCCCGGCTCTCGTCACTGGTGTTGTCGTTCACCAGGCGGGCGAGTGCGGCCAGCAGCGGGTGAGTGCAGGCCGGATGGTCGCTCCAGCGCTCCCCGGCCAGGTAGGAGGCCAGCTCCATGAAACACGCGCCGCGCTTCGGGTTGCGATGCCTGCCGCGGGAAAGGACCGGCATGTGATCAAGGTGATTGTCCACGGGTGCTCCACTGCTCCACGCGATCGCCGTCGCTCCAGCGCCGTCCAACCAGTCTGCGCCGGAGTGCGGCTCAATGCCAGTGATGCGGGGTGTTCTCGATGAGCGTTCCCCCTACCCGCCCGCGTCACACTCACACGCCCACGAAGACCGCGACCGTGCGGGCCGGCACGGTCAGCGTGCCCGTGGCGCGGTCGGCGGACGCCGTGCGGACGACCGGGTCGGCCGAGCCCGCCTGCACGGGGTGCAGTGCCACCTGCCGCCCCGCCAGCGACGGCATCGCCTGCGTGTGCTCCGACGGGGTCGCGTTGAACACGACCGTCACCGACGACCAGCGCGGGTCGAGCCCTTCGGTGTCCACGTGCATGGCGATCACGCCCTCCGCCGAGGCGGGGAACGACAGCCGCCGCTGCACCTCCTCCAGCGACCCCAGCGCGAACGCCGGTGACGACGCCCTGATCCGCAGCAGCTCCCCGTACCGCGCGCGGGCGGCGTCGATGTCCGCGCAGCCGGGCCTCAGCGCCGGGTCGGCGAGCAGCGGGCGGGCGTAGGGCCACCTGGCCTCGTTGTCGCCCCGGGGCGGCAGGCCCGCGCCGAAGCCGTTGCCCTGCGCGCAGTCCCACAGCAGCCGGTTGAACCAGTCGCCCGAGTCGTAGGAGTTGCGGTCGAACGACTTGGAGCGCAGCCGCTCGGTGCCCGCGTGCACGAACGCCGTCCCCTGCGCCAGCACCGCCGTGGCCAGCGACAACGCGTGCATGCGCACCCGGTCCGCCATCGGCGTGTCCTGCGGCAGCTTGTACGCCAGCGCGTCGAACAGCGTCTCGTTGTCGTGCGCGTCCACGTACGTCACCGCCTCGCCCGGCGCGGCGGTGTACCCGGCGGGCGAGCCGTTGTAGTCGAGCTCCGAGCCCTTCCTGCCGGACGGCAGCACGTAGTCGCGCAGGTTCCCGGTCAGGCCGATCCTGATCAGGTCGCAGTAGCTCTCCAGGCGTGCCCGCTGCTGCTCGGCCGTGCCGTTGGCGGGGGAGCCGTTGGGCGCCCCGGCCAGCCCGGAGCCGAAGCCCTGCACGCGCGGGTCGGCGTCGAACGGGGTGCCGCCGCGCACCGCGTCACGCAGCCGGTCGGTGAACGTGCCGATGCCGGTGCCGGCCAGGTTCGCCTGCGTGGCCTGCTCGAACCGGGCACCGTCGGCCACCTCGCCGAAGTTCCAGCCCTCGCCGTACAGGATGATCGACGTGCCGTCCACGCCGTCGCCGGCCAGGGTCAGCTCGTCCAGGGCCCGGCGGACGGCGAGCAGGTTCGCCTTCGGGTGGTGCCCCATGAGGTCGAAGCGGAAGCCGTCGATCTTGTACTGCTTCGCCCACGTGACGACCGAGTCCACCACGAGCTTGCCCATCATCAGGTGCTCGGGCGCGGTGTTGGCGCAGCAGGTGGAGGTGGCCACGGAGCCGTCGTCGAGGAGCCGGTGGTAGTAGCCGGGCACGATCGGGTCGAGCACGTCGGTGGAGTGCGTGTGGTTGTAGACCACGTCCATGACCACGCGCAGCCCCGCCCGGTTGAGCCCGGCGACCATGCCGCGGAACTCCTTGATCCGCCCGTCGGGCCGGGTCGCGTACGAGCCCTCCGGCACCGTGTAGTGCAGCGGGTCGTACCCCCAGTTGAAGGAGTCCTTCGCGGCCGTGCGCGCCACGCACTCCTGCTGCAGCTCGGAGTCGGGCGGCAGCGCGGCCAGGTCGCAGGACGGCTCCGTCCGGTCGGCCGCCCGCTCGGGCACCGTGGCGAAGTCGAACGCGGGCAGCAGGTGCACGTGCGTCAGGCCGTCGGCGGCCAGCGCCCGCAGCTCGCGCAGGCCGGCGCCGTCGCACTGGAAGGCCGCGTACGTGCCGCGCAGCGCGGCCGGGACGGTGGCGTCGGAGGCGGAGAAGTCGCGCACGTGCAGCTCGTAGATCGAGGCCCTGTCCAGCGGCACCGCGGCGGGCTTGGCCAGCCGGTCCCAGCCGGGCGGCCGGTGCGCGGCGGCGTCGAGGCTGACGAGCCTGCTGCGCTCCCCGTCGGCGGTGACGTCCAGGCTGTACGGGTCGGTGACCTCGTTCGTGACGACCTTGCCGGCCCTGGGGGAGTAGACCGTGACCAGGTACGTGTACTCCCGCCCCAGCCACGACGGCAGCCCGCGCACCGACCACACGCCGCTCTCGTCGTCGCGCCGCATCCGGTGCACCACCGGCCGTTCCGTACGCCCGCCGGAGCCGTACAGGGCCAGCTCGACCTTCCGCGCGGTCGGCGCCCACAGCGCGAGCCTCGGGACGACCTGGCCGGACGGGCCGAGCGTGGCGGTGGCGGCCTTGGCGTACAGGTCGTCCAGCACCCCCGGGAGCTGCACGCCGGTCGCGGCCACCAGCGTGCCGGCGGCGTCCCGCGCCACGGCCACGACCTGGCCGCGCAGCGCGTCGCGGACGAGGCCGGCGTCGCGCGGGTCCACCTTCAGCGCCGGGTACGCGGCCAGGTGCGGCCACTCGCGCCGCTGCTCCTCGCTCAGCGTGCCGGGCGCGAGCCGGATGAGCCGCGGGCCGCCGGTCAGGTCGCCGTTCCCGTACGCGATGCCGCCCGCGGCGCTGAAGGCCAGGCAGTGCCGCAGCGACGGCTCGGCCTGCCAGGCCACCGTGTCGCGGTCGATCCAGTGCGCCCTGGCCTTGCTCAGGTCGGCGTCCGTGGCCGTGGTGGCGGGCCGCGGCAGCGGGAGCCCCTCGGTGCTGGCCGGCCGCCAGCCCTCGTGGCCCGGCGCGGACACGTCGAGCGACTGGCCGGCGGGCAGATCCTTGTCGTCGCCCTGGTGGATGATGTGACTCAGGCTCTTCGCCCCCTCGGCGAGCGGCACTCGAACACGGCCCCGAAGCCGCCGGCACGCGCCGGCGGCAGCGGTGGGGACCCCGCCGGTGGGCTCGGCGGCGCCTGCCCACACGTGCAGCCCCCAGCCGTCATGGTTCCCGCCCGGGCGGCGGTGATGCAGTCCTGCTCTCGTCGGCGGCCCGCGCCGTGTCGCCCGGAAGATCCCCATCCGACCCGATCTTTGCAACTCTTTCAGGAAATTACTGAAATGAGGTAAGCCCATGCTGACGGGCGGGCGAGCTGACCTACGGCGGCCCGGCGTTCACCATGGAGGACGGCCTTTCGAACGGGACTCTGCCACCAGCGCAAACGCCGACCAGCGCGAGGTTCCCGGCGTGGAAGGCGTCGTGTAACAACTTGCAGAATCCTTGCGCCGCCATCTGGAGATCGGCGTCACGTCGGCGTAACCTCCGGCTTACTCCGACCTCCGACCGAGCTGTGAGGAGAAGGACATGCGACGACTCTTACCGTCCGCGGCGGCCGTTGCGGCACTCGTCCTGACGGTTTCCGCCTGTGGAGGCGGCGGTGGTGAGACCGCCGCTCCGCCCGCCCAGGTCTCCGACCCGTCGAAGGTGAGCGGTGAGGTGACGTGGTGGGACACGACGCGCCCCGACAGCGAGGGGCCGACGTTCCAGGCGTTGATCAAGGAGTTCCAGGCGAAGTACCCGCAGGTCAAGGTCAACTATGTGAACGTGCCCTCGGACCAGGCGCAGAACCAGTTCCAGACGGCCGCCCAGGCGGGGGCCGGCGCGCCGGATGTGATCAGGTCGGAGGTGGCGTGGACGTCGCAGTTCGCGTCGCTGGGCTACCTGCAGCCGCTGGACGGCACCCGCGCCGTGGACCGGCCTGACGACTTCCTGCCCGGGCCGCTGAGCAGTACCGAGTACAACGGCAAGACGTACGCCGTGCCGCAGGTCACCGACACGCTCGCGCTGATCTACAACAAGCGGCTGCTGAAGGAGGCCGGGCACGAGGAGCCGCCGAAGACCATCGCCGAGCTGAAGCGGACCGCGCTCGACGTCAAGGCCAAGACCGGCGCCGCCGGCCTGGCGCTGAACGTCGACTCCTACTTCCTGCTGCCCTTCATGTACGGCGAGGGCGGCGACCTGCTCGACGTGGCCAACAAGAAGATCGTGGTCAACTCCCCGGCGAACGTGAAGGCCATGGAGACCGTGGCCGACCTGATCAGCTCGGGCGCCGCGCCCAAGCCCGCCACCACCGAGAGCTACGCCAACGCCATGACCGCCCTCAAGGAGGGCAAGGCGGCCATGATCTACAACGGGCCGTGGGCGCTGTCGGAGATCTACCAGGGCAAGGAGTTCCAGGACAAGAAGAACCTGGGCATCGCGCCGGTCCCGGCCGGCTCGGTCAAGGCGGCGGCTCCGACGGGCGGCTGGAACCTGGCCATCTACGCCGGCTCCAAGAACATCCCGGCCGCCTACGAGTTCGTCCGGTTCATGACCACGGCGGAGGCGCAGGCGAAGATCGCCAAGGAGATCAGCCTGCTGCCCACCCGCACCTCCGCCTACAGCGACCCCGACGTGCAGGGCAACCCGGACGTCGCGGTGTTCAAGCCGATCATGGACACCGCCGTGCCACGTCCGTGGATCCCGGAGGGCGGGCAGCTCTTCCAGCCGCTGCTGGAGGGCTACCAGTCGCTCGTGGGCGGCAAGTCGGGGCCCGCGGACATGCTCAAGACCGTCGACGAGCAGTATCGCGGGATCATGAAGGACTGGAGCTGACCGGTGACGGTCTCCACCGGAAAGGTGACGGCCGCGGGCGAGTCCGCCCGCGGCCGTGAACGACCGGGGCCGCTGCGGCGCTCGTTCGGCACCCACTGGTACGCGTGGGCGATGGTCACGCCCGTGCTCGTGGTGATGCTGGTGCTGATCGGCTGGCCGCTGGCGCGCGGCGTCCACCTGTCGCTGACGGACGCCACCGAGGCCAACATCGGCCGCACCATCGGCGTGAACGTCATCCCGGCGAGCTACGAGTTCGTCGGCCTGGAGAACTACGCGCGCATCCTGACCAGCGGCGTGTTCTGGGACAAGCTGGTGTGGACCGTGGTCTGGACGGCCGCCTGCGTCGCCCTGCACTACGGCATCGGCCTGGGCCTGGCCGTGATGCTCAACCGCCGCCTGCGCTTCCGCTCGGTCTACCGGGTGCTGCTGATCCTGCCGTGGGCCGTGCCCGCGTTCGTGGCCGCCTTCATCTGGCGTTACCTCTACAACAGCGACTACGGCGTGATCAACGGCTTCCTCAAGATGGCCGGGCTGGGCGGCGTCGGCTGGCTGGACGACCCGACCACGGCGAAGATCGCGGTGATCGTTGTGAACGTCTGGATCGGCGTGCCGTTCATGATGGTCGCCCTGCTCGGCGGGCTGCAGTCGATCCCGGCCGAGCTGTACGAGGCGGCCGAGGTGGACGGGGCGAGCGCCTGGCAGCGGTTCACGGCGATCACGCTGCCCGGGCTGCGCCAGGTGTCGAGCACGGTCGTGCTGCTGGGCACGATCTGGACGTTCAACATGTTCCCCATCATCTTCCTGGTCACGCGGGGCGGGCCGGGCAGCGAGACGGAGATCCTGGTCACCTACGCCTTCCGCGAGGCGTTCACCGGGATCCGCAACTACTCGGGGTCGGCGGCCTGGGGCGTGATCATCCTGGCCATGCTGGTCGTGCTGGCCGTCGGCTACCGCCGTACCCTGCGCAGTCAAGGAGATCCGTGGTGAGCACGAGAACGCGGCGGCGCGGCGAGCGCGGCCCGCTGGCCTCCATCGGCCTGCACGCCGGGCTGCTGCTGGCCGTCGCCGTCTCCCTGTTCCCCGTCGTCTGGCTGGTGCTGACCTCGCTCAAGCCGCGCGACGGCTGGCTGTCGACGGAGCTGCAGTTCTTCAACGACTCCTCGCTGGACAACTACGCGCGCGTGCTGACGGAGACCGCGTTCCCGCAGTGGCTGCTCAACAGCGTGCTGACGGCCGGGCTGACCATGGTGCTGGGCGTGTTCCTGGCGGCCACCACCGGGTACGCGGTCAGCCGGTTCCGCTTCCCCGGGCACCGGTCGGTGATGTGGCTGCTGCTGATCACCCAGATGTTCCCGGTGGCCATCCTCATCGTCCCGCTGTACAACCTGATGGCCGGGCTCGGGCTGCTGAACCAGATCCCGGGCCTGGTGATCGCGTACATGACGATCGCGGTGCCGTTCTGCGCCTGGATGATGAAGAGCTACTTCGACACCGTGCCGATCGAGATCGACCAGGCCGGGATGGTCGACGGGCTGACGCCGTTCGGCACGTTCTGGCGGGTGGTGCTGCCGCTGTCGCGGCCCGGCATCGCGGTGACCGCGTTCTACTGCTTCATGACCGCCTGGGGCGAGGTCGGGTACGCCACGGTGTTCATGTCGCAGGAGGACAAGCGCACGCTGGGCGTGGGGCTGCAGCAGTTCATCGGCCAGCACTGGTCCGACTGGGGGTTGATGACGGCCTCTGCGGTGCTCATCGCCATCCCGGCGGGCGTGGTGTTCCTGCTGGTCCAGCGGCATCTGATCACCGGTCTCACGGCCGGTGCCACGAAGGCGTGACAAGCCTTCAGGTAATCGAACAATCACTTTGCGTAATCGTGGTCTTGGCTGGATCCTGGTCGCATGGACGGATTCCTCGACGAGACCTGCGGGGGCGTGACCGAGCTCCGCGTGCACGGCGTCTCCGGCACGCCCCCGGCCGGCACGCTCGGCCACCCTCACCCCCGGCTCGTCGCGGGCGACGGCACCACCGGGTTCTACCGGCGGTGGTGGGAGGGCGGGCGGCCGTCCGGCGACCATCCGGACGTGCCCGGCGTGCGCCGCCGCGAGGCGTACGCGTGGGGGAATCTCACCTCCGGGGGCCGCACGATCGCGCTGTGGCTGCTCCTGCTGCCGTTCTCGCTGGCGAACCTGTCCTACTTCATGCTGCCCAGGCCCGCGCGGGGCGTGCGGCTGCGGCACGTGACGGAGGCGGCGCAGCGGCTGTTCGCGCTGCTGCTCACCGGAACGCTCGTCGGCGCCGTCACCCGGGCCAGCGTCGACCTCGTCGGCTGGCAGTGCACGGCCGCCGGGCGGGCCTGCACCTACGACACGGCGCCGGGGTGGGTGCGCTGGCTCGGCGTGTTGTGGGGCGACGAGCCGTCCAGGCGGCTGGCCGTCACCGCGCTGGTGCCGCTGCTGGTCGTGGTGCTGCTGTGGTGGATCGCGCGGCGCACCTGGCTGCGGGACGAGCGCACGGTGCCGCCCGAGACCGCCTTCCAGGACGGGGTGCTGCTGGCCAGGCCGAGGCTGTGGCACGGGGCCGCGCCGGTGTGGCGGCTGCGGGTCGTGCACGTGGCCTTCTCGATCGGCTCCATCGCGGTGGCCGTGTCGGCGCCGTTCGCGGGCACGGCCACCGGCCTCGCGCTGACCGTGGCCAACGCGGGCGTGATGCTCGCCGCCGCCGTGCTGGCCGCGCTGCCGTCCATCGCCCGGCGGCTGGATCCGCACACCGGGCAGCAGGCGCCCGCGTGGCTGACGTTCGCGTGCCACGCGCTGCGGGTGGCCGCGCCGGTGGCGTTCCTGGCCACGGCCGGGGCGGCACTGGCGGGGATGCCGGCCCGCGTGGCGGGGACGAGTGCGTGGTGGCTGCCCGGCGTCGGGATTGGAACGTTCCAGTACGCGGTGACGGTCGGGCTGGCGCTGTTCCTCCTGGTCGCCACGGCCGTGCTGGCCCGCATGGATCGGCAGGGCGAGCCCGGCGGGCAGGGCGAGTCCGATGGGCAGGGTGTCGCGCCGGGTGGGCAGGGTGTCGCGCCGGGTGGGCAGGGTGCTGCGCCGGGTGGGCAGGGTGTCGCGCCGGGTGGGCAGGGTGTTGCGCCGGGTGGGGAGGGCATCGCGGTAGACGGGCCGGGGGAGGGGCGGGCGCTGGGCGGGATGGCCGCGTGGGTGGTGCTGATGGTGGCCGTGGGCAGCGCGAACGTGATGGCGCTCGGGCTGCTGTTCTGGACGGCCGCGTACTTCGGCGTCCCCGCGCATCCCGCCTCGCCGCAGCCCGTCGGCGGGAAGCTGTTCCTGGACGAAGCCGTCTGGTGGACGGCGGTGCTCGTGCCGCTGCTGCTGGCCGGGCTCGTCGTCGTGGCCGCCGGGTTGTGGCTGAGCCGCCGGGCGGAGGCGGGGCGGCTGGCGCCGGAGCTCAAGCCGTACTACCTGGAACGCGACGACGCCCGGGTGGTCGCGCGCACGTGGGCGCTGGCGGCGCTCACCGACCGCGCAGGGCTCGTGCTGGGCGTGCTCACCGGGATCGGGGTCGCGGGCTCCGCCGCCGTGACCGTGATCCACCGGCTGCGGCTGTTCACGCCGGACGGCGGGATCGCCGGGCTGCTCGCCTCGATCGGGAGCTGGGCCATGGTGGCCGTCGTGGTGGCGCTGGTGGTGATCGGGCGGCGCACGTACCGTGACACCCGGCTGCGCAGGACGGTCGGGATCCTGTGGGACATCTGCACGTTCTGGCCGCGCGCCATCCACCCCCTGTCGCCGCCCTGCTACACCGAGCGGGTCATCCCCGAGCTCATGACGCGCGTCGGCCGGCTCGCCCCCACCGACCGCGACCAGGTCGTGCTGTCCGGGCACAGCCAGGGCAGCGTCATCGTGGCCGCCCTGGTGCTGCAGCTCGATCCGGGGCAGCGGGCGCGCGTCCGGCTGCTGACGCACGGGTCGCCGCTGCGCCGCCTGTACGCGCCGTTCTTCCCCGCCTACTTCGGCGGCGCCGGCCTGAGCGCCGTACGGGAGCGCGTGAGCTGGTGCAACCTCTACCGGCTGAGCGACCCCATCGGCGGTCCCGCCTTCCGCCGCGTCGATCCCCTCGCCGGCGGGCAGCGGGACGCGGTGGACCGGTTCTGCTGGGATCCGCTCCGGCCAGGGCCGGGGGAGCCGCTGCCCGAGACGCGGTGGCACTCCGGCTACTGGCTCGATCCCTCCTACGACGCGGCACTGGATCGGCTGATCACCGTCAAACCCGCCGCCTGAGCCCTCGGCACGGGTAGGGTGGCCCGCGTTCCGAATCGATCGCCGCATCCGGATGGGGGCTCGACGGTGAGGTGGGTACTGCTGCTGCTGGTGGTCGGGACGATGTGGTGGTCGGGCCCGGCCGTCGCCGTCGCCGGGACGGGCCAGGAGGCCGGGAACGGTCAGAGAGCCGGAGCGGGCCAGGACGCCGGGGCCGGTCAGGGCGCCGGGGTGAGCCGGGTGGCCGGGGCCGGTCTTGGGGCTGGGGCGGGCGAGGGCGCCGGTGGGCGGGTGGCGTTCATCGGGGTGCCGGGGCTGTTGTGGGACGATCTCGATCCGCGTGACACGCCGCGGCTGTGGGAGCTGGCCGGGCAGAGCGGGCTCGGATCCCTGTCGGTCAAGGCCGTCGGCACCGTGACCTGCCCGTACGACGGGTGGCTGAGCGTGTCGTCGGGCGTGCGCGCGGCCGTGGGGCGGCGCTGCGGGCTCTCCCCCGAGCCGATCGTCCGCGGGCAGGGCGCGGTCGTCCCCGGGATGCGCGAGCTGCACGCCACGCGGGACGGCGCCAACGCGGGCACGCTGGGCGCGGCCGTGCACGCCGCCGGCCACTGCACGGCCGCCGTCGGCAGGGGCGCGGCGCTCGCGCTGGCCGACAAGGAGGGCGAGGTCGATCTGTACGCCGCCACGCCCGCCGGGCTGAGCGACTGGTCGCGCTGCCGGGTGCTCGCCGTGGACGTGGCCGCGCTCATCGAGCCGTACCTGGGGGACGGCAGGCTGCCGCAGGAGCCCGAGGCGCTCTCGCCCGAGCGGCGGCGCGATCTGGCCCGCCAGGCCGACGCCGAGGTCGGCGCGGCGCTGGACCGGCTGCCCGCCGGCACCGAGATCGTGCTGGCCGGCATCAGTGACCACGGCTCCACGCCGCACCTGCGCGTGGCCATCTGGAAGCGCGCCGGGACCACGACGCCCGGTGGCAGCGGCTCCGGCGCCACCCCGGCCGCGCGGCCCGACGGCGGTTCCGGCAGCGATGCGCACGTGCGCTCCGGCGGTGACGAGGCCGTGCGCTCCGGTGCCGATGTGCGCACCCGGGCCGGCGATGGAAGCGATGCGGAGGTGCGGGCCGGTGGTGCCGTGGATGCGAGCGTGCGGGTCAGCGGTGGCGTGGATGCGAGCGTGCGGGCCGGTGGTGGTGCGGATTACGCCGGTGGCGAGGTGGTGGGGCCGCGGATCGGGGGGAACTCGGCGCGGCGGGACGACATCGTGCTGCTGCCCGACGTCACCCCGACCGTCCTGACCGCCGCCGGCATCGCCACCCCGCCGGAGGTGATCGGGCTGCCGTGGCGGCTCGGCGAGCCGATCAGCTCGGCCGACCTCGTGCGGGCCGACCTGGCCGGCACCACCGTGCGCGGGATGACCGGCTACTTCTTCACCGGTTTCGCCACCCTCACGGTCGCCTTCTACGTCGCGTCCTACCTCCTGCTCTCCCGCCGGCGCAGGCTCGGATTCGTCGGCGTGGCCGCCATCGCGATGGCCTGCCTGCCCGTCTCGACGTACGTGGTGAACCTGCTGCCCTGGGACCACAGCCCGAACATCCCGCCGACCCTGATCGGCTGCGTGCTGGCGGTGACGGCGGCGCTCAGCGCGATCGCCCTGCTGGGCCCGTGGCGGCGCGACCCGCTCGGCCCGCCGGCGGCCGTCTGCGTGATCAACTTCGCGGTGCTCGTCGGCGACCTGCTGACCGGGACGCACCTGCAGTTCAACGCGCTCATGGGATACACCGCCGTGGTCGGCGGGCGCTACTACGGGCTGGCGAACATCCCGTTCGCGCTGCTGGCCACGTCCGTGCTGATGGGCGCCGCCGTGGCCGCCGAGCACCTGGTACGCGCCGGGCGCAGGCGCCTGGCCGTGGCCGGGGTGACCGGCCTGGGCGTGATCGCGACGCTGCTGGCCGGCTGGCCGGGCGTGGGCAGCGACTTCGGCGGCGTGATCGCGTTCGCGCCCGGGATCGCCGTGACCGCGCTGCTGGTGGCGGGCAGGAAGGTGTCGGTGCTGAAACTGGTGGGTTTCAGCGCGCTCGGCGGGGTCGCCGTGTCGGTGATCGCGGTGCTGGACTGGCTGCGGCCGCCGCAGTCGCAGACGCACCTGGGCAGGTTCGTGGGGCAGGTGCTCGACGGGACGTTCTGGCCCATGATCGGCCGCAAGCTCGGCGCCATGCTGCACACGCTGCTCTCGCCCAACCTCATGCCGATCGTGCTGGCCGGGCTGGTGTTCCTGGTGTTCGCGGTGCTGCGGCCCGGGCAGGTGAGCGCGGGCCTGGTGCCCAGGGCGTTCGCGCGGGCGCCCATGCTGCGGGCCGGGCTCGTCGGCGCGCTGGCCAGCGGCGTCGTCGGCATGCTGGTCAACGACTCCGGCACGGCCGTGCTGTCCATGGCGGTGGCGCTGGCCGTGCCGCTGGTGCTGCACGCCGGGGTGCGCCTACCAGGTGAGGACGAGCCGCTCGGGCGCGCGGTGGATGAGCGTGGCCGCCATGACGACGTCCTCGCGGGCGAGGTGTAGGCCGGGCAGCTCGCGGACGAGCAGCTCCAGCCCCGCCATCGCGGCCGGCGCGAGCTCGCGGTAGAGCGCCTGTCGCGCTGCGAACCATCCTGAAAGGCGAGGTGGGAGGCGTACAAGATCTGAAATTTTCTTTTAGTTCATCCTTATGTCTTGAAAGTTATATCCACGAGCGATTGAGTTCGGTCGTGCAGACCCTCCGATTGCTGGCCGCCGCCGCGCTCGTGTTAGGCCCCATGGCCCTCAGCGCGCCCGCGCAGGCCGATCCCACCCCTCCCGCAGAGGACGCGCTGGAGACGGCGTCGTCCTATCAGGCCTCCTCCACGCTGCTCGCCCCCACCGCCGTGGCACCTCAACGGCTGGAGACCGCCAAGAAGACCCGGCCGGTGGCGCCGGGCATCTCGCTGACCTCGTTCGACACCTATGACGCGCTCGGCTGGCTGCGCGCGGACGCCGTCACCGCCGATCTGGGCGGTGACGGCTCGGCGAACAGGGCGGACTACGTCTTCTCCGGCGAGGTGTCCAAGACGGAGCCGCTGTCCGGGCCCGCCAAGCGCTCGCGGGCCGTCGCGGCCGTCAACGGCGACTTCTTCGACATCAACAACTCCGGCGCCGCGCAGGGCATCGGCGTGCAGAACGGCACGCTGATCCAGTCGCCGGTCGCCGGCCACGAGAACGCCGTCGCGGTCACCGGCGACGGGGTCGGCCGCGTGCTCAAGATGTACTTCGAGGGCACCGCCACCCCGTCCGGCGGCGCGCCGGTCAAGCTCACCCAGTTCAACCAGATCATCCAGCGGGACGGCGTGGGCCTGTTCACGCCGCTGTGGGGCTCCTACAACCGGGCCCGCGCGGTCGAGGGCGCCACCTCCGTCGCCGAGGTCGTGCTGGTGGACGGGGTCGTCTCCGAGGTACGCGGCTCCGCCGGCACCGGCCCGATCCCCGCCGGCACCACGATCCTGCTCGGCCGGGACGCCGGGGCCGCCGCCCTGTCCGCGCTCAAGGCCGGCGACAAGGTGGACGTGGCGTACCAGCCGAAGCCCTCCGACGGCAGCTCGGTGAAGGCCGCCGTGGGCGGCAACTGGGTGCTGGTCAAGGACGGCGTCGTGCAGAACTCGACCGACCCGGCCGCGCACCCGCGCACCGCTGTCGGGTTCTCGGCGGACGGCAGGAAGATGTACCTGCTGACCGTGGACGGCCGCCAGGTCGACAGCCGCGGCGTCACGCTGAACGAGCTGGCCGCCATGATGAAGGACCTCGGCGCCGCCAACGCGCTCAACCTCGACGGCGGCGGCTCCTCCACCATGCTGGCCCGCGAGCCCGGCTCCGCCGACGTGCAGGTGGAGAACAGCCCCTCCGACGGCGGCGAGCGTCACGTCCCCAACGGCCTGGCGCTCTACGCGCCCGAGGGCAGCGGCAAGCTGAAGGGCTTCTGGCTGGAGACCGCCAGTGACCCCGCCAAGGCGCCCGGCGTCGGGCCCGTCGCCGGAGGCCGTCCCGAGCGGGTCTTCCCTGGCCTGACCAGGCGGCTGACCGCCGCCGGCTACGACGAGACGTACGGCCCCGCCGCCGGCACCCCGGCCTGGCGGGCGAACCCGGCCGTGCACGGCGTCATCCGCGACGGCAGGTTCCACGCCCTGGTGCCCGGCACGACCACGGTCACCGCCTCGCGCGGCAAGGCCAAGGGCACCATCGAGCTGACCGTGCTGCAGCCGCTGGAGCGGCTCGGCGCCACCGCCGACCGCCTCGGCATGGCCGGCGAGGGCGGCACCGCCACGTTCGGCGTGGTCGGCTACGACCGCAACGGCAACTCCGCGCCCATCGAGCCCGGCGACCTCACGCTCGACTACGACAGGAACCTGTTCGAGGTCACCGCGACCGAGCACGGCTCCTTCACCGTCAAGGCCAAGCAGGCCACCGGCTCCGGTCTGATCACCGCCAAGGTCGGCAGGACCAGCACCGCGGTGCCGGTGACGGTCGGGTTCGAGTCCAAGCCGGTCGCCGACTTCGAGGACGCGGCCGGGTGGACGTTCGCCGCCGCCCGCGCCACCGGCTCGCTGTCGGCCGCGCCCGGGCAGAGCGGGGGCGGGCTCAAGCTGTCGTACGACTTCACCACCTCCACCGCCACCCGGGCCGCGTACGCCAGCCCGCCCCAGCAGATCGTGGTAGAGGGGCAGCCGCAGGCGTTCGGGCTGTGGATCAACTCCACCGGCAAGGGGGAGTGGCCGAGTCTGGAGTTCTACGACGCGCTCGGGCAGTCGCAGATCCTGCGCGGCCCCTACCTGACGTGGACCGGCTGGAAGTACGTCGAGTTCACCGTGCCGCCGGGCGTCAACTACCCGCTCAAGCTGCGGCGCTTCTACGTGGCCGAGACGAAGGCCGACGTGAAGTACACCAACGAGATCCTCATCGACGGGCTGGTCGCCAAGGTGGCGCCGTCGGTCTCGGCCCCGGCGGCGCCCAGGAAGGCCGACCCCGTGGTCAGGAGCGAGGTCTCCACGATGCCGTGGCGGTTCGCGGTCATGTCGGACGCGCAGTTCGTGGCCAGGAACCCGGACAGCGACCTGGTCAGGAACGCGCGCCGCACCCTTCAGGAGATCAAGGCGGCCCGGCCGGACTTCCTGGTGATCAACGGTGACCTGGTGGACGAGGCGTCGCCGGAGGATTTCGCGCTGGCGAAGAAGATCCTCGACGAGGAACTCGGCGGAACGGTGAAATATCACTACATTCCGGGCAACCATGAGGTCATGGGCGGCAAGATCGACAACTTCAAGGCCGTCTTCGGGGACACGTACCAGACCTTCGACCACAAGGGCACCCGCTTCATCACCCTGGACACCTCCCGCCTCACCCTCAGGGGCGGCGGCTACGACCAGGTGGCCCGGTTGCGGTCCCTGCTGGACGCGGCGGCCGAGGACGGCTCGATCGGGTCCGTCGCCGTCCTGTTCCACGTGCCGCCGCGCGACCCCACGCCCGGCAAGGGCAGCCAGCTCGGCGACCGCAAGGAGGCCGCGCTCGTCGAGGGCTGGCTGGCCGACTTCCAGCGCGCCACCGGCAAGGGCGCCGCGTTCATCGGGGCGCACGTGGGGACCTTCCACGCCGAGCGCGTGGACGCGGTGCCGTACTTCATCAACGGCAACTCCGGCAAGAACCCCGCCACCGCCCCCGAGGACGGCGGGTTCACCGGATGGTCGCTGTGGGGCGTGGACCCCGTGACGCGGGCCGAGGCCGAGCACGTCAAGCGGAACTGGTTCGCCGACGCGCCCGACTGGATCGGCACGCAGGTGCGGCCGCACGTGGACGGCCTCACGCTCACCGCCCCGGCCACGGTCGCGGTCGGCGCGCCCGCCCCGGTGACGGCGGCGGTCGAGCAGGCCTCCCGTACGGTGCCCGCCGCCTACCCGGTGTCGGTCACCTGGTCCGGCTCGCCGAACCTGCACGTCGGCACCCGCAAGACCGCCAAGCCGTGGCACGTCGCCGTGCTCGACCCCGGGTCCGGCACGCTGACGGCGCTGCGGCCGGGACAGGTGACGGTGGCCGTCACGGTCAGCGGCGTCACCAAGCAGGCCCAGGTGGCGCTGACCGCCAAGGCAGCCGCCTGACGTCGGCTCCGGGGCCCCGCGGGACGGCGATCGTCCCGCGGGGCCCTTCGCGTGTCCGCTCCCTGAGCCGCGGGTACGACAGCGGGGGAGGTTCGCCGATGACCATGGAGTTCGACCTCGTGCCCGCCGGGCTGGCCCGCGCCATCGAGGAGCTGCCGCTGGTGGACCACCACACGCACGGGGCGGTGGCGCACGACCTGTCGCGCACGGCGTTCGAGGAGATGATCAGCGAGTCCGACCAGCCCGTGCCCGACTGGACGACCCCGTTCGACTCCCAGCTCGGCTTCGCCATCCTGCGCCACTGCGCGCCCGTGCTCGGGCTCGAACCCTTCTGCGCGCCCGAGGAGTACCTCGCCAGGCGGGCCAGGCTCGGCGCCGACGAGGTCAACCGGCTGCTGCTCGGCGCCGCCGGGCTCGGGCACCTGCTGGTCGAGACCGGCTACCGGGGCGAGGAGCTGCTCGGGCCCTCGGGCATGGCGGAGGCCGGCGGGGCGCCCGCCGACGAGGTGGTACGCCTGGAGAGCGTGGCCGAGCAGGTGGCCGCCACCGGGTGCGCGGCCGACGCGTTCGCCGGGCGGTTCGCCGAGGCGCTGCGGGAGCGGGCGGGGACGGCGCGCGGGCTCAAGAGCGTGGCCGCCTACCGGTGCGGGCTCGACTTCGACCCCGCGCCCCCGTCGCGGGCCGAGGTCGCCGAGGCCGCCGGGCGGTGGCTGGCCGCCGGGGGCGGGCGGCTGTCGGACCCCGTGCTGGTACGGCATCTCATCTGGGCGGGGCTGGAGCTCGGGCTGCCGCTGCAGTTCCACGTCGGTTTCGGGGATCCGGACCTGGACCTGCGGCGGGCCGACCCGCTGCTGCTGCGCGGGCTGATCGAGCTGGCCGAGCCGACCGGGGTGCCGCTGCTGCTGCTGCACTGCTACCCGTACCAGCGGCACGCGGGGTTCCTGGCGCAGGCGTACCCGAACGTCTTCTTCGACGTGGGGCTCGGCGTCAACTACACGGGGGCGCGCAGCGCGGCGCTGGTGGCCGAGAGCCTGGAGGTGGCGCCGTTCGCGAAGCTGCTCTACTCCTCCGACGCGTGGGGGCCGGCCGAGCTGCACCATCTGGGGTCGGTGCTGTGGCGGCGGGCGATGGCGCGGGTGCTGGGCGGCTTCGTGACCGACGGCGAGTGGTCGGCGGCCCAGGCGGTGCGGGTGGCCACCATGGTGGGGGTGGAGAACGCGCGGCGGGTTTACGGACTGGGCTGAAAGGCGATTTCGGGGCTTGAGTGCCGCTGGCGGGGGAAGCGGTAAGGATTTGGGCCGGTTCGACGGGTTCGACCGGGGGAAGCTGCTGCGATTTGGGGGGTTCATGGCGGGGACGTTCGTCGACGGTCGCAAGGTGGGCGTGGAGGTGGCGTTGCGGACGGCGCTGCGCCGCGAGCTGCCCGCAGCCGTGGCGTTGCGGCGGGAGCTGCACGCCGCGCCGTGCGTGTCGGGGGAGGAAGGGCCGACGCTGCGGCGGGTGCTCGCGGCCTTGCCCGGCGGCGTGGCCGAGCACGTGGCGGGCACGGGCGCGGTGCTGCGGGTCGGCGGTCCGGGGCCGGCGGTGGGAGTGCGGGGCGAGCTGGACGCGCTGCCGATCGCCGAGCGCACCGACGTGCCATGGGCCGCCGACAACGGCGCCATGCACGCCTGCGGCCACGACGTGCACCTGGCCGCCGTGGTCGCGCTCGCCCGCGCCGTCGCGGCCGTCACCTCGGGGGACGTCGCCGGCGCCGATCCCCGAACGGCCGCCGCGGACGCGGCGCAAGCCGTCGAGGCCGTGCTGGCGGCGGCAGAGGGGGCGGCGGCAGGGGCGGCGGCCGAGGGGGCGGTGGCAGAGGGAGCGGCGGCCGAGGGGGCGGCGCGGGCCGTGGCAGGGGGCGGGCTCGTGCCGCTGCTCGCCGTGCTGCAGCCGCGCGAGGAGACCTTCCCCTCCGGCGCGCTCGACGTCGTCACCTCCGGCGTGCTCCGCAGGCACGACGTGCGGGCCATGATCGGCGCCCATGTGCAGCCCGTGCTGCCCGAAGGCACGATCGCCTGCGCCCCCGGCCCGGTGAACGCCGCCTCCGACGAGTTCAGGGTGACCGTCAAGGGAGGTGAGGGGCATGCCGCGTACCCGCATCTCACCCGCGACCCCGTGCTCGCCATGGCGCAGGTGATCGTGGCGGCGCAGCAGCTCGTCAGCCGGGTCGCCGACCCGATGGCGCCGACGGTGGTGACGTTCGGCACGGTGAACGCGGGCAGCGCGCCCAACGCCGTCCCCGGCGAGGCGGTGGCGCGGGGCACGCTCAGGACCATGTCGCAGGAGTGGCGCGGGCGGCTGCACCGCAGGTTCAAGCAGGTCGCCGAGGACACGGCCAGGGCGTACGGATGCAACGCCGTGGTCGAGATCATGCCCGGCGAGCCCGTCCTGATCAACGACCGGTCGCTGGCCGCCAGAACGGGGGAGCGGCTGCGGGAGCTCGGGTGGTCGGTGAACGACGAGCTGCGCTCGTGCGGGGCCGACGACTTCGCCCGCTACGGCGACGTGGCGGCGTCGCTGATGATGTTCGTGGGCGTGGACACCGAAAGCGGCCTGCACAGCCCCGCCTTCCTGCCCGGCGACGCCGCCGTGGGCGCGGTCGCGGAGGCGCTGCTGGCCGGCTACCTGGCCGCCTCGTCGAGCACCGCGGCCATCCGGCCCTGCCGCCATCGGGCGCCCGGGGGCTGACGCGCCCCTCGCGAGCCGGGGGCGGCGCCTCCGCACCGGTCCTGCTTCGTTCCGGTCCTGCTCCTTTCGGCTCTGCTTCGTTCCGGCTCTGCTCCGTTCCGGCCCGCTCGCGCGAGTGCCCCGGGACGGACACCGACCCCATCGCTGACTGATTCGCCCGGAACCTCTAGGCTCGGCGGAGATGGACCTCGAAACTTTCTCCCCCGCTTCCGGCCGGCTGGAACCCAGGGCGGCACTGCGCTCCGACGCCCCGTGCCTCGACCTCAACGGCACGTGGCGCTTCCGCCTCTCACCCACCGCCGGCGTCCCCGACGACTTCGCCCGGCCCGACTACGACGACACCGGCTGGGACGACCTGCCGGTCCCGTCGCACTGGGTCCTGCAGGGGCACGGCGCCCCCGCCTACACCAACGTCTCCTTCCCCATCCCCATCGACCCGCCCCACGTCCCCGACGAGAACCCGACCGGCGACTACCGCCGCGCCTTCGACCTGCCCGAGGGCTGGACGGGCGGGCGGCTGCGGTTCGAGGGGGTGGAGTCGTTCGCCCGGGTCTGGCTCAACGGGCACGAGCTGGGCTTCTCGACCGGCAGCCGGCTGCCCGCCGAGTACGACGCCGCCCCGTACCTGCGCCCCGGCCGCAACGTGCTGGCCGTGCGCGTGCACCAGTGGTCGGCCGCCACGTACCTGGAGGACCAGGACATGTGGTGGCTGCCCGGCATCTTTCGCGGCGTCACGCTCACCCGATCGACCGCCGACGTCTTCGTGCACGCCTCCTACGAGGACGGCCGCGGCACGCTCAGCTTCGAGGGCGCCGGCACGCTCAGCGTCCCCGAGCTCGGCATCGACGGCCTGGAGCCCGGCGCCGAGGTCACCGTCGAGGTCGAGCCGTGGACGGCGGAGACCCCGCGCCTGTACGAGGCCGTGGTGACCTGCCCCGGCGAGACGGTACGGGTGCGCGTCGGCTTCCGCACGATCTCCATCGTGGACGGCGTGCTGATGGCCAACGGCCGCCCGCTGCTGCTCAAGGGCGTCAACAGGCACGAGTTCCATCCGGAGCACGGGCGGGCGGTGCCGTACGAGACGATGCGCGAGGACGTGCTGCTCATGAAGCGGCACAACGTCAACGCCGTCAGGACCAGCCACTACCCGCCCCACCCGGACTTCCTCGACCTGTGCGACGAGCTGGGCCTGTGGGTGATCGACGAGTGCGACCTGGAGACCCACGGCTTCGGCCAGGTCGGCTGGCGCGCCAACCCCACCGACGACCCCCGCTACGCCGACGCGCTGCTCGACCGCATGCGCCGCATGGTCGAACGGGACAAGAACCACCCCAGCATCATCATGTGGTCCCTCGGCAACGAGGCCGGCGTGGGCCGCAACCTGGCCGTCATGGCCGCCTGGACCCGCGAGCGCGACCCGTCCAGGCCGCTGCACTACGAGGGCGACCGGTCGTGCGAGCACACGGACGTCTACTCCCGCATGTACGCCTCCCACGCCGAGGTCGAGGCCATCGGCAGGCACGAGGAGGACCCGCTCGACGACCCCGAGCTGGACGCGCGGCGGCGGGCGATGCCGTTCATGCAGTGCGAGTACGCCCACGCCATGGGCAACGGGCCCGGCGGGCTGGCCGAGTACCAGGAGCTGTTCGAGCGGTATCCGCGGCTGGCCGGCGGGTTCATCTGGGAGTGGATCGATCACGGGCTGGCGCATCCCGCGTACGAGTACGCGTACGGCGGCGACTACGGCGAGCCCGTGCACGACGGGAACTTCGTCATCGACGGGCTCGTGTTCCCCGACCGGACGCCGTCGCCCGGGCTGATCGACCTGAAGAAGGTGTTCGAGCCGGTCCGGTTCGAGTTCGGTGACGGGGTGGTGCGGGTCGTCAACCACTACGGCTTCACGGACCTGTCGCACCTGCGGTTCACGGCCACCGTGCAGGTCGAGGGGGAGACGGTCGCCGAGCACCCGCTCGACGTGCCCGCGGCGGGCGGCGAGTGCAAGCTGCCCGAGGTGGCCGACGGGCCGGACGGCGAGCGCTGGCTCACGGTGCGCGCGGTGCTGGCCGAGGACCTGCCGTGGGGGCCGGCCGGGCACGAGGTGGCCTGGGGGCAGGCGCTGCTGGCGCGGCACGAGCCCTGGGAGCACGTGGCGACCGTGGCGTTCACGCGTGACGGCGCGCGCGGCGGCATCTGGGACGGCACTCGCGACGGCGGCGAGCTGACCGTCGGCGGGTGCGCGTTCGACGCGACGACCGGGCGGCTGGTCCGGCTGTTCGGCACGCAGGTGGAGGGCCCGAGGCTCGACCTGTGGCGGGCCCCGACCGACAACGACAGGGCCGCCGGCCTCGAAGCCCGGTGGCGCGAGCTCGGCCTGCACCGGCTCACCCACCGAGTCGACGACATCTCGCTCGGCGACGGGCTGACCGTGCGGACGCGGGTCGCGCCGGCGGACACCGACCTCGGGATGGTGGCGACGTACCGGTGGAGCTTCGACGGCGGGCTGCGGCTGCTGCTGGACATCGAGCCGAAGGGCGACTGGCGCGACCCGATCCCGCGGCTCGGGGTCACGATGTCGCTGCCGGGCTCGGCGGTGGACCGGGTGACGTGGTTCGGGCTCGGGCCGGGGGAGGTGTACCCGGACACGGGCATGGCCGCCCGGGTGGGGCGGTGGTCGGCCACGGTGGAGTCGATGCAGACGCCGTACGTGTACCCGCAGGAGAACGGGCACCGCGCCGACGTGCGGTGGGCCGAGCTGGGCGGCTTCCGGGTGTCGGGCGAGCCGGTGTTCGGGCTGACCGTGCGGCGGTGGAGCGCCCTGGAGCTGGCCGCCGCCCGCCACCGGCCCGATCTGGTGGCGGGGGAGCGGGCGTACGTCCACCTGGACCTCGCCCACCAGGGCATCGGCACGGCCACCTGCGGTCCAGGCCCGCTGCCTGCCTACGACCTGAGGGCCCGCCGCGCCACCCTCCGCGTCCGCTTCGACCAGCTCTGACCCCTGGAAGGCCGGACCCCGGCGTGCTGGGGCCCGGCCTTCGCCGGAGCGCAGTGCGCGAGGGCGGCTGGGCGGTGCGGGCCGCGGCCCGGGGCGCGGTGCGCGGCGGTGCGGGCCTTCGCGCGAGGCGCGGATGCGGCGGTGCGGGACCGGGGAGCCGGTCCCGCACCGTGGGGGTCAGGCGTCCGGGACGGCGAGGACCGTGCCCGCGCCGACCGTGAGGCCGCCCTCGCGGATGGCGAAGCCGAGCCCCGGCTCGACCGCCACCGCCTTGCCCAGCTCGACCGTCACCTCCACGGTCTCCCCCGGCAGGGCGCCGGAGCCGTCCGGCAGGACGAGCTCGCCCGGCACGTCCGTCGTCCGCAGGTAGAACTGCGGCCGGTACCCCGACGTGACGGGCCGCCGCCGCCCGCCCTCCTCCGGCGTCAGGAGGTAGACGCGGGCGGTGAACCGGTCACGGGCGTGCTGGGTGCCGGGCGCCGCCAGCACCATGCCCCGCCGCACCTGCTCGCGGCGCACCCCCCGCAGCAGCACGGCGGCGTTGTCGCCGGCCTCGCCCCGCTCCATCGTCTTGCCGAACGTCTCCACGCCCGTCACGACGGCGGAGAACCCGTCACCGAAGCCGACCACCTCGACCGTGTCGCCGATCCGCACCGTGCCCCGCTCGATGGCCCCGGTGACGACCGTGCCGCGGCCGGTGACCGTCAGCACGTTCTCGACCGGCATCAGGAACGGCGCGTCCACGTACCGCACCGGCACGGGGATGTGCGAGTCCACCGCGTCGAGCAGCGCCTCGACCGACGCCGTCCAGACCGGGTCGCCCTCCAGCGCCCGCAGCCCGGACACCCGGACCATCGGGACGCCCTGGTAGCCGTGCTCGGCGAGCAGGTCCTGCAGCTCCAGCTCGACCAGGTCGGTCAGCTCCGGGTCGGCGCCGTCGGCCTTGTTGACGGCCACGACCAGGTGCTCGACGCCGACCCGCTTGGCGAGCAGCACGTGCTCCCTGGTCTGCGGCATGATCCCGTCGTGCGCGGACACGACGAGGATCGCGCCGTCGAGCTGCGCCGCCCCCGTGATCATGTTCTTCACGTAGTCGGCGTGCCCCGGCATGTCCACGTGCGCGTAGTGGCGGGTCGCGGTCTCGTACTCGACGTGCGAGATGTTGATCGTGATCCCCCTGGACGCCTCCTCCGGCGTCCGGTCGATCCGCTCGAACGGCGTGTACGTGGCTTGCCCGCGCTGCGCCAGCACCTTGGTGATGGCGGCGGTCAGCGTGGTCTTGCCGTGGTCGACGTGCCCCATCGTGCCGATGTTGAGATGCGGCTTGTTCCGTACGTAGGCCTGCTTGGCCATGGGTTCCCTTTCCCAGAACCTGGATCCTCGGTGACCCGTCAGGGTCGACAACCTCCCCCCGCCGGGTCACTCCGGAACTAACGGGAAGAGGTCAGCGCTCCAGGCCGTCGCACGCGAACGAGCCCGGCAGCGATGCTGCGGGGGTCGCGAGGCGCGCGTACGGGAACATGAGGAACATAGTGCGGGCATCAGCACCGCACCGCAACGGATTATTCCGCGGGAGCTACGGCCTTCCGACGCCCATGTACGTGTAGCCGAGCGCGCGCATCCCCGCCGGGTCCAGCAGGTTGCGGCCGTCGAAGAGCACCGGCCGCCGCATGGCCGCAGCCGTCTGCGCCCAGTCGACCTCCTTGAGCTGCGGCCACTCGGTCACCACGACCGCCGCGTCGGCGCCCGCCATGGCCTCCTCCGGGGTCGCGTGCCGGGTCGTCGAGATCCACGGCTCCACCTCGCCCGGCCGGGCCATCGGGTCCCAGCAGCGCACCTCGGCGCCCTCGGCCAGCAGCCGGGAGGCCAGCACCGTGCTGGTCGCCTCGCGCATGTCGTCGGTGCCCGACTTGAACGTCAGCCCGAGCAGCGCCACCCGCATGCCCGCCAGCGTGCCCAGCTCGTCCTTCAGCTTCTGGATCGCCCGGCGCTTCTGCAGGTTGTTGACCTCGATCACGGCCGACAGGAGCTGGAGGTGGTAGCCGGTGTTGCTGGCGAGCTGGCGCAGCGCCTCGGAGTCCTTCGGGAAGCAGGAGCCGCCCCAGCCGATGCCGGGCCGCAGGAAGTGGGGGCCGAGGCGGTGGTCGAGGCCGACGGCGCGAGCCACCTCCTCGACGTCCGCGCCGGTCTTCTCGCACAGCGTGGCGATCTCGTTGATGAAGCTGATCTTCGTGGCGAGCAGCGCGTTGGAGGCGAGCTTGACCATCTCGGCCGAGCGCACGTCCATCACCACGACCGGGCCTTCCACGCCGTGGTGCAGATCGGCGATGAGCTGCGCGGTGGCCTCGTCGCCCGCGCCGATGACGATGCGGTCGGGGCGCATGAAGTCGGCGACGGCGCGGCCCTCGGCGGTGAACTCCGGGTTGGCGGCGTAGCCGACGTGGGCCAGGCCCGCCGCGTCGAGCGCGGCCCGCACCCGGGCGCCGGTGCCGACCGGCACGGTCGACTTGACCACCACGGCCTTCAGGTGCGTGGCACCCTCCAGCGACTTCACCACCGACCAGATCCGGGACAGGTCCGCGTCGCCGGAGGCCGAGGGCGGCGTGTCCACGCACACGTACGCGATCTCGGCGCCGTCGAGCGTCTCGGCGAGATCCAGCGTGAAGGTCAGCCGCTCCTTGTTCCTGACGATCATGTCACCGAGGCCCGGCTCGTAGATCGGCACGTCGCCGGAGCGAAGCAGGGCGACCTTGTCGGGGTCGATGTCCCGGACCACCACCCGGTGCCCCAGCTCGGCGAGGCAGGCACCGGTCACCAGACCGATGTACCCGGCACCGAACACGGCCACCTGCCGTTCCGGCTTGCCAACCATCGTTGACCATCCAATCTCGCGAACGCCGCGACGGCGGGCCCGCTGCTCGGGAAGTGAGGTGCCGAAACCGGCGGAGGATCATCACACCTTAACGTCCTCCCCCACATTGTCCTCGACCCGGTTGGCGGGTGGCACAACGCGGGGCCCCGCCGTTCGTCGGGCAGACCGAAGCAGAGCGGGCGATGATGCCCTACCGTGCGGATATGTCACGTATCGGTCTCGACGCCATCCATCGTTTCGCCGTGCCCTCCGACCCGGCGCTGCGCCCCGACGGCGGTGCGGTCGCGTACACGCTCACCACCGCCGACCCGGAGGCCGACGAGAACCGCACGGAGATCTGGCTCGCCGCCCCGGAGGCCGAGCCGCGCCGCCTGGCCCGCGGTAGCGCGCCCCGGTGGTCGCCCGACGGGCGCACGCTGGCGTTCCTGCGGCCGGTGGACGGCAAGCCGCAGCTCCACCTGCTGCCCATGGACGGCGGCGAGCCGTACGCGCTGACGCGGGCCCCGCTCGGCGCCGGGCCCGCGCGCTGGTCGCCGGACGGGACCCGGATCGCCTACGCGGGACCGGCCGGCCCGGAACCCGATCCGGACGCGCCCGTCGTCACCGACCGGCTGGACTACAAGGCCGACGGGGCCGGGCTGCTGCGCGGGATCACCACGCACCTGTTCGTGGTCGACGTCGCCTCGGGGGAGAGCACCCAGGTCACCGACGGCGACTTCCACGCGGGCGAGCCCTCCTGGTCGCCGGACGGGACACGGCTGGCGTTCGCGGCCGACCTGGACGCCGACCGCGACCTGCGGCCGGGCGGCGCCGCCTGGACCGTGCGGGTCTCCGGCGGCCAGCCCGAGCGGCTGACCGCCCCCGAACTCCTCTGCGGCGGCGTGTGGTGGCTCGGCGAGCGGCTGATCACCGCCGCGCTGAAGGGCGGCCCCGTCGGGCACGTCCGCCTCTACGAGCTGGGCCCCGGCGGGGCGGCCGAGATCGAGACCGGCCTCGACCGCAACGTGATGACCGGCCACCCCGGCTACCCCGGCGCCTCCCCGGCGCTGCTCGGCGACGACCTCGTGTTCTGCGCGCGCGACGGCGGCTGCACGCACCTCTACCGCATCCCCGGCGGCGAGCTCGCCACCAAGATCGTGCCCGAGGAGGTCAGCGTCGCCGGGGCGAGCACCGCGGCCGGCCGCATCGCGTACGTGGCCGCCACCCCGCACAGCGCCGGCGAGATCTACCTGCTGGAACCCGGCGAGCCGGCGGCGCGGCGGCTCACCGCCCACGCGCCCGGCGACGCCGACCTGTACGTGCCGGAACGCCGCACGTTCACCGCCCCCGACGGCACCGTCGTCGAGGGCTTCGTCTGGCGCGACGGAAACGCCGCCACCCCCGGGCCGCTCCTGCTCGACATCCACGGCGGCCCGCACAACGCCTGGGCCCCCGTGCTCGACGGCTTCCGCGTCTACCGCCAGATCCTGGCCGCCCGCGGCTGGACCGTGCTGGCGATCAACCCGCGCGCCAGCGACGGCTACGGCGAGGCGTTCTACACCGCCGCCGTCGGCGCCTGGGGCCTGGCCGACACCCAGGACTTCCTCGCCGCCGTGGACGCCCTGGTCGCCGAGGGGATCGCCGACCCCGAGCGGCTGGCGGTCACCGGCTACAGCTACGGCGGCTACATGACGTGCTGGCTGACCGGCACGACGGACCGGTTCAAGGCGGCCGTGGCCGGTGGCGCCGTCACCGACCTGACCAGCATGAGCGGCACGTCCGACATGGGGCTCGCGCTCAAGGAGCACGAGTGCCCCGGCGACCTGGCCGCCCAGTCGCCGCTCACCCACGTGGGCCGGGTCACCGCGCCCACCCTCCTCCTGCACGGCGAGAGCGACGACCGCTGCCCCATCGGCCAGTCCGAGCAGTGGTTCGCCGCGCTGCGCGAGCGGCGGGTGCCCGTGACGCTCGTGCGCTACCCCGGAGCCAGCCACCTGTTCCAGGGCGGCGGCCGGCCCTCGCACCGCTACGACTACAACGAGAGGATGATCGCGTGGCTGGAGCGGTGGGTCAGCGGCGCTTCACCCGGGCTCAGAGGGTGATCCACTCCGTGGACGTCGTCACCTCGTCCAGCACCGACGGGATGGGCTCCACCCCGAGCCCCGGCCCCGTGGGCACCTCCAGATGGCCGTCCACCAGCTCGAACGGCTCGGTCACGTCGGTGGCGAAGTAGCGGCGCGAGCCGGAGGTGTCGCCGGGCAGGGTGAAGCCGGGCAGGGCGGCCAGCGCCACGTTCGCCGCCCGGCCGAGGCCCGTCTCCAGCATGCCGCCGCACCACACGGCCACGCCGTTGGCCCGGCACAGGTCGTGGATGCGCCGCGCCTCCAGGTAACCGCCGATCCGGCCAGGCTTGATGTTGATGATCGAGCAGGAGCCGAGCGCGATCGCGGCGGCGGCGTGCTCGGCCGACTCGATCGACTCGTCCAGGCAGATCGGCGTCCTGAGCCGCTGCGCCAGCCTGGCGTGCTGGACCAGGTCGTCGTTGGCCAGGGGCTGCTCGATCAGCAGCAGGTCGAACGCGTCCAGCCTGGCCAGGCGGGGGGCGTCCGCCAGCGAGTAGGCGGCGTTCGCGTCCACCTGGAGCAGCACGTCGTCGCCGAACCGCTCGCGCACGGCACGGACCGGCTCGACGTCCCAGCCGGGCTCGATCTTCAGCTTGATCCGCACGTACCCCTCGTCCAGGTAGCCCGCGACGGCGTCGAGGAGCTGCGGGACCGAGTCCATGATGCCGACCGACACCCCGCACGGCACCCGCGTCCTGGCCGCGCCGAGGAAGCGGCCGAACGACTCGCCCGCCGCTCTGAGCTGCGCGTCGAGCACCGCCGTCTCCAGCGCCGCCTTGGCCATGCGGTGGCCCTTGATCGGCTCCAGGGCGCGGGCGACGTCGTTCGCGCCGAGGTTCTTCGGCAGCGCGGGCAGCAGGAAGCGGCGGATCACCTCGGCGGCGCCGTCCACGTACTCGGCCGAGTAGAGCGGCTCGGACATGGCCACGCACTCGCCCCAGCCCTCCGCGTCGGGCGTCACGACCCGCACCAGCAGGACGTCCCGGGCGGTCTCGGTGCCGAACGAGGTGCGGAACGGCGCCACCAGCGGCATCGCGATCCGCCGTAGCTCAACTCCAGTGATCTTCACACTTTCTCCACTACGTAGTACCGCTTCCCGGAGAACCCCGTGACCGCGTGGCCCTCCGCCATCAGACCCCCGAGCACCTCGCGCACGGCGTGCCGCCACGCCTTGCCCGCGCCCGGGTCGGACTGGCGCAGCCCCTCGATGTCCTCGGGGACCGCGACCAGCACCCTGCGATCGGCGCCGCCCACCGGCGCGGCCACCGGCCGCCCGCCCTCGTCGGCCAGCGCCACCACCGCGTCCCCCGGGCCGGGCTGATCGTACGGCTCCCGCCGTGCCGGCCTCTCCACGTGCGGCGCGGTCAGCGGCCACGAGGCGAGCAGCCGGTCCGACTCGTCGCCCTGGTTGATCGCGTCGTCCAGGATCCCGTAGAAGCACGGCAGGTACTCCACCGGCCTGGCGCCCAGCTTGGCCAGGTTGAAGTGCGCGTTGCGGCGCACCAGGGGGTCGTAGGTCCAGGTGATGCGCTCCAGCCCGCGCTCCAGGGCCCAGCGGCGCTGGTGCAGCTTGAGGTCGAGGCCGACGCCGCGCCGGGTCGCGCCCGTGACGTGCGAGTGCAGTGTGCGGTCCGCCGCGAGGAAGCCCACCGAGCCGCCGACGAGCACGTCGCCGTCGAACGCGCCCGCGACGTAGCCGCCCGCGTGCGACAGCGCCCGCATCAGCTCGATCGTGATGGGCGGCGCGCCGGGGCCGAAATGCCAGATGTCGTCGAACAGCGCGTCGACGCGCTCGAGCTCCACCATCTCGTGGAGTTCCCTGACCTCGATCAACGATCCACCCTTCCGTCACGATCCCCTGCGACGGTATGCCATCGCGGGGACGTGTGGTTCGTCGTGGACCACCAACAGGGCGCGCCCTTTTCGTCGCGCCGCCCAACCGCGCCGGATCAGTGGGCGGCGGCCAGGGCGATGCGGATCCGGCTGGGTGCCTCCTGGCTCAGCCGCACCGACTCCAGCGGGACCGTGACCTCGGGCGTGCGGTAGCGGCCGTCCGCGAAGCGATCGGCCAGGTCGGCGCGGACCGCCGCCGCCGTCACGTCGCCGTCGAGCGAGCTGCGCCCGTCGCGCCAGATCTCCACCATGCACGGGCCCGGCTGCGCCGCCAGCGCCAGCCCGGCCACGGTCGCCCCCGCCAGGGCTCCCCGGTCGCGGCGCGTCCAGCCGTAGTGCCAGATGCCCGCCGCCACCACCGGCGCGGCCGGGCAGCCGCCCGGCGCGGTGCGGACCACGTCCATGCCCTGCACCAGCAGCTCGGCGATCTCCTCCGCGCTCCGCGCGATCACCTCGCCGACCTGGAGGCCGGGGAGGTGCGGCGCGGCGCCGGGCGTGCCGTAGATGAGCTTGACGCCCGTCCCGAGAGGGCCGGGGCCGCCGTCGTGCCAGCCGCAGGCGATGACATCGACCGACTCGGGCGACCTCCACGTGCCGATACGCAGCATGTCTATTGACTACCCTTTGCCGCGAACCGTCACACACCGTTACACGCTTGAGGCTTCCGGGGTTGTGCCGTGAAGCATGGACGGGCCGATCACCGCAGGCTCCTGGCATCGAGCTGCCGCAGCACCCGCGACACCACCACCGGGCCCCCGCCCGGGTCGCGCCGCGCCTCCAGCACCACCTGCCTGGCGGCCGACGCCTGCCGGTTCGTCATCCCGGTCGCGCGGCGAGGAGCGTTCCAGCAGGACCCCCTCGCGCGCCGCCTCCTCCAGCGCCTGCAACGGCCGCTCCACCCCCGCCACCCCCGCCGCCAGGTGCAGCGGGCACGACAGGCCGAGCACGCTCACCGCGCTGACCAGCTCCGGGCGGCGCGCACCTGGCCACCTTGCCCAGCACCAGCAGCCCGTACGAGCGCGGCGCCGGCAGCGGCTGCCCCAGGTCGTCCTGCGCCGCCGCCGGCACCTCCTCCAGCAGCGCGCGCAGGTGCAGCGGCACGCCCTCGGTGTGCGCGACCAGCCGCGCCAGCCCGCGCTGCGACACCGGCCCCGCGCCCAGCCCGCCGGCCATCGCCCCCACCTCGGGCGCGCGCAGCCCGGACAGCCGCAACCTGCGCGTCGTGCCCGCGGCGACCAGCCGCAGCAGCCCCTCGGGGCCCGCCAGCGCGGCCGCGTCACGCAGCATCAGCACCGCCGGCACCCGGTCCACCCGCAACCTGCGCAGGCAGAACGTCAGCGCCCGCAACGTCGGCTCGTCCGCCCAGTGCACGTCGTCCACGATCAGGCGGAGCGGCCCGCTGCGCGGCCGCTCGCTCACCGCGTCCAGCAGCGCCGCCCCGACCGCCAGCGGGTCGGGCAACCGGGCGCGATCGTCCAGCCCCAGCCCGGCCAGCCGCGGCGGCAGCCCGTGCGGCGCGCAGAACAGCCTCGTCAGCGTCCCGTACGGGAGCAGCTGCTAGCCACGCGCCCGCGGCGGCGGCTCCCCGGCAGTCCGCCGCGGGCCCGTTCACGGCCGTGGTGCTTGCCCGGGACTTTACCTTTCAGGGCCTCACGCCATCATTGCGCTGTGTGATAGTAATGTGACACTGCGTATCCGAAGATATCCGGGAGATCTTCATGGTGGCGTACATCCTCTCCATCCTGGCGGCGGTGGGCGCAGTGGCGCTCACCGCGCTGCTGTTCAGGCGGGTGAAGACGGCCGGCGAGGACCGCGACCCCAACGGTCCGTCGGCCGCGCACGCCGGCGCGATGTTGTCGGCCATGTTCCTGCTCGTGTTCGCCATCGCGATCATCGTCCCCTGGACCACGGCCGACGCCGCCAGGCTCAACACCCACGCCGAGAGCCAGGCCTCGGTGGACGCCTACTGGGCCGCTTCCGGCCTGCCCGGGTCCGCGCCGGAGGAGGTGCGCAGGTCGCTGCGTGACTACGTCGCCTTCGTGGTCAAGGACGAGTGGCCGCTCATGGCCGGCGGGCACATGCATCCCGTCGGCGACGAGCGCATGGACGACCTGCGCGGGCGGGTCAACGCGCTGCAGCCGCGCGACGACGAGGAGGAGGACGCCAAGGCGACCGTGCTGGAGCACGTCAGCGCCATCTCCACGGCACGCGCGCAGCGGACCGCCGACGCCGGCGCCAGGCCGCCCGACGGGCTGCTGATCCTGACGGTACTCACCGGGGTGCTGGTCGTCGTCTTCCCGTTCCTGGCCGGGGCCAGGCCGCGCGGGCTGGCCATGCTGCCGCTGGTGGCGACGGCGGCGCTGATCGGGTTCGGCACCTACCTGACGTGGGACATCTCCCGCGCCTTCGACGGGCCGCTGGCCGTCGGGCCGGAGGCGTTCCGGGGGGCACTGGAGGAGTTCGCGCGGATCAGCGGGGGGATGTGACCGTGGGCGTCAGGCGCGCGCCCCTCCTGCTCGCCGCCACCCTCGCCCTGGCCGCCGCGGCAGGACCGGCGGCGGCCGCCCTTGAATCGCAGGTCGCCCTCGAGCCGCGGGCCGTCCTCGAACCACGCACCGCCCTTGAAGCGCGGGGCGCCCTTGAGCCGCGGGCCGGCCTGGCGCCGGTGAACGAGCGGGGGGCGGCTGCACGATCTGTGCCGATGGCGGGGCGGGTGCCGTCGCCGCGGCCGGTGCCGAAGATCGCCAGGGTGCCCTCGCCGCGGCCGGTGCCCCGCGTGTCCGTACGCAGGCCCGCGCCGCCCAAGAGGGTCACCGTCGGGCCCACCGTGAAGGTGCCGCGGGTGCTCACGCGGCGATCGCCCGACCCCAAGGTGTCGATCTCCATGCCGCGCGGGAAGCGGCGGGCGGCGCCCGAGGTGACGGTGCCGCAGGTGACGATCTTCCCCGACGGCGTGTGCGCGGGCGGGGTCGTGCTGGGGGATTGCCCGCGCGACCGGCCACGGGCGGCGGCGCCCGAAGCCGTAGCCCCGCCCGTGGTGCCGGTCCGCGTGCTGCCGCCGCCCACGCCGACCCCGACCCCGACCCGCACCCCGAGCCCCACACCCTCGGCCCGGCGGCACGTCCGGCAGGCCGAGCCGCCCGGCCGCCGGCGCAACCCGATGAACACCGTCCTGCTCACCGTCGTGCTGGTGACGGCGATCACCTCCACGACCGCCGTGGCGTTCCGGGCGCGCCGGTGAATCCGGGATAAATGGGGAGCGGAGCCCGAAGGCCTCATGGCACACTGACCCGGCGATCGAGGAGGTGCGGTGCCCGAGGAAGAGGTGCTCACGGGTGGCGGCGTCAACCACGTGGTCCGGGCCGGCGACACCGTACGCCGGCCGTCGGGCCCCTGGACCCCGGCCGTGCACGCGCTGCTGCGGCACCTGGCGGCCCGCGGGTTCACCGGCGCGCCGAGGAGCCACGGCATCGACGAGCGGGGGCGGGAGATCCTCGACTTCGTGCCGGGCCGGACCGCCGACTACCCGCTGCCCGGCTGGGTGCGCACGGACGAGGCGCTGATCGCCGTGGCGCGGCTGCTGCGCGACTACCACGACGCCACGGCGGGGCTCTCCCATGAGGGCACCTGGTACTTCCCGCCGGTCGAACCGGCCGAGGTGATCTGTCACGGGGACGTGGCCCCGTACAACTGCGTGTTCAGGCAGGGCAGGCCGGTCGCGTTCATCGACTTCGACACGGCGCACCCGGGGCCGCGCGTCTGGGACGTGGCGTACGCGGCCTACCGGTTCGTGCCGCTGCACCATCCGGGCGACGGCGACGGGATCCCGGTGGCGGAGCAGGCGCGCCGGCTACGGCTGTTCGCCGACGCCTACGAGCTCGACGAGGCCGGCAGGCAGGCCCTGGTGGAGACCGCGATCAAGCGCCTGGAGCATCTGGTGGGCTTCATGCGCGAACGCGCCGCCGCGGGCGACGCGGCCTTCGCCGGCCACGTCGCCCGCGGGGACGACCGCTTCTACGAGCTGAACATCGAGCATCTGCGCCGCCACGAGAGCGCTCTCACTACTTGCCGAAGCCAGCGGTCAGACCGCTGAGGAGCTGGCGGCGGCCGACCACGTACAGGATGAGGATGGGCAGCGTGGTCAGCACGACCGAGGCCAGCACGGCGGGCACGTTGATGCTGTACTCCTCCTGGAAGGACCACAGTGCCAGCGGCAGTGTGCGCTTGTCCGGGGTCTGGGTGAGCACCAGCGGCAGCAGGAAACCGTTCCAGATGTGCAGCGCGTTGTAGATCGTCACGGTCACCACGGCCGGGCGGACCAGCGGGAACGCCAGCCGCCAGAGCATCCCGCGCTCGGTCGCGCCGTCGATCCGCATCGACTCGAACAGTTCCTTCGGCACGTCCCTGATGAAGTTCGACAGGACCAGCACCGACAGGGGGATGGCGAACGCGATCGACGGCAGGATCATCGCCATCAGCGAGTCGTACAGGCCGAGCTGGATGATGATCAGGTAGACCGGGATGATCGTGGCCTGCAGCGGGATGGCCAGCCCCATGAGGAACAGCGAGTTCGTCCAGCGCAGCAGCCTGCTCCTGCCGCCGCGCACGATGGCGTACGCCGCCATGAAGCTGACCCCCACGGCCGGCACCACGGCGCCGATCGTGACGATGACGCTGTTGATGAAGTACTGCACGAAGTCCGACTCGATGACCAGCCGGTAGTTCGCCAGTGTCGGCTCCGACGGCGGGGCGAACGGGTTCTCCAGGTAGTACCTCGACTGGGACTTGAAGCTCGTGATGACGATCCAGTAGATCGGCACGATCACGACCACCAGCCACAGGAGGCTGGTCAGCCCGGCCAGGTAATTGGGGCGCTCCTTGCCGCGCGAGATGACGCGGCGGTGGCGCGGGTCGGCCTTGGCGGTGCCGAGGTGCTCCGGGGCCCTGGTGGGGACGGTCGTCATGCGTCAGGCCCCTTCTAGCTGGCTGTGGCTGGAGTCGCGGCCGCCGAGCCTGCGCAGCAGCAGTGACAGGGCGAGGCCGACGAGGACGAGGATGATCGCGATCACGCTGGCCGGGCCCATGAGGTTGGCCATGAAGCCGCGCTTGTACATGTCGACCGCGAGCACCCGGGTGGCGTCGCCGGGGCCGCCCGCCGTCAGCACGAAGATCAGGTCGAAGAGCGTCAGCGACCCGACCACCATCAGCGTCGAGGACGTGATGACCGTGTACTTGAGCTGCGGCAGCGTGATGCTGAAGAACCTGCGCACCCGGCCCGCGCCGTCCAGCTCCGCGGCCTCGTACATCGAGCGCGGGATCTGGCGGATGGCGCCCTGGTAGATCAGCGAATGGAAGGGGATGTACTGCCACGACACCACGAAGATCACCACGCTGAAGGCGAGCACCGGGTCACCCAGCCAGTCCTGGATCAGGATGTCGATCCCCAGGCCCGCGCCCAGCCCGAAGTTCGGGTCGAGCAGCGCCTTGTACGTGATCGCCAGGGCGGCCGAGCTGAGCAGCAGCGGGACGAAGAACACCACCGACAGGACCGCCCGGTACCGCTGGTGCCCGGCCAGGAACGCGCCCATCAGGATGCTCGCCGGCGTCTGGACCAGCCATGACACGGCCATGATGAGGAACGTGATCCACAGCGCGTGCGGCAGGCTGGGGTCGCTCAGGATCGAGGCCCAGTTGCTGAGGCCGGCGGCGCTCATCGCCCCGAGCCCGTCCCAGTGCACGAAGCTTAGCGCGAGCACTCCGACCAGCGGGACCACGGCGAAACCGAGGAAGAACACCAGCGCCGGGACGGTCATCCACGTGAGGGAGCCGCCACGGCCCGCCCGGGAGGCGGGCCTGGCGGCTGTCGTGACCGCGCTCACTTGCCGATGACCGCGTTCATGTTCGTGGCGAACTCCTGCGGCGAGATCGACAGCTGGAACAGCTTGGAGATGTTGTCCAGCAGCACCTCGGCGGCCGTCGGGCTGAGCGCCTGGTCCCACGACTGGGCGAAGGACTTGGCGTTGACGGCGATGTTGTAGACGAAGGTCAGGAAGTCCTTGTCCTTGGAGGTGGCGAACTGCGCGTCCGCGCCCTTGAGGATCGGGACGGCGCCGGTCCCCACCCACTCCTTGATCGCCGTGTCGTCGATCAGCGCGCCGGAGAAGAACTTCTTGGCGATCTCCTTCTGCTCGGGCGTGGCCTTGGAGGAGATGGACATGTACTGGCCGGGGTTGCCGACCGTGTTGCCGGGGTCGCCCTTGCCGCCGTCGATCGGCGGGAAGTTCATGTAACCGAGGTTGCCGCCGGAGACGAAGTCGCCGCCGTCGGTGGACATGCTGCCGTACGTCCAGCCGCCGTGCAGCATCATCGCGGCCTTGCCGGTGTACAGCAGCGCCTGGTCGGCGTTGGAGTCGGCGGTGATCGAGGAGAAGCCCTTGACGAACCCGTCGGCCTTGACCAGCTTCTGCACCTCGCCCAGGGCCTGGATCGCGAGCGGGTTGTTCCAGGCGTCCTTCTCGCCGTCGAAGACGGCCTGGAAGACCTCGGGGCCGCCGAGGCGGTCGAAGAGGAACTCCAGCCACATCATGTTCGTCCAGCGGGACTGGCCGCCGAGGGAGAACGGCGCGATGCCCTTGGCGTTGAACTTGGGCACCAGGTCCAGGATGTCGCCCCACGTCTGGGGCGGCTGGGCGCCGATCTTGTCGAAGGCCCGCTTGTCGTAGTACAGGACGATGGGCTGCAGGGTCTCGCACGGCATCGCGTAGATCTTGCCGTCGATCGTGGCCGCGCCGAAGGCCGAGGGGAACACCTTGTCCTTCACGGCGGGGTTCTGGTCGAACCACGAGGTCAGGTCCTCGACCTGGCCCGCCTGCACGTAGCTGCGCAGCGTGCCGCCGCCCCAGCCCCAGATCAGGGTGGGCGCCTGGCCGGCGCCGATGGCAGTCTTGATCTTCGTCTTGAACGCGTCGTTCTGGAAGGTCGTGCCCTGGATCGTGGCATTGGGGTTGGCCTTGTTGTGCCGCTCCATGGTCCTGGTGCGCACGCCCTCCTGGGGCTGCGTCGACAGGTACCAGTAGGTGGCACTGTTGCCGCCGCCGCCACCGCCGGTGGTGGCGTTGCCGCCCCCGCCACCGGCGCCGGTCTGGGTGGGTCCTGTGCCGCCGCAGGCGGCGAGTGCTGCTCCCAGGGGGACACCCATGGAGACGAGGCTGAGGAAATTGCGGCGAGAGGTTGTCCTGGACTCCACGCTGATCTCCGTACTTGTATGCCGCGGGCTGGGGTTCGCGGCTCGTTGATCACTGCATGCGATGGCCGGCGGCCGTGGATCGGCATCGTCGCGATGCCACTTTCCACTCCTCCTAAAGTCAGCTCATCGAAACATTTTCGACATGACCGCGGGGTTCGCCAATCTAGGTTTCGGCAATAAAGGTGTCAAGACCTTGTCGATCAGGAAACCACTGGATTTCCTGGAGCCCACGTGTAAGGTAACTTCGCGCCTGCCTTCACCAGGTCCGCGGCACGGTGGAAGGTTCGCGCGGAGGTCGCCCATCGGTGTCGAAACATTTCGAAAACTTACGGCAGGACAGCACCTCTTTAAGGAGCGCAGTAGATGACGGCTCTTGATCGGACCCCGACGGCGGAGCGGGCAGTCCGCCCGTGGCAGGACCCGGCGCTCGCCGTGGCCGACCGAGTCGAAGCCCTCCTTGCGGAGATGACCCTGGAGGAGAAGGTCGGCCAGCTCGGCAGCCGGTGGCTCGGCAACGACATGAGCCACGACGCGTCCGAGCCGGAGCCCGGCGCCGAGCCGCTGAACGTGGCGCCGATGCAGGACGTGTTCGCCGCCTCGGGGACCGTGCCGCTGGAGGAGGCCGTCCGCCACGGGCTCGGGCACCTGACCCGCGTGCACGGCAGCGCCCCCGTCACCCCGGCCGAGGGCGCGGCCGAGGTGGTCCGCCAGCAGCGCGCCGTCGTCGCGGCGTCCAGGCTCGGCATCCCCGCGATCGTGCACGAGGAGTGCCTGACCGGCTTCACCGCCTACGGCGCCACCGTCTACCCGGCGGCCATCGCCTGGGCCGCCACGTTCGACCCGGGGCTGGTCGAGCGGATGGCCGCCGCGATCGGCCGCGACATGCGGGCCGTGGGCGTCCACCAGGGGCTGTCTCCCGTGCTGGACGTGGTGCGCGACTACCGGTGGGGGCGGGTCGAGGAGACCATGGGCGAGGACCCGTACGTCGTCGCCACGCTCGGCGCCGCCTACGTGCGCGGCCTGGAGAGCGCCGGGGTCATCGCCACGCTCAAGCACTTCGCCGGCTACTCCGCCTCGCGCGCCGCGCGCAACCACGGCCCCGTGCCGATGGGCAGGCGCGAGCTGATGGACATGATCCTGCCGCCGTTCGAGACCGCCATCGCGCTGGGCGGGGCCCGCTCGGTGATGAACTCCTACGCCGACGTGGACGGCGTCCCGGCGGGGGCCGACCCGTGGCTGCTGACCGAGGTGCTGCGCGAGGAGTGGGGGTTCACCGGGACCGTCGTCTCCGACTACTGGGCCGTCCCGTTCCTGGCCACCATGCACCTGATCGCCGCCGGCGCGGAGGAGGCCGGCGTGCTGGCGCTCGGCGCCGGCATCGACGTCGAGCTGCCCGACACGCTCGGGTTCGGGCAGCAGCTGGCCGAGCGGGTGCGGCGCGGCGAGCTTCCCGAGTCCCTGGTGGACCGGGCGGCACGCCGCCTGCTCACCCAGAAGGCGCAGCTCGGGCTGCTCGACCCCGGCTGGACGCCGGAGGGTTCGGTCGCCGGAGCCGGGACCGTGGACCTCGACTCGCCCGCCAACCGGGCCCTGGCCAGGGAGCTGGCCGAGCGGTCGATCATCCTGCTGGACGCCGGGAGCGTGCTGCCCCTGCTCGGCGAGGACGCCGGTGCCGCTGCGGACGCCGGTGCGGGAGGAGTCGCTGGCGCTGGCGCTGGCGCGGAGACGGATACGAGCGCGAGCGCGCGCGCCGGAGCGAGTGCGAGCGCGGGTGGGGAGCGCACGCCGCCGCGCCGCGTGGCCGTGGTCGGGCCCGCCGCGCACGACGCGCGCACGTTCATGGGCTGTTACGCCTTCCCCAACCACGTGCTGCCCCGCCACCCCGGCCTCGGCCTCGGCATCGAGGCGCCCAGCGTGCTCGACGCGCTCACCGCCGAGCTGCCCGGAGCGGAGATCAGCTACGCCAAGGGCTGCGAGGTCCGGGGCGAGGACCGCTCGGGCTTCGCCGGCGCGGTGGCCGCCGCCCGCGACGCGGACGTGTGCGTGGCCGTGGTGGGCGACCTGGCGGGCCTGTTCGGCCAGGGCACGTCGGGGGAGGGCTGCGACGCCGACGACCTGCGGCTGCCCGGCGTGCAGGCCGACCTGCTCGCCGAGCTGGCCGCCACCGGCACGCCGCTGGTCGTGGTCGTCGTCTCGGGCCGCCCGTACGCGCTCGGCGAGGTGCACGCCCACGCCGCCGCGCTGGTCCAGGCGTTCATGCCGGGCGAGGAGGGCGGCGCCGCCATCGCCGGTGTGCTGTCCGGCCGCATCCAGCCCGTGGGCCGGCTGCCCGTGCAGATCCCGCGCGGCCCCGGCGGCCAGCCCGGCACCTACCTGCAACCCCCGCTGGGCACCGACAGCCACGGCATCAGCAACCTCGACCCGACGCCGCTGTTCCCCTTCGGGTACGGCGCCTCCTACACCACCTTCGACGTCACGGACCTGCGCCTGAGCCACGAGGAGGTGCCCACGGACGGCGAGTTCACGGCGACGGTCACCGTCCGCAACACCGGCGGCCGGGCCGGGGAGGAGGTCGTCCAGCTCTACCTGCACGACGTCCTCGCCCAGGTCACCAGGCCCGTGCGGCAGCTCACCGGGTATGCGAGGGTGCGGCTGGAGCCGGGCGAGAGCGCCGAGGTGCGCTTCCACGTGCACGCCGACCGCACCGCCTTCACCGGCCGCGACCTGCGCCGCGTCGTCGAGCCCGGTGACGTCGAGGTGCTGGCCGGCACGTCCGCGGCGGACCTGCCGTGCCGCGGCGTCGTACGATTGACCGGCCCGTCCAGGCACGTCGGCCACGACCGGCGGCTCGTCACCCCTGCCGAGGTGCGGGGGCGAGGGGGTGCGGATGCCATCCAGTCCTAGACGCGCCACGCTGGCCACGGTCGCGGCCTCGGCCGGGGTGTCGGTCGCGACCGTCTCGAAGGTGCTCAACGGCCGCAGCGACGTCTCGCCCGCCACCCGCTCGCTCGTGCAGTCGCTGCTGCAGCAGCACGACTACGTCGCGCCGGCCCCGCGCCGCGAGCCGCCCGGCCTGGCCACGGTCGAGCTGCAGTTCGACGCCGACCTGAACGCGTACTCCACCGAGATCATCCAGGGCGCGGTGGCCGCCGGCGCGGAGGCCGGGGTCGGGATCGTCGTCAGCATCAGGAGCGGGGCCGCCCGCACCACCGCCTGGGCCCGCGGGCTCGTCGCGGCCGGCCGGCGCGCGCTGATCGCCGTCACCGGGGAGCTCACCTCCGGGCAACCGGCGGCGCTGGCCAGGGCGCGGCTGCCGCTCGTCCTCATCGACCCGCTCAACCTGCCGCGCGCCCGGGTCACCAGCATCGGCTCCACCAACTTCGCCGGCGGCCTGGCCGCCACCCAGCACCTGCTCTCGCTCGGGCACCGGCGCATCGCCTACATCGGCGGGCCGGCCACCGCGGGCTGCAACCAGGCGCGGCTGCACGGTTACCGCGCGGCCATGGAGGCGGAGGGGGCGCCGGTGCTGCCCGGGTTCGTGCGCTCGGGGCACTTCCGCTACCACGACGGGATGACCGGCGGGGCGGCGGTGCTCGACCTGCCGCACGCCCCGACGGCCATCTTCGCCGGCTGCGACGAGGTGGCCGTGGGGATCATGGAGGCGGCCCGGGCGCGGGGGCTGCGCATTCCCGAGGACCTGAGCGTCGTGGGGTTCGACGACACGCAGATCGCCCAGCTCACCTCGCCGCCGCTGACGACCGTCCGGCAGCCGCTGCGGGAGATGGGCGGGGTCGCCCTGCGCACGGCGCTGCGGCTGGCGGCCGGGGAGAGGGTCGACTCCCACCACGTGGAGCTGGCCACGGAGCTGGTCGTCCGCGGCTCCACCGCCCCGGTCCCGCGCCGCGCCTGAGCCTGGCGGCCGGGCGTCACCGGGAGCGCGCGCCGCCACCAGGCGGGAAGACGCGGCGGCCGATCACGGTTGCAGCCTGTCGTGGAGCACAGCGAGGTCGTGGTCATCGGCGCTGGGCAGGCGGGGCTGTCGAGCGCGTACTTCCTGCGCCGGTACGGCATCGAGCCGGTCGTGCTGGACGCCGGCCGGGGCGCCGGAGGGGCCTGGCGGCACCGGTCGCCCACGCTGACGATGGCCAAGGTGCACGGCGTCTTCGACCTGCCGGGCGTGCCGCAGCAGGAGGGTGACGGGGACGGGGGGCGGCCCGCCGCCGAGGTGGTGCCCGCCTACTACGCCGCCTACGAGAGCACGACCGGCCTGCGCGTGGTGCGCCCCGTCCGGGTGACGGCCGTCCGGGAAGGGTCGCGGGGCCGCCTGGCGATCGAGACGGACGCGGGGGAGTGGGCGGCCGACGCCGTGGTCAACGCGACCGGCACCTGGACCCGGCCGTACTGGCCGTACTACCCCGGTGCCGCCCGCTTCGCGGGCCGGCAGCTGCACTACGCGGGATACCGGGGGCCGGCGGAGTTCGCCGGCTATCGCGTGGTCGTGGTGGGCGGCGGAGCATCGGCGATGCACGTGCTGTCCGAGCTGGCCGGGGTGGCCGCCGCCACGGCCTGGGTCACCCGCAGGCCACCCGTCTTCAGGGACGACGACTTCGGCCTGGAGGCGCGGCGTGAGGCCGTGGCCAGGGTGGAGTCCCGCGTGCGCGCGGGCCTGCCGCCGCAGAGCGTCGTCAGCGTGACCGGCCTCACCTACAGCGCGGTCGTCCGCGAGTCGATGGCCAAGGGCGTGCTGAACCGGCTGCCGATGTTCGACCGCATCGCGGAGGACGGCGTGTCGTGGGACGACGGCACGCACCTGCCCGCCGACACCATCGTCTGGGCGACCGGCTTCCGCGCGGCCCTCGACCACCTCGCCCCGCTGCGCCTGCGCGAGCCCGGGGGCGGCATCCGCGTGGACGGCACGCAGGTCGTCAAGGAGCCCCGCCTCCAGCTCGTCGGCTACGGCCCCACGGCCAGCACGATCGGCGCCAACCGGGCCGGACGCACGGCCGCCCGCAACGTGCGCGCCCTGCTGTCCGCCCGCCTCGCCGCCTGACCGGACCCGTGGTTCCTGGGAGGCGCAAACCTACTATCGGCGGTAGTGAAAATACCGATTGCGGTAGTGCGCCGGTTACTCCCGCGAAGGGCCTCGACACGGGCCGTGACGCCGGGGTAGCGTCCTGACATAAGGATCTTTATCGGCTCAGGAGGTCCCCCATGGAGGTTCCCGGTTACACGGAGATCCGGGAACTCGGCCACGGCGGGACCGGCCGGGTGATGCTCGCCGTGCGCGAATCCGACGGCATGGCCGTCGCGATCAAGCACTTATCCGACCCGTTACGCGAAGACGCCGCCTTCGTCGCCAGGTTCCGCTCCGAGGCCCTGGTCATCCGTGAGATCGACAGCCCGCACACCGCCCGCGTGCTGGACTACGTGGAGTCCGGCGACGACGCCGTCATCGTCATGGAGCTGGTGGAGGGCGTCACGCTGCGGCGGCTGCTGGAGCACGAGGGCGCGACCGGCGCGGAGGCCGCGCTCACCGTGCTGAAGGGGGCGCTGCTCGGCCTGGCCGAGGCGCACCGGCACGGCGTCGTGCACCGCGACTTCAAGCCCGAGAACGTCATGATCACCGAGGACGGCGACAGCAAGCTCGTCGACTTCGGCGTGGCCGCGCACGTCGGCGAGACCGCCGAGCTGTCGGGCACCCCCTCCTACATGGCGCCCGAGCAGTGGGACGACGCCCCCGCCGGGCCGCAGACCGACGTCTACGCCGCCGCCCTGGTCCTCTACGAGTGCCTGACCGGCCACCGCGCCTTCCACGCCGAGAACGTGGCCGCCCTGGCCTACCAGCACCAGCACGTGCCGCCCCCGATGGCCGACGTCGAGGAGCCGCTGCGCCCGCTGGTCGAGCACGGCCTGGCCAAGGACCCCGCGGACCGCCCCGAGTCGGCGGAGGCGTTCCTGGAGGAGCTGGAGGAGGCCGCGCGCGGCGCGTACGGGGAGGGCTGGGAGCTGCGCGGGCGGACCGCACTCGGCCTCCTGACCCTGCCGCTGGCCGCTTTGCTGCCCAGGCCGCAGGCGGCCGCCGACGGGAGCGGCGCCACGAGCATGTTCCACAACGCGCTCTCGCCCGTGGGCAAGCTGGCGGTGACCGGCGGGCTGGTCATGGCGACCGCGGCGGCGGTGGTGTCGGCGTTCGCGATCCTGGGCGGCGGGCCCGGGCCGGAGAGCGGCACGGCGCTGCCGCCCGCCGCCTCCGCCCCGCCGTCTGCCGGGCCGTCCACCCTGCCGTCCGAGCTGCCGTCCGGCCTGCCGTCCACCGAGGCCCCGGGCTCGCCGTCGCCGGAGGAGACCCCGGCGGAGCCGGTCCCCACGTCGGGCGGGCCGATCGTGGTGACGCCGCCCATCACGTACGGCGGGCTGCCGACCTCCGCGCCCACCGGCGGAGGACCGCCCCAGGGGACCGGGCAGCCCACCGGCGGGCCGGCCACCCGCGAGCCCACCCGGGGGCCCACGCGCGAGCCCACCCGCGAGCCGACCCGGGACCCGACGGGCCAGCCGACCAGGACCGGTGCGCCGGCGCCGAGCACCCGCCCGCCCGCCACCTCACCCCCGGACGACGACCCGCCCCGCAACCCTCCGGGCAACGGCGAGAACCCGCCCGCCACCACCCAGGCCCCCACGACCCGCGCCCCCGACCCGGAGCCCGCCCCCACCCGGCCGAAGGGACCGCTCGTCTCGCTCTCGATCAGCGTGTCGCTGGGCCTGCCGCTGCTCGGCGGCGACGGCGACGGGCTGGTGGACGCCGACGTCGGCCTGGGCGTCGGCTCCAGCCTGCTGGGCCTGATCGTGGTGCCGGGCTCGGTGCTGGTCGGCAGGCAGATCGTGGCCCGCAGAGTACGCAGAAGCCGTGAAGCGGAAATAGGAGAAGTTGCGCGCAGGGATGGGTGATCCTCTACTATCGTGCGTCGAATAGAGGGCGTTCCGTCGGCTTGATTAATTCATGACCGGAATCTGCCCTGCGGCTCGGGCTAAGGAGAAGCGTGGCGGTTGCGTCCTCCGCCGTCCGGTTGCACCCTGCCTGGGCCTCCGCCCTCGGGCTGCGCCGCGGCTGTGCCGTCGCGGCCGCCGTGATGCTGCTGCAGGCCGCCGCTCCGGCGCAGGCCGAGCCCAAGCCCACCGTCAAGCAGCTCAAGAAGGAGCTGGCGACGCTGCAGAAGGACTCGGACAAGCTCATCACCGAGTACTACAACAGCCGCATCGCCCACCAGAAGGCGGAGCGGGCCGAGAAGGCGGCCAAGGAGAAGCTGGCCGCCGCCCAGGAGGTCTACGACCGGCACTCCACCGAGCTGCGCGCCATGGCCGTCGCCCGCTACGTCGGCGGAGACCCCGGCCCGATGGCCCTGCTCGCCGGCGGCCAGGACCCCGCCACGCTGCTCAGCCGGATGGCGCTGACCCAGCATGTGATCGACGAGGAAGAGGCCATGCTCCGCGGCTACGCCGAGGTCAGGGACGCCCGCGCGCGGGCCGAGGAGGAGGCCGCCGACCGCGCCGAGGAGCTGGAGCGTACCGTCGGCGACCTGGAGGAGGGCAAGAAGAAGGCCGAGAAGCAGATCGAGAAGATCAAGGACAGGATCGACCAGCTCTACACGGCTCCCGGGATCCGGCGGCCCGACGGCACCTGGGTCCCGCAGCTGCCTCAGGGGCCCGACAACATCACGCCCCGGATGGCGCTGGTCAAGAAGCTCATCCAGGAGAGGTTCGAGGTGCCGTACGGGATCGGGTGCTACCGCGCGATCCAGGACGGCGGCGAGCACCCGCTCGGGCGGGCCTGCGACTTCATGCTGAGCCGGGGCGGCGCGTTCCCGTCGGTGGCCGAGCAGAAGCGCGGCGACGAGATCTCCGCCTGGGCGATCAAGAACGCCAAGCGGCTGGGGATCATGTACGTGATCTACCGGCAGCGCATCTGGCACGTCAGGACCGGCTCGTGGCGGACCATGTCCGACCGCGGCGGCGCGACGGCCAACCACTACGATCACCCGCACATCTCGGTCTACTAGCCACGCCCTGCCTGGCCTGCGGGTTTGCACCGCCTGATCGCGGGCACTCGCTGGGTGCGAGAAGGGGGGCCACTCGTGAGAACGGCTGTTGCCGGGGACGGACGCGACCGCGCCGGGGAGGCGGCGGCGGGCGGGAGCCCGCGATGAGGCTCCCGGCGGCGCGCGGGCCCATCACCGCGATGCTCTTCGCCCACCTGACCCGCCCACCGGAGCACCGGTCGTCCCCGCCGGACGCGAGCCTGCTTGACGCATCGCTGCTGGACCTGACGCGACAGGACCCCGTGCCGCCGGAGGTGACGCGGCCGGAGGTGACGCGGCCGGATGTGACGCGGCCGGATGTGACGCGCCTGGATGTCAGGTCGCCGGACGTGACGCGGCCGGACGTCAGGCCGCCGGACGCCTTGACCGCGGACGGCGCTGGGGCGGTCCTGGCCGACTCCGACTTCCAGCTCGCCTTGTTCGCCTGTTACGAGCTGCACTACCAGGGCTTCGACGACGTGGACGACCGCTGGGAGTGGGAGCCGGCGCTGCTGGCCGCGCGGGCGGTGCTGGAGCGGCGCTTCGAGGAGGCGCTCGCGCGGGTCGTGCCGCGCCCGGCTCTCGACGGGCCGCAGGGGGTGCGGCGGGCGCTCAACGAGCTGGTCGCCGCGGACGACGGCCCGTCGCTGTCCGGGTTCCTGGCACGCCGGGCCGACCGCCGCCAGTTCCGGGAGTTCGTCATCCACCGGTCGATCTACCACCTGAAGGAGGCCGACCCGCACACCTGGGCGATCCCCCGGCTGTCGGGCGGGCCGAAGGCCGCGCTGGTGGAGATCCAGGCCGACGAGTACGGCGGGGGACGCCGCGAGCGCATGCACTCCGAGCTGTTCCGCGCCACCATGCGCGGCCTCGGCCTGGACGACTCCTACGGGGCCTACCTGGACCGGGTGCCGGGCGTCACGCTCGCGATCTCCAACGTCATGTCCCTGTTCGGCCTGCACCGGCGGCTGCGCGGCGCCCTGGCCGGGCACCTGGCCGCGCTGGAGATGACCTCCTCCCTGCCGAACCGCCGTTACGGTGACGCGCTGCGCCGGCTCGGCGGCGACGCCGACGCCGTCCGCTTCTACGACGAGCACGTGCAGGCCGATGCCGTGCACGAGCAGATCGCGGCGCACGACCTGTGCGCCGGCTTCGCCACCGCCCACCCGTCCCTCGCGGGCGACGTCCTGTGGGGCGCCGCGTGCGCGCTGGAGCTGGAACGCCGGTGGGCGGGGCACGTGCTGGCCTGCTGGGAACGCGAAGCCACCTCGCTGGCCGAGCCACCTGACGGAAGGAACGGAAGGCACGCCGAGGCGCACCCCGCCCCGCCCGCGTCCGCGTCCGACCGGCCCGCAGCCGCCCGGAGCGGCTGGTAGCAGGAGGACGGCCGGGCTGGTGGGGAGACGGTCAGTCCGGTGGGACGCGGTAGACGGTGACGTGGGCCCGGCTGTCGTCCCCGAAGGGGGTCCTGTTCCAGTCGGACCACCGGTGCTCGCGCTCCATCCCCGCCAACCGCCCCATCAGGTCGAGCTCCGCGGGCCAGGCGTAGCGGTGGTTGGCGGGCAGCAGCCGCACCCCCTCGCCGGTCAGCCGTACCTTGGTGGTCGCCATGAGCTGTTCGGCGGGCGAGATCGTGGCCGCCTCCGCGACCACCACGTCCTGGCCGAGCGCCAGCAGCCGCAGGGAGGCGCCGCGGTGGAAGGCCGCCAGGTCGGGCACCCACGCCTCCACCACGAACCTCCCGCCCGGCCGCAGGTGCGCGGCCGCGTTGCGGAAGCAGGCGACCTGCGCGTCCTGCGAGGGCAGCGCGAAGATCGTGTTCGTGGTGAGCGCCACCAGGCTGAACAGCCCGCCGACCCTGGTGGTGGCGAAGTCGCCCACGGCCACCTGGAGGTGCTCGCCGCCGGGCTTGGCGCGCAGGACGGCCACCATGTCGGGGGAGCCGTCGATGCCGGCCACTCTGACCCCGCGCGCGGCCAGCGGCAGCGCCAGCCGCCCCGTGCCGATGCCGAACTCCAGCACGGGCCCGTCGCCTGCCAGCCGGTGGAGCTGCTCCACGGCAGCGTCGGTGGGCAGGTCCTCCACGGTCGCGTCGTAGATGTCGGAAATGCTCCGCCCGTAGGCCGACGGGTCGAACGCGGACGCCATCACCGCCCCCCTTCGCGGGAGCGGGACGGAACGGATGATCGGCGCACGGCGGCTCCTCGCGTTGGCGGCGGGGGCCACGGATTCTGGTACCCGGACGGCTCGCGAGCCAACCCCGCAGGTGAACGGGTGTTCCCGCGGGGAAGGGGAGGAGCATGTCGCATCGGGGAGATGACAGGGTGACGGTGACGCCGTGCGAGGACGGCCCGCTGCTGGTGCGGGGACCGTTCGAGCTGGTGACTCAGGACGGCGAGCCGATCCCCGCGGACCGGGCCACCGTCGCGCTGTGCCGCTGCGGGCTCTCGTCGGCCAAGCCCTTCTGCGACGGCTCGCACAAGGCGGCCGGGTTCCGCGCGGCCAGCGAGCCCGACCTGCGCAGCCACCGGACGGAGTGAGCCGCCCGCCGGAGCCTGCGCCCGGCGTACGGCACGCCGCCGCACAGCGCCGCCCCCAGGGCCAGCCAGCTGCAGGTGGCCCGCTCCAGCACCCAGACGGGCGCGAACAGCACGGCCGTGCGGGGGAAGACCCGCGCGCCGCCCGCCCTGCGCCGCCCGATCTCCGCCAGCGCCACGGCCACGCCCGTGCCGGCGGCCACCGGACCGTACCTGCGGCGTAGCACGCAGGCGGCCACCGCGGGCAGCACGGACAGGAACAGCGCCATGCGCGCGGGTTGCGCCAGGTCGTCGTAGGCCTGGCGGACGCGCTGGCTCCAGAAGCGCGCGGCGCCGGGCGGCAGGCGCGGCACGTAGAGGTCGAGGGGCCGCAGCTCCCTGCCGCCGTGCGCGCGGACGGTGCGGATGAGCTCCAGGTTCTCGAACAGCACGTCACCGTCGTAGCCGCCCATCCGGGCGAAGAACGAGCGGCGCACGCCCAGCGTGCCGGGATAGTCGGCGCCGAAGGCGCGGTTGAGCAGGGTCCTGGCGGTGTCCCAGCGGGCGTGCCACGGGGACCGGGTGAAGTGGTTCTGCGGGCGGACCAGGTCGGCGCCGGCGAGGAGGGCGTCCATCCTGGCCAGAGCGCGCTCGTCGTAGCGGACGTCGTCGTCGGCGATGACGACGTGCTCGGCCCTGGCCAGGCGCATGCCGGTGATCACCCCGTTGACCTTGCCGTTGGCGAAGCGGAGGTCGCCGGCCGGCCGGACGTGCGCCGCCAGCCCGCGCCAGGCGGCGGCGTGCCGTTCGAACAGCTCCTGGGGCGAGCCGTCCACGACGATGACCCGCACGTGACGGCGGACCGCGCGCAGGTAGGCGGTCAGCTCCTCGATGCCGGAGTCGTCCTCCCAGCGCAGGGGCAGCACGTAGTCCATCGGCCGGCCTCCGTTCTCGATTCCGTGATCGGTAACAGAGAACTACCTGATGACTGCGGAGAGTAATCATGATGGCGGTGCTGGAACATCGTCGAAGCCCTGGCGGGCGGCGTGCTGGGGGCGGGCCGGCCGTTCACGGGCTCGGCGGCTCCACCGGCCGGCGGGCCGTCAGTCCTTGGCGAGGGCGGCCAGCAGGCGGTCCTCGGTGACCTCGGGGCCGGTGAGCTGCTCGGTGATGGCGCCGTCCCTGAGCACGACCACGCTGTCGCAGTTCTCGACCAGCTCGGCCACGTCCGACGAGATCAGCAGGATGGCCAGGCCGTCCACGGCCAGCTCGTCGAGCAACGCCTGCATCTCCAGCTTGGTCGCCACGTCCACGCCCCTGGTGGGCTCGTCCAGCAGCAGCACCTTCGGGTGCATGGCCAGCCACCTGGCCAGCAGCACCTTCTGCTGGTTGCCGCCCGACAGCTCGCCGGCCGGCTGGCGGGGCGAGACCGCCTTGATGCCCAGGCGCCGCATGAACGTCGCCACGATGCTGTCCACCTGCGTGTCCGACACGATCCCCGCCCGCGACAGGCGGGGCAGCGCGGCCAGGGCGATGTTGTCGCGCACCGACAGGGTCGGCACGATGCCCTCGGTCTTCCTGTTCTCCGGCACCAGGCCGATCCCGGCGCGCACGGCGCTCCTGATCGACCACTTGCGCGCCTGCGTCCCGGCCACCGTGACCTGGCCGGCGTCCACCGGCAGCGCGCCCGCGATGGCGCGCGCGGTCTCGCTGCGCCCGGCGCCGAGCAGGCCGCCCAGGCCGACGACCTCGCCGGCCCGCATCTCCAGCGACACCCCGTCCAGCACGTGGTGGCGGGTCAGGCCCTTGGCCTCCAGGACCGGCGCGTCGGCGGGCACGTCCGGCTCGCCCGCCTGCGGCGCGGCCTCCACCGGGTGGAAGGGGCGGCCGAGCATGAGCGAGACCAGCCGCAGCCGGTCGAGCCCGGCCAGCGGGCCCGTGTGCACGACGCGGCCCTCGCGCAGCACCGTGACGCGGTCGCAGATCCCGTACAGCTCCTCCATGCGGTGCGTGACGTAGATGACCGAGCGGCCCTGCTCGCGCAGCCGGGCGACGGCGGCGAACAGGGTCCGCAGCTCGGCGTGGTCCAGCGCCGTGGTGGGCTCGTCCATGATGACCAGGCGGGCGTCGGCGGAGGCGGCCCGCGCCAGCGCCACGATCTGGCAGGCGCCCTCGCCCAGCGACCCGAGCGGGCGGCGCACGTCCACCTCCAGCCCGTACGCGGCCAGCACCTCCTCGGCGCGGGCGTGCACGGCCGCCGCGTCGATCAGCCCGAGCCGGCCCCGCGGCTCCCTGCCGAGCAGCAGGTTGCGGGCCACGCTCATGGTCGGCACGAGGTTCGTCTCCTGGTGGATGGTGGCGATCCCGGCCCGCCTGGCGTCGGCGGGCCCGGCGAACCTGACCGGCTCGCCGAGCAGGCGCAGCTCGCCCGCGTCGGGCTGGTGCACGCCCGACAGCACCTTCACGAGGGTGGACTTGCCCGCGCCGTTGCCCCCGACCAGGGCGTGCACCTCGCCGGTGCGCACGGACATGGTGACGTGGTCGAGGGCGGTGACACCCTGGAACGCCTTGAGAACGCCAGCGACCTGCAGCACGGTTGCCTCCGCCTCGATCGTGGTCGAGGAAGGAAACATTTTCGTAACGGGGTTGTCACATTCGATCAGAACTGGGCGACGTGGAGCCGGACCCCCCGCGCGCTCAGTTCGTCGAGCACGTCGCGCGGCGCGGAGTCGTCGGTGACCAGGTGGTCGATGCGGTCGGGCGGCACGGTCTGCACCATCGTGTCGACGCCGACCTTGGTGTGGTCGGCCAGCACGACGACCTCCTCGGCCGCCGCCGCCAGCGCCCGGTCGACGCCCGCCACCTGCATGTTCGGCGTGGACAGGCCGCGCTCGGCGGTCAGGCCGTTGCCCGAGATGAAGGCCCGGCGCACGCGCAGCCCGGCCAGTGACTGCTCGGCCGCGCTGCCCACCAGGGCCAGGATCGGGCCGCGCAGCGAGCCGCCGGTCAGCATCACCTCGATGCGCGGCGAGCCGGCCAGCACCTGCGCGACCAGCAGCGAGTTGGTGACCACCGCCAGCTCGGAGTGCCTGGTCAGGCGGCGGGCGAACTCCTGGGTGGTGGTGCCGGGGCCGATCACGATCGCGTCGCCGTCCTCGACGAGCGCGCCGGCCAGGTCGGCGATGGCGGCCTTCTCGGCCGCCTCCAGCGAGACCTTGTGCGCGTAGCCGGCCTCGCGGGACAGCTCGCCGGGCAGGGTGGCGCCGCCGTGGTGGCGGTTGAGCAGGCCTTCCGACTCCAGCGCCCGCAGGTCGCGGCGGACGGTGACCTCGGAGGAGTGCACCGCCTGGGCCAGCTCGCGCAGCGACACGGCGCCGTTGGCACGCACCAGCTCGAGGATGCGCTGCCGGCGCTCGGCGGCGAACACGGGCCTGCGTCCGTCACTGTGCGTGTCGCTCACGACCCGATCATAGTCGATCGGGCAACCGGCGGGGTTCACGTGTGATCGATCGAGAACGAAGCCGATCGACGCCGGCCCGGCCACGGCCCATCCGGTCGGTCTCTGGACATGATGCGCTCGGCAAATTACGGTCAAGACCGTTATCTCCCTCTTGGAGGTCTACATGCGCGTCATCGCCGCGATACTCCTCGTCGCCTTATGTCTCACCGCACCGGCCCAGGCCGAATCCGCGGCGGTCCCGCCCACGGGCTGTGGCTTCGGCAATCTCGGCACGCTCCCGCTGAAGGGCATCACCACGGCGGGCACCGCACTGGACGCCGATCACCCGCAGGGCCCGCGGATCTACTCCGTCACCTCAGCCGCCTCCCGCGAGGCGCTGCTCGGGATCAGGGACGCCCGGGACGGCCGCCTGATCGGCGAGCGGCCGCTGCCGCTCGCGCTGGGCTCCTGGGCCGTCACCGTCGCCCCGGACCACTCGGTGTACGTGGGCAGCTACAACGGCACCGCCGGCGCGATGGGCCGCCTGTTCCGCTACGACCCGTTCACCGACCAGGTGAGCGAGCTGGGCATCGCCATCCCCGGCGAGTCCTTCGTCTGGACGGTGGCCACGTCGCCCGATGGCTCGGCCGTGTACGGAGGCACCTCGCCCACGGGCAAGCTCTTCCGCTACGACACCGCCACCGGGACGTACGCCGACCTGGGCACCCCGGTGCCGGGCGACCAGCTCGTCAGGGACCTGGCCGTGGGCGGGGACGGCACCGTGTACGCCGGCGTCGGCGCCCGCAGCATGAAGGTCGCCGTGCTCGCCCCCGGCGGCGGCACGGTGCGGCAGGTGATCGACCCGCCCATCGAGGGCACCGGCTACGCCTACGACGTGCACGTCTCCGGCCGCTACCTCCTGGTCCGCTACGCCACCTCCACGGGCACCAACCCCATGGGCGTGTACGACCTGCGCGCACGCAGGTGGAAGGACGTCGTGCCCGACGTGGACAACCTCACCGTGGGCGGCGGCCGGCACGGCCACGACCTCTACCTGTTCCAGGACGACGAGCTCGTCAGGTACGACCTGCGCTCCGGAAAGATCACCCGGCTGGGCTTCACCGGCTACGGCAAGGGAGCCGCCCGCCCGCTCGGCTGGCTCGGGCCCGTGCTCGTCGGCACCAGCTCCACCGGCCACATCTGGCACTTCGACCGCAGGACCGGGCAGGGCCGGCTGATCGAGAGCACGCTGACCCCCCTGCACGTCACCATCCGTTCCATGGGCGCGGGCCCCGACGGCCGCCTGTACGCGGGCGGCTTCTTCACCGGCGGCCTGGCCGCCTACGACCCGGCCACCGGCGAGGCGGAGTTCTGGCCGGAGGTCGGCCAGAGCGAGGGCATGGTCACCCACAAGGGCAGGCTCTACCTCGGCGTCTACCCCGGGGCCCGCATCTACGAGTGGACCGGCTCCGCGCCCGAGCTCCTGCTCGACCTCGGCGCCCAGGAGCAGGACCGCCCGTTCGCGATGATCTCCGCGGGCGACTGGCTGGCGTTCGGCACCGTGCCCAGGGCCGGCACCCACGGCGGCGCGCTCGGGCTGCTCGACCCCGCCACCGGGCGCAGCGTGATCAAGCGGGACATCGTGCCCGGCCACAGCGTCATCGGGCTGGCCTACCGCGACGGGATCGTCTACGGGGCCACCTCGGCCTTCGGCGGCACCAGCACGCCGGCGGGCGAGGCCGCGGCGTTCGCGTACGACATCGCCACGGACTCGGTGCTGTGGCGGACCACCCCCGTCGCCGGCGACCTGGCGCTCGGTTCGATCACCTTCGACGGTGCCGGGCGGCTGTGGGGGCTGAGCCCGGACACGCTGTTCGAGCTGGACCCGGCCACCGGGCGGACCGTCAGGTCCGTCCGGCACGAGTCCTATCCCTGGGCCGGCGCCACCCAGGTCTGGCTGGACACGCACCTCGTCTTCCACCAGGGCTCCCTGTGGGGCAAGGTGCAGGGCAAGGCGTACCGGATCGATCCGGCGACGATGGCGTTCGCGCGGATCGTCCGCCCGGTCTCGACGATGGCGCTCGGCCCCGACGGGCACCTCTACCTGTCGCGCTACGAGAACTTCTCCACCTACCGGATCTGCGGGTGACCGGGGCGCCCCCTCCTCCAGCGAGGGTAGGGGGCGCTGCCGTCCGCGGGGCTAGCGGGTCAGGCGGAACAGCCGGGGCCCCTCAGCGAAGTAGACGTCACCGGACCCGTGCACCGCGAGGTGCTGCACGGGCCCTTGCCGCAGCACGGTGTGCCGCCCGGTCCGCGGGTCGAGGGAGAAGAGGTCCTGGCCGGCGTGCGCGCCGTACAGCTTGCGGTCGCGCTCGTTGTAGGCGAGCTGCCCGCCGGCGCTCTTGCTGCCCGACAGCGTGACGCGCTCGACGACCTCGCGGGCGGCCGTGCTCACCGCGAAGACCTCGCCGCCGGCGATCCCCCACAGCCGCCCCCGGCCGTCGAACGCCAGCGCCGGGACGGCGGGCTTGCCCGGAGCGGGGACGATCTCCCACAGCAGCCGGTCCTCCTTCACCGACCACGCGAACAGCTTCGCCTCCGGCTGCGTCGGTGGCGTGGCCGACTGGCCGCTGTAGATGGACGTGCCGCCGTACAGCACGCCGTCGCGGTAGGCGAGGGAGACGATGCTCTGGTCCTGGACGACGTTGCGCTCCGCGTGCTTGAGCGTTCCCGTACGCGGGTCCCAGACGGCCAGGACGCCGCCGAGATGGCCGAGGTCAGGCATGGTGCCCGCGGCCAGGTAGCGGCCCGCCGAGACCAGCGCCCGCGGCCTGATCTGCTTGTCGGCGGCGAGGTCGAACAGCCGGGCCGGGTTGGGCGCCTGGCCCGGCTCGGGGCTGGGCGAGTACTCGGTGCTGTTCCACGGCAGCGCGGGGTCGTAGGCGTAGACCCTGGCATCCGGGTAGGCGCCGACGTAGAGCCTGCCGTCGTGGGCGACCATGTCCTCGCTCTGGGAGAAGGTGTGGAACTCCTCCCGCTGCCCCGTCCGCGGGTCCAGGGCGGCGAAGCCGCCGTTGAGGAAGCCGCCGGCGTACATGCGGCCGTCGGGGCCCTGCGCGAGCGCCGTCACGTCGATGGGCTCGCCCCTGACCGCCGTCTGCACGAACGACTTCGCGCCGGTCTGCGGGTTGTAGCGGAACATCAGGCCGCGCCAGAGCAGGCCGACGACGCTCCTGCCCGGGTAGTCGGGCAGGCCCAGCTCGGCCCAGCCGATGCCGCGCGTGTTGGCCACCCGGCCCGTGAACGGCATGCCGGTGCCCGTGACGGCCCCGGTCCGGGGGTCGTAGCGGACCAGCTCGCCGCTCCTGACCAGGTAGACGGCGCCGTCGGCGTCCGGGGGCGAGACGTCCAGGCCGTGGACGGACTCCAGCGCGCCGGTCCACCGGCCGGCGGCGATGTCCCAGACGCGCAGCGGGCCGGGGCTCGCGCCGCCGTAGCGGACGTAGAGGTAGCCGCCCGCGGCGTTCACGTCGTAGGCCCACTTGTCGGCAGGGTCCAGGCCCTCGGGTACGGGGAGCTGCCTGGTCGCGCCGGTGGCCGCGTCGATCTCGAAGACGGCGGCGGGGGCCTCGGTGCCGGCGTAGATCTTGCCGCCGGCGTAGGAGACGCTGCGGACGTAGGAGTGGGCGGGCGAGAGCCTGCCGTAGTCGCGCACGCCTGTCGCGGGATCGTAGGAGAACAGCCGGCCGCCAGGTGACGTGCCGCCGTACACCGTGGCGCCCTCGCCCGCGGCCACGGACCAGACGAAGGTCTCCGAGGCCACGGGCTTGCCGAGGTCCTGGACGCCGCCCTGATCGGTCCAGCGGTAGAGGCGGCCGCCGGGGGTGGTGTCGCCGTACGTGCCGACGTAGACGCTGCCGTCCGGAGCGGCGTCCACGGCCCAGGAGCCGCCGGCGCCCGGCAGGTCGTACCTGGCGACCTCGGCTCCGGTCACGGGATCGAGGGCGTTGAGGTGGGCGGGGGCGCCCGAGGACGCGCCCCACAGCACCGTCCGACCGCCGGGTCCGGGGGCCACCACGCCGCCGACCAGCAGGACGTCCTGCAGCGGGACGCCGAGATCCGCCACGCGCGGTGCTCCCGCGACCGCCGGGGTGGCGCCGCCGAGCACGGCGAGGGCGGCGGCCATGCCGCACGCCGCTAAGCGTTCGATTAGGGTCATGACCGAAACCTAAGGAAGCGCGAGCGGTCCTGGCAATAGACGATTACGGCAATGGAACTAATGCCGTAATGACGATTCATGGCAGGTTCGTGCCCGCAGTGGAACGCGCACATCATGGCGGCGCCTCGCGTGAGCCCGGCCGGTTCAGCTCTGACCGAATAAGAACGAATCTGATCGGGAATCTTGACCATCTCGGGCCGTCGGTGCTTACTTTGGAGCCTGTCAGGGTCAAAAGCTGTCCGAACCTGATCGGCTGCGTTGCGAAAGGACCCCCCGTGCGTAAGCGCCTCGCGTTGCTGCTGGCCGTACTGATGTCCGTGTTATGGCAGATGCCGGCACCCGCCTCGGCGGCCCTTCCCGAGCGGAACGGGCTGCGCGGCGACTACTACCTCGCCTCGGCGGCGGGCACGTTCGACTTCGCCGAGCTCAAGGCGAGCATCATCGATCCCAACCTGGAACTGGCCGACCTGAACCCCACGTTCAAGTTGCTGACCGGCAGGGAGGACGACGTCACCGTCCGGTGGACGGGACAGATCACCCCCAAGTACTCCGAGACCTACACCTTCTCGATGATCGGCGACAACGGCTTCCGCCTGTGGGTCAACGGGCAGCCGATCATCGACCACTGGGTGGACGACTGGGACAAGGAGCAGGCCGGCACCCCGATCGCCCTTGAGGCGAACAAGAAGTACGACATCAAGGTCGAGTACTTCGAGCACTTCGGCGGAGCCCACCTGCGCCTGCGCTGGCAGAGCCCCAGCCAGCCGAAGGCCGTCGTGCCCATGGACGCGCTCACGGTGCCGGCCGACTTCCAGCCCGACGGGCCGTACGACGCCAGGCTGAACGCCGCCGGCGACGTCGCCACGCTGACCTTCGCCAAGCCGCTCGCCGCGCTGCCCGCGAACGCGGCGCAGAAGCTGGCCGTCACGGTCGGCGCCGCCGCCTGGCCCGTCACCTCGGCGACGCTGAAGAGCCCCGAGACCGTGGAGCTCAAGCTGGGCGCCCAGGTCCCGTCCAAGGCCGGCAGCACCGTGCGCACCTCCTACGACGGCAGCGGCGGCATCGCCCACGCCGACGGCACCCCGCTGGCCGCCTACCCGTTCGCGCACGTGGTCAACGCCTCCACCTACGTCCTCAGGACCAAGTGGGCCGACCAGGTGGACAAGGACAACCCGCTGCCCGAGTACCCCAGGCCGCAGCTCGCCCGCGAGCGCTGGCGCAGCCTCAACGGCATCTGGCAGTTCGCGCCGGCCAAGGAGGGCGAGGCCGCGCCCATCGGCAAGGACCTGGCCGAGAAGATCGTCGTGCCGTACCCGGTGGAGTCGCAGCTTTCCGGCATCGGCCGGCACGAGGAGCGCATGTGGTACCGCAGGACGTTCGAGGTGCCGCGCGGCTGGCGCGGCGAGCGGCTGATGCTGCACCTCGACGCCGTGGACTGGGACGCCACGATCTACGTCAACGGCAGGCGGGTCGCCACCCACAAGGGCGGCTACGACCGGATCAGCGTGGACGTCACCGGCGCGCTCAAGGGCTCCGGCGAGCAGGAACTGGTAGTCGGCGTCACCGACCCGACCGACAACGGCGCCCAAGCCATCGGCAAGCAGCGCCTCAACCCGGGCGGCATCTGGTACACCTCCGTGTCCGGCATCTGGCAGACCGTCTGGATCGAGCCGGTCGCCAAGGACCACATCGAGCGCGTGGACACCGAGCCCGACCTGCGCGGCCAGGCCCTGTACGTGACCGTCCACGGCGCGCCCGGCACCGCCACCGTGATCGCCAGGGACGGCCACAAGGTCGTCGGCACCGTCCGCGGCGCGACCGGCAAGGAGCTGCGCCTGCCCGTGCCGAACCCCAAGCTCTGGTCGCCCGATGACCCCCACCTGTACGACCTGGAGGTCAGGCTCAACAACGACAAGGTGGAGTCGTACTTCGGGATGCGCTCCATCTCCGTCGCCGGCTGGCGCATGATGCTCAACGGGCAGCCGGTCTTCCAGATCGGCCCGCTCGACCAGGGCTTCTGGCCCGACGGCATCTACACCCCGCCCACCGACGAGGCGCTGCGCTACGACCTGGAGCAGACCAAGGCCCTCGGCTTCAACGCGGTGCGCAAGCACGTCAAGGTCGAGTCCGACCGCTGGTACCACCACGCCGACAAGCTCGGCCTGCTGGTCTGGCAGGACATGCCGTCGGCCTTCCGCACCACCGACAGGCCGCAGTTCGAGGCCGAGCTGAAGGAGCTGGTCGACCAGCACCGCAGCAGCCCGTCGATCATCATGTGGGTGCCCTTCAACGAGGGCTGGGGCCAGTACGACCAGGCGCGCGTCGCCAACCTGGTCAAGAGCTGGGACCCCTCGCGCCTGGTCAACAACATGAGCGGGATCAACTGCTGCGGCGCCGTGGACGGCGGCAACGGTGACGTCAAGGACTTCCACATCTACCCGGGCCCCGGCAACCCCGGCAAGCCGTCCGGCAGCAGGGCGAACGTGATCGGCGAGTACGGCGGCCTGGCCCTGCCCGTCGTCGGCCACACCTGGTCCGGCGGCGGCTGGGGCTACGCGGTCGAGCCCGACCCGGAGGCCCTCACCACCCGCTACGTGAGCATGGCCGGGGAACTGGCGAAGCTGCACGCCTGCGAGCAGCTCAGCGCCGCCATCTACACCCAGACCACCGACGTCGAGACCGAGATCAACGGCCTCATGACGTACGACCGGGCGATCACCAAGCCGGACGTCAAGCGCGTCCACGACGCCCACAAGGCGCTGACGGGCGCGATCAACCCCACCTGCAGCTGATCCACCGCCGCGGGCGGGGGCGCGGGGCCCCCGCGCCGGCCCCCGAAGGGAATGAACCCCCGACTACCCCCCCCACCCCACCCCCGCCCCCACCCACCCCACCCCCACAAAACAACAACCCAACCGCCCCCGCGCCGCG